>NZ_SZWZ01000095.1:0-268534 GCF_005281025.1 Citrobacter sp. wls714 | reverse complement strand
AGTGCCGTCGGTATTCAGCCAGAACCGTTTTATATTACCGTTGACTGCGGAAAAACTAACACAAATATGAATGCGCACCTGAGCATGGCCTCGACGTTCTTCAGCAACAGCAATGGAACGCTCAACAACGATGACTCCATCACCAACCCGGCAACTGGCGTTAACCTGGCGATCCACCAGGTCGATAACTCCGGCGCCGCGCTGGCCTATACCCAGGTCAAAGTAAATGACGCTGCCGACATTCACAATACAACTTTTAATACTGACGGCGTGGCGAAATTTAACTTTGTCGTTTCTTACGTTAAGCAGTCTGGTGCTGTCCCTGTAACCGCAGGCTACGTCAAATCTAACACAGCATATACCGTTACCTACGACTAATCATTCGTGTTTCACAGGAGGAAGAGCGTGTGCTTCAACATGATCCTCCTCCTTATTTACCCTCATGGAGGAACAATTATGACCAGGACGTGTCGCTCTCTTTTTTGTGTCATCTTTACCATTACTTCACTATCAGCTATTCAACCCGTGTTCGCAGATATTGTCCTTTCCGGCACTCGTATTGTTTATAAAGAGTCACAAAAGGACACCACCATCCGTCTGGAGAATAAAGGTTCAACTCCAGCGCTGGTACAAAACTGGCTGGATGACGGCGACTCAAATGCAGACCCCAGCACCATTAATGTGCCTTTTAACGCAACTCCACCGGTGTCCCGCATCGAACCAGGACGCGGACAGACGGTAAAATTAACCTACACTGGCAGTCGTGCATTACCGAAAGATCGCGAAAGCATCTACTGGTTTAACGTGCTTGAAGTGCCGCCCAAAATGAAAGACGCTGACGTGAATGAAAAAAACGTCCTGCAATTAGCTTTTCGTACACGTATTAAACTGTTTTATCGCCCGGAAGGACTGGAGGGTGCCGCGTCAGAAGCGCCGCAGAAATTACAGTGGCGTATACAACAGAATGCGGGGAAAACGGTACTTCACGTCACAAATCCCACTGGTTATTACATTTCGTTTAATAAAGTCGAAGCCGTTGTCAGCGGGCGAAAATATGCCGTTTCCTCTTCAATGGTTGCTCCCAAAGGAGAAGCCGACTTCATCATTCCTGGCTTAACAGGCGCGCCCGCCAAATCAAGTATTAACTATATCGCGATTAGTGATTTCGGCGGTGCAATCAACGGCAAGGTGGATATTTAACGCTTACCTATACCTATAAACTTTCGGATGCGCCAATGAAACAGCTGTCAAAAAATTTCAGGGTCACTTTCCTGGCTCGCTTTATTGTCTTTACGCTATTATCCGGCAGCGTCTGTGCCTGGGCCGAAAACGAAACGATTGAATTTGACAGCTCCTTTTTAATGGGCCCAGGTTCCAGTAAAGTCGACCTTAGTCGTTATTCCGACGGTAATACCATTGCTCCCGGCTTCTATGATGTCAGCGGCTATGTCAATAACGATCTGGTGACCACACTAAAGGTCGAATTTATTGATATTGCAAATAATGGCAAAACGCAGGCGTGTATTACACCCAAAATATTAAGCCAGTTGCATATCCGCATACCTGACGATCTGCCCGAAAAGGCGCTACTGTTGAAACGCGAAGAAAGCGTTAACAACTGCCTTGACCTGGCAAAAGCGATTCCTCTGTCGAAAAGCCATTACGACGGCGGCGACCAGCGACTGGATATTGGCGTCCCGCAAATGTGGGTACAAAAAGGCTTCGCCAACTATGTCGATCCCTCTCTATGGGATGATGGCATCCCTGCTGCAATGCTGTCCTACAACATCAGCGCCTGGAAAAATGAAAACAACTATGGTACTGAAGACAGCGTTTACGCTGGTTTTAACAGTGGCATTAACCTTGGCGCATGGCATTTTCGCGCCCAAGGCAACTACTCCTGGCAAAAAGACGGCGACAGCAATATTGAGTATCAGAACCGCTATGTTCAGCGGGATATCGCCGCACTGCGTTCCCAACTGGTCATCGGTGAATCCGGTACCAGCGGCGAAGCTTTCGACACTGTCAATATACGCGGTGTTCGCCTGTATAGTGAATCACAGATGCTGCCACCACAGCTTGCCAGCTATGCGCCAACAATCCGTGGCGTAGCCAACAGTAACGCCAAAGTTACCATCACGCAGAACGGCTATAAAATTTACGAAACCACAGTACCACCAGGACCATTTGTCATTGATGACCTTTCGCCATCCGGGTATGGCGCCGATTTAGAAGTCACCATTACTGAAGCCGACGGCTCGAAACACAGCTTTAGCCAGGCGTTTTCATCGCTGGTGCAAATGATGCATCCCGGAGTCGGCAAATGGGACCTCAGTGTAGGCCAGGTCAATGACGACAGCCTGCATGATGAGCCGGGTCTGGCTCAGGGCACCTTTTATTACGGTTTTAACAGTACCTTCACCGGTTTTAGCGGTATTCAGGCCACAGATAATGGCTATTTTGCCGGGTTACTGGGACTTGGAATGAACACTCTAGTCGGCGCCGTATCTTTTGACATAACCCAATCTCAGACCGACATTCCTGACGATAAAACCTATCGCGGTCAGAGCTATCGCGTATCGTGGAATAAATTCTTCGCGCCGACGGACACCTCGTTAAACATCGCCGCTTATCGCTATTCGACAAAAGACTATCTCGGTCTGAACGATGCGCTAAGCATTATTGATGATGTCAAACACAGTAACGATAACACTGATCACGGCATGAACAGCTATTCGCGAATGAAAAATCAGTTCACGATCAGCCTCAATCAAAGTCTGCAAAGCGAAGACACAAACTACGGCTCACTCTATCTGAATGGCAGTTGGGCCGACTACTGGGTGACCAATGATTCCCGCAGCAGTTTCTCAGCGGGCTACAGCAACAGCCTGGGCTGGGCCAGCTATAGCATCAACCTGCAACGGACATATGATGAAAACGATAAACGTGATGACTCCATCTATCTGAGCGTGACTATCCCCCTGGATAAATTGCTCGGTACTGACAGAGACAAGGGCGGCTTTCACACCCTAAACAGCAGCATCAGCAGTGATTTCGATGGCAGTAATCAGTTCAATACCAGCGCCAATGGTTACAGCGCCGATAACCGATGGAGCTACAGCGTCAGTACCGCCTACGACATGGAGAAAGAGGAGAAAGATCTCTCCACCATCAGCTCCTACGTCAGCTACGACTCCGACTATGGCAGTATCGCCGCGTCAGCTTCCGCCAGCAACGACAGCTCGCGTCAGTATTCCTTAAATACCGACGGGGGCTTTGTGCTGCACAGCGGAGGACTCACCTTCAGCAACCAGAGCTTTGGCGATAGCGATACGCTGGTCCTTATTGATGCACCAGGCGCGGAGGGTGCGCGCATCGATTATGGTAACAGCACTATCGACCGTTTCGGTTACGGTATTGGCAGTTCGTTAACACCGTACAGGGAAAATCTCGTCTCGCTCGATATTAACGAGCTGGATAATGATATTGAAATGAAAAGCACCAGTGCGACCGTGATTCCACGGCGTGGTGCGGTGGTGGTGAGTCAGTTCGAAACTGACCAGGGGCGCTCTGCAATTATTAACCTTATCCGTAGTGATAGCCAGCCGGTTCCTTTTACCGCCGAAGTCTTCGATATGAACAATACTCTGCTGGGAACCGTTGGTCAGGGTAGCCAGGCATTTGTTCGTGGAATCAATGAGAGCGGCGAGCTGGAGGTGCGCTGGAATCAGCAGAATAAAATGCAGAGCTGCCGATTGCACTACCAGACCACATCAGGCAATAAAAAGGTGGTGGGTAAAACCACCATTTTCAACGCCGTCCCTTGCAAGATGCAATAGATTACGAGGACACAGGATGAGAACACACCACGTAGTCAACTCACTGGCACTCACCAGCGCGCTGCTGACACAGTCAGCCTTTAGCAGTACTCAGGGATTGAGTCTTAACTTCACCGCCGTCATTGAAGAAACGACCTGTCTCATGAAGGTCAGCCCCCTTAGTAATGCATCGCTCAGCGGTAGCGACGCACAGTATGCGCTCACTATTCCCAATATCGGGATCGCCGAACTGCTTAAGGCCACCGCCAGCACCGAGGGCAGCTTTAAGCTCAAGCCGGAGGAGTGCAACAACGCAATCGCTTCAATCGCGATGACCATCAAAGGCGTCACGCTGTCGACGACCAACTTCATGATAAAAAACGACCTGACCGAGGGAAACGCTGAAAACGTTGGGCTAGGCTTTAAGCCCGCCGGCAGTGACGACAGCAGCCGGCTGAGACTCGATGGCACGCAACAAACCGACTGGAGCCAGAGCCAAATTGCCGACGGTATGGAGCTAAGCGCCTTTTTCCGCCGCGCAAGTACCTCAGTGTCACCGACAACCGGTGATTTTCAGGCTAAGGCCATTTTTACCTTTACTTATAAATAAGCGGGAGGCTGCGTTGATGCGATATCTCATTCGGCTATGTAGCACACTGTCTATTCTCCTTGCCGCCGCACCGGGCTACGCGGGCACAAACTCACTGGAAATGACGGTATCCACTACCATTACGCCGTCAACCTGCCAGGCCACGCTGCACGACGACAGCGGCAAAGCGAACGGGATTGTTGATATTGGCGACGTTTATATTCCGCAGGTTGTGAATAAAACCAACTCACGCGCCTTTTCGCTGGTATTCAGCGACTGCGTAGGTCTGGCTAAAAAGCAGGCGAATGTCACCCTGACGGCAAAAACCGGCTGCGATGGCGCTTCCGGCGGCGGCAATGGATTCCGCAATGCCTTAAACGGTAGCAACGACGCGGCAAACGTCTCTGCCGAGGTGTGGACCACCTCAACGCCGGGTAGCAGCGGCAGCAAACAGCTAAGCTGCGCCAACCCGGCGCAGCAACTGATCGATCTGGCGCAGGCCAGCGATGAAACCACGGTCGTCATGCCGCTCAGCGCCCGCATCGTGCTCGCCTCCGGCAGCACCGTCGCGGATTTACACACCGGCTCCTTCTCTACCCAGGGCCTGTTCACCATTACCTATGAGTAACATGTGATGAGCAAATTATTGTATGGCGCTGTCGGCATCGGCTTATCGTTGCTGGCCTCGCTAAGTCAGGCTGATACCGATGTGGAAATCAAAGCCAATATTGTCAATACCAGCTGTGAAGTCTCACTTGACAATAATGGGCTCGTTGAGTTGGGCACCAAAGGCTATGACTACTTCGCCAGCGGCATCACCGCCGAAGATCTATACGATGGCGGCAGCACCTTCTATGTGCACGTGAAAGACTGCATGCCGGTCAGCGGCAAAGATCCGTCGAAAATTATCCTGCATTTCTCCCCATTGTCCGGCAGCTTTGCCCCCGGCTCTATGCAAATTTTCGCCAACGATGAAAGTAATGGAGCAAAAAATGTGGGGGTGGTGATTTTCTCCATTAACGATGCCAACAATATCTATAACGTGATGAACACCGACGGCACGCCGCGCAGCCAATATGACGTCACTGCCGCCGACTACGCCGATAGCCGCTATTCGTTTTACGCCCGGATGCAGAAGGTGCAGCCAGGGCAGTCAATTGTCAGCGGCCCGGTGAAGTCCAGCGTGCTGGTGTCAGTTTATTATGAGTAAAAATTCACCGGCTTGAGAAGGAGATTTCAATGAGAAGGAGCGCGCCGATGCAATATGATAAAAACAGAGGATGGCAGAGGTCATTTCCCTTCATTTTATCAATGTATTTAATAATACAGATATTTTTTTCTGCCACAGCCTGTGCCCAGACGGATACTTTCGTATTAGGCAACGGTAAGCAGAACTATGAATATGATGGCCCATCAAGAGATGGTACCTATAAGCTCATCTATCCTGCTGGACGCACCGTCTACTTCAGCCGGACAAACGAGCTGGCGCCTGCTAACGTCACCATCAACTGGAACGACTCTCATGGCTCAGCATCAGCAGATAATAGCCTTTTCTGCTACGTTTCAGAGCAGGGCCAAAGCACTACGGGTGCCCTGTCCATCGAGTCTGGCCTCGTTTCCGCAGGAAGCTACGGCGGAGTCGATATTTTTAAGACGAACATTACGGGTCTCTATTTCTCACTCACGCTACGCAGCTTCCATTCGTACGTTCTGCAGGTAAGCGGTCCATCAACGGCAATGCAAAACGGCATCATGCACAACCTGATTTCAGTCAGTGCGGGTAACGGAAGGGGATGTACAGGGCCAGATTTATCAGGACCAGGGCATTACTATACCTGGGGTGGGTTGTCGTTTTATGCCGCAATCACCTTTTATACCGATCAAACCTATACACCAGGCAATTCAAAGATCACCTTGCTCAAAAACGGCGACTATCATCTCCGCATCTGGAATGAAAACCCAGCGGCAGGCGTTAATAGTTTTTATCAGAATGTAACCTTTGATATTAGCTCAGTAACCATCGCGGAGCCCACCTGCACCACACAGCCCGTCGCCAGCGGTAGCACCGTTAGCGGCACCACTGTCGATCTGGGCCGCTACAGTCCGAACGACATTATCAACGGTGCCACTGCTGTTCCATTTTCCATCCAGTTGGCAGGTTGCAAGGGTCTGCGCAATATTAATGTGACGCTCACCACCACCACGATGGCCAAAACGCCTACCCTGCTTGGCAATATTCTCACGATGAATAACGCCACCGGCGTGGGGCTGGAGATCAGCGGCGCGGCCAATAACTATAGCTCACAAATGGTAATGATTCCAAACGACCCAACATCAGTCTATAACGATCAGCGCGATACTTCCGGCGATGATAATATCTACGGCAGCAGCGAAAACGGGAAGGTCCAGTCTCAAACTCTCAACTTCCTGGCCACGCTTAAACGTGATGGAACCCAGTCAATTGGGTCTGGAAATTTCAAAGCGAACGGTGTTTTTACCATCGACTATCCCTGATGACTGTTTAAGTGGTGGTCGATAAGATTCCCACAAAGGGCTAACGCTATTCCGCTTCATTCCCCTACAATGCGGCCATTCTATTCATCAATATTATGGCCGGAGAGGTTATGAGCAAACCCACTACTATCGCTGTGCTGCAGAAATGCAAACAAGAGAAAAAGCGCTTCGCGACGATTACCGCCTACGACTATAGCTTTGCCAAACTGTTCGCCGATGTTGGCATCAACGTGATGCTGGTGGGCGACTCCCTGGGCATGACAATTCAGGGGCACGACTCTACCCTGCCGGTCACCGTGGAGGATATCGCCTATCACACCCGCGCCGTACGCCGTGGCGCGCCCAACTGTCTGTTGCTCGCCGACCTACCGTTTATGGCTTATGCCACGCCGCAACAAGCGTTTGAAAACGCGGCCACGGTTATGCGAGCAGGCGCTAATATGGTCAAAATCGAAGGCGGCGCATGGCTTACGAATACGGTGAAAATGCTCACCGAACGCGCGGTGCCGGTTTGCGGTCATCTGGGATTAACACCCCAGTCGGTGAATATCTTCGGCGGCTATAAAATTCAAGGCCGCGGCGACGCCGGACAGATACTACTGGATGATGCGCTGGCCTTAGAAGCCGCGGGCGCTCAGTTGCTGGTACTCGAGTGCGTGCCGGTTGAACTGGCGAAGCGCGTCACTGAGGCTCTGTCGATTCCGGTAATCGGCATTGGCGCGGGCAACGTCACCGACGGTCAGATCCTGGTGATGCACGATGCGTTTGGCATCACCGGCGGTCATATTCCAAAATTCGCGAAAAATTTCCTTGCCGAAGCGGGCGACATGCGCACCGCCGTACGGCAGTATATGGCTGAAGTGGAGTCCGGCGTTTATCCGGGCGAAGAACACAGTTTCCATTAAGGAGTCTCGTTGTGTTGATTATTGAAACCCTGCCGCTGCTGCGCCAGCATATTCGCCGTCTGCGTCAGGAAGGCAAACGCGTCGCACTGGTTCCCACAATGGGCAACCTGCACGACGGCCATATGAAGCTTGTCGATGAGGCAAAAGCCCGGGCAGATGTGGTGATCGTCAGCATTTTCGTCAATCCGATGCAGTTTGACCGGCCGGACGATCTGGTGCGTTATCCGCGCACGCTGCAGGAAGACTGCGAAAAGCTGAACAAGCGCAAAGTCGATTATGTATTTGCCCCAGCCGTGGAAGAAATTTATCCTCAGGGTCTGGAAGGCCAGACTTTCGTTGATGTTCCCGGTCTCTCCACCATGCTGGAAGGCGCCAGCCGCCCAGGCCACTTCCGTGGCGTTTCCACGATCGTCAGCAAGCTGTTTAACCTGATCCAGCCAGATATCGCCTGCTTCGGTGAGAAAGATTTCCAACAACTTGCGCTGATCCGCAAAATGGTGGCGGATATGGGTTATGACATTGAGATCGTTGGCGTGCCGATTATCCGCGCCAAAGATGGTCTGGCGCTTAGCTCACGTAACGGTTATCTGACTGCAGAGCAGCGCAAAATTGCGCCAGGTCTGCACAAAGTGATGAACGGCATCGCTGAAAAACTGATTGCGGGTAATCGTGAGCTGCAAGAGATTATTGCCATTGCCGAGCAGGAATTGAATGAAAAAGGCTTCCGTGCCGACGACATTCAAATCCGTGATGCCGACACGCTGCAGGAACTGACGGAAACCAGTAAACGAGCGGTAATTCTGGCCGCCGCCTGGCTGGGTCAGGCGCGTCTGATCGATAATCAAAGCGTTACATTAGCCCAGTAGACAGGGGTTAAAAATCAGGCAATACTGCCTGAGAATTTCTCAAAGCAGGCCATTCGCGCCTGCTTAGCCAAGGTAAACGACAGGGTATAGAAGTTATGATTCGCACCATGCTGCAAGGCAAGCTCCACCGCGTAAAAGTCACGCAGGCGGACCTGCACTACGAAGGCTCCTGCGCCATCGACCAGGATTTCCTCGATGCCTCTGGTATTCTGGAAAACGAAGCTATTGATATCTGGAACGTGACCAACGGGAAACGTTTTTCAACCTATGCTATTGCGGCTGAACGCGGCTCCAGAATCATCTCGGTGAACGGTGCGGCGGCGCACTGTGCTGAAGTCGGCGACATTGTGATTATCGCCAGCTTCGTCACTATGTCTGATGAAGAAGCCCGTACCTGGCGGCCGAAAGTGGCCTACTTTGAAGGCGACAACGAAATGAAGCGCACCGCGAAAGCTATTCCGGTCCAGGTTGCCTGATATTCTTACACTTCTCATTTAAGTCATCGATAGCCTCCAATGTATTATGGATGGAGGCTATTTAAGATGGTTCAATCTGGCTTACCTACTTTATTGCTTTACTTTTATTGCTGACAGACCATAAAGGTGACGCAAGCAAAAGATAAGTTAATACGTTTAGTTTTACATAAAGCACAAGCAGATTAATGGCTTTCACTTCTTTTATATTTATTACTCGGACCTTTAATACCAAAACCAATTTCCCGCCTGCTAATGATATTAGAAGAAACTGTATCTAGAATATAATATTATTTTTTTAAAGTTTATTTTTACATCATATCAAAATAGATGAACCCCCTCAATTAAAACATAAAAATCCAGTCGTTTCATAAATACAGAAAGCAGAAAAAGGCACGGCAACCCATTGAAAACAAATAACATTATTTTTCATTAAAAATTATTTAAGCAATTCTAATTATTAGAAAGGGAAAGTATTACTATATACTAAAAAAGTTAATATTATTAATAGCTAACGCTATGTAAATTAACCTCATTCTCGAGACGAGAAATATTTTTTATATGGATATTAATCATGGCTTTTAAAAAATATACCTTAGCTGCATTCGTTTTGGCTGCATTCTCTGGTTCTGCGCTAGCCGCTAACACCGATGCAGGTACGATTACTTTCCACGGTCTGGTTTCTGGCAACACCTGCCAAATCTCACTGAAAGATGATCCAATCAATACTCAGGCAGCAACTAACGATTTCAACGTTACTCTGCCAACGGTATTTGTGAAAGACTTCGTGACCGGCTCGACTGACAGCGTTGATAGCGCGCTGGGGAAAACGCCGTTTACCCTGGTACTCTCGAACTGTGATGCCAGCGCAAAAGGCGCCAGCGCCCAATTTGACTCCTGGTCAGGCTCAAGCGCAAGCACCGCTGGTGCACTGGTCCCTCAAAGCGGCCTGCAAGGCGCCGCCTCCAACGTTAACCTGGTTCTGCACAACGCCGGTAACGGTGCAAGTGATCTGATCAAAATCGATCAGACCAACAACACTCAGCACGTCACCTGGGATCCAGATAATAATGAAAGCGGCGGTGAACTGATTTACAACGTAGCGTATATGAACACTGGCGCAGTCAGCAGTGGCGTTGTGCAGGCGCAGGTTGCTTTCACCATGCAGTACGAATAAGTCTCATCATTATGCTTCACTCCTCTGGCGTCAGGTCAGAGGAGTTTTGCCAGATCCAACAGAGAGTGGATATTTCCATGCGTAATTTGACCTTCAGTACCGGCTTAAAAAGCTTTATTGTAGCAATGACTTGTGTCGCAGCCTTTCAGGCAAGCGCTGATATTGTCATTTCCGGCACTCGTATTATTTATCCGCAGTCTGTAAAAGATGTCGTTATTTCATTAGAAAATCGTGGGCAACGGCCGCTGCTGGTTCAAACCTGGTTGGATGACGGCCGTGATACAACCAACCCACAAGAACTCAAGCTGCCTTTCGTTATTACCCCCCCTGTTTCGCGCGTCGATCCACACAAAGGACAGTCAATACGTATTACCTATCTCGGGCAACCTTTGCCACAAGATAAAGAATCCATGTTCTGGTTTAACGCCCTGGAAATTCCCCCCAAAGCTAAACTAAAAGAAGGGGAATCCCCCAATCAGCTACAGTTGGCATTTCGTACCCGGATTAAACTTTTCTTCCGTCCTGATGGTTTAAAAGGAACGCCGGGACAGGCGGTCAAAGATCTGAAATGGTCGCTGCAAAAACAAAACGGTAATTATGCACTGGTCGCTCAAAATAACTCACCGTGGAACGTCTCTCTTTCCGCGGTCACCTTTAAGGTCGGTACCAGAGAGTTCCCGGTGAGCAGTAAATCTATTTTACCCTTTTCCAGTAGCGAAATGCCGGTTACCGACCTAAACAGCCAAACCTCAGGCACTGTGAAATATATGTCAATAAACGATAATGGTGGTGTGGAAGAGAATAACGCCTCAATATAACTCGGCGATAATCACCCTTATTACATAATAATATTATGCCGGTAGTGAGTACTGGCGTTGACGATTTGGGCTCATCATGCAGTTTCGATTTTCATTATTATCTCTGGCTATCTTTGTCTCGTTGCCACAATATGTTCTGGCAGATGGCAAAATTGCGCCATCTTCAAAATCAGATACCGTAGACGTAGAAGAAGCCATCGAATTTAATGAGCAATTCTTGCTTAATAGTGGTGGCGCCATTGATGTTAGCCGTTATACCTTAGGCAACCCAATCCCTGCAGGAAAATACCGTGCGACCGTCAATTTAAACGGTAAAATAAAAACTACAGTTGATATTGAATTTAAAGATAATGGCACGCCGCGCGCATCCCCTTGCCTGACGCCTCTATTATTAGCGCAGGCAGGTATTGATACCAGTAAATTAAACGAATCACATGATGATACGGTGACGTGTATTGATATCAAAGCGCAATATCCAGGCGCCAGCGTGAGTTACGATACGGGAAAACAATCCCTTGATCTGAACTTTCCGCAACTGTATGTACTTAAACTCCCGCAAGGATATGTTGACCCTTCACTTTGGGACAACGGTATCCCGGCGGCGCTATTATCTTATGATCTCAACGCGTGGCACAACGAAAGCAGTAGCAGTACTTCGGATACGGCGTATATGGGGCTGCATTATGGCCTGAATATGGGGCCGTGGCGCTTACGCTCACGCGGAAATATTGACTGGAACAGCGATAATGGCAGCCATTATTCCAGTCAGGATATCTATCTACAGCGTGATATTGCTCCGCTACGCGCGCAAATGGTCGCTGGCGACTCCTACACGCGCGGCGATACATTTGACTCTGTCAGCCTACGCGGTCTGCGCATGTACAACGATGACCGCATGTTGCCCGGCGCCAGTTCCACCTTCGCCCCGGTGGTTCGCGGAATCGCTAACAGCAACGCCAAAGTCACCATTACTCAGAGCGGGAACAAGATTTATGAAACCACGGTTCCGCCTGGCGCATTTGAAATCAGCGATATCAGCACCACGGGGTATGGTAACGATCTGAACGTCACCATCGAAGAGTCCGACGGTAGCAAGCGAACGTTTTCGATCCCTTTTTCCTCCGTCACCCAGATGCTTCGTCCGGGCTCGGTTCGCTGGGATATCGGCGCCGGCGAACTCAATGACGATAGCCTGAGCGACAGGCCGAATGTGGCTTACGGTACACTGTATTATGGGATTAATAACACCTTTACTGGTTATCTCGGCGCTCAAGCAACGGATGACCACTTCTTTGCCGGACTGTTAGGGATTGCCATTAATACGTCCGTCGGCGCCTTCGCCTTTGACGTTACCCAATCGCAAGCCAAAATCGACGAAATTGGCACGTTAACCGGCCAGAGCTATCGCCTGAACTACAGCAAAATGGTCGAGATGACGAAAACCTCGTTTAACGTTGCCGCCTACCGTTTCTCTACTGAAGACTATTTGAGCCTGCACGATGCGGCTTCGCTGGCTAACGACGTCAAACATGGCGAATACCGGAATCAGTCCTACACTTCCGGCGAAGAGCTGTATAACCACTTTCAGCGGATGAAAAACCAGGTACAGATCAGCGTGAATCAACCGTTATCCACGGTCGATAGCGCATACGGCTCACTGTATATCAGCGGTAGCTGGCAGGATTACTGGAACGAAAGCGATGCCACCTCAAACTACAGCATCGGTTATAACAACAGTTTCCGCTACGGCAGCTATAGCTTGTCCGTGCAACGAACCTATGATGACAATGGCGACAAGGACGACAGCGTCTATTTAAGCCTCAATATCCCCTTTAACACCCTATTTGGCCAGGACAGCGCGACAGCCGGTTTCTCCAGTCTCAACGTCGGTATGCGCTCCGACCTCAGCGGGAGCAACAGCATAAATACCACTGCCAGCGGCAGCACAAAGGACACCAGCCTGAGCTACTCCGTTACTACCTCATCCAGCGGCGGAGATTATGGCGACATTAACCAAATTGGCGGTTATGCGACCTGGAACAGCCCATATGGGCCTCTGGGGACATCGATCTCCGCCGGCGACGACGGCAGCAAACAATATTCCGCAAGCTACAACGGCGGCATGGTTATCCATTCCGGCGGTATCACGCTGGCGCCGGGTAGTATCGGCGATAACGACGCGCTGGCGCTAATCAATGCCAACGGAGCCAAAGGGGCGCGGCTGAACTATGGCCATGGTGAGATTGGCAGTTCCGGCTACGGCATTTTGCCTTATATGTCGCCTTACCGTGAAAACCGCGTGGGTATTGATATTACCACCCTGGAAAACGACGTTGAACTTAAGAGTACCAGCACGGTTGTCGTGCCACGCGATGGATCCGTAGTCCGTGTCGATTTCAAGACTGACGAAGGTAAGTCGCTGATTCTGGAGCTATCACGTAACGATGGGGGCTTTATTCCTCTGGGCGCAGACGTACTCAATAGCAAAGGCGAGCTGGTCGGTAGCGTCGGTCAGGCAGGCCAGGCCTATGTTCGCGGGATAGAACAACAAGGAACACTACGAGTTGTCTGGGGTAATGCCAATGATAACGCCTGCGTAGTTCATTACCGGATCGCTGCAAACGCACCGAAAGCAGGGCTCACCACCGTTCTGGATAACCAAACATGTCAGATGCAATAAGCCATTTTATACAGGGAGTTCCCTTTATGACTTTTAACACATCCAAGTACCTCGCCCGCTTCTCCGCAGCGGCGTTAGCGCTGGCGATATCCCAGCCCGTATGGGCGAATGGTGATAGTCTGCAAGTCACCTTTAAAGCGACGATCCGCGAAACCACCTGCGATATGACCATTGACGGCGCCAGCGGCGCTGACAATACGATCACCCTTGGCGATAGCGGCCAGACGCGGCTGGATAATATTCTCTTAGGCACAGGCAATATTAGCGCGCCATTTACGCTTAAAATCGTCGAATGCCCGGATTCGCTGAACGCCATCAAAACCACAATTAAAGGTACCGGTTCAACAAGAATATCTACCGCCCTGATAAATACCTACGCCGGTACCTCTCCAGCACCGACGTCTTATGTTGGCTTAACGATTGCCCGCGCCAGCGCGCTGAATGCCCCTTTCGTCATCAACAGTACAACCGACAGCGAAAGATTGGTATGGACAACCAATGAAATCAAAACGGCAAAAGCCGTCCCACTGGTCGCCACAATGGTGGCAACAGGTACCTCTACGCAGGTTAAAGCGGGCCGATTTGAATCCACCGCAACATTTGAATTTACTTACGAATAATTTCCCCAGCGCAATGGAGTCATTAAGATGAAACATACCCCCTTTTTTCTTGCACTGGCCCTCTGCGGTGGATTATTCACCCATACAGCGCATGCAGATATCGTCGGTACCCCCAGTCTGTCGGCTAAATTTGTCACAACAGTGGTTGCAGGCACCTGCTCCGCCACGGTGAAACAGGGCTCAACCACCACGGACACCATCAATTTTGGCGATGTCTTTAAGTCTGATATTGGCACCCGTACCGAACCTTTTAAGATTGCTTTCACCGGTTGCGCAGGCGTCGATTCGGCAAAAATCGCCGCCCAGGCCGGTAGCGGGAATACATGCGATAGCAATAGCGCCTCATTCGCCACCACCGGTACTGTCAATACCCATACGGCTGTTGAAATCTGGGGCGGCGCGGCCGGGAGCGGTACGCAACTGGCATGCACCAGCGGTACGCCTTCAAATACGGTCACAACCGCAATTAAAGGCGCTTCCACAGCGGAATACGCGATGAACGCGCGTTGGGTAGCGGCCAGCGGTTATACCGCCGCGCAGGCCGTTGCTGGCGACGCCTCGTCGGCAATTACCTTTGTTGTAACTTACGAATAAACCAGAACGGCAGGTGACGATGCGATATTTATTATTTTCTGTTCGCCCCACGACACTGGCTCTGTTCATGGGGTTGGCTACCGGGCAGTGGTCAGCGGCCAGCTATGCGGGCGATGGCCTGGATGTTAATTTCTCGGCAAGGATCGTCAATAACACCTGTCAAATCAGCCTGGACAATGGCGGAGACATTACGCTACCTACCGTCATGCGCAGTTGGTTTTATAATAGCGACGGCAGCGACCGCCTTCAGCCCACCACGGACGCAGGCGGCACACCTTTTACCATTCGGGTGGAGCAATGTGATGCCGTCGGTTCCGGCGGGAATACACTCCAGTCGCTGCATTTCCAGTTTAGTCCCCAGTCCGGCATCACCGCCGGAAATAAACAAGTCTTTATAAATGAAGCGGGAAATGGCGCAGCAACTAACGTCGGGGTAGTCATTTTCTCCGCAACTTACCACACCAACGTACTGAATAACGATGGCGAATCAGATGTCGAATATGACGTAAAAGGGAAATCAGCCGATGACTATTTGACTGAATATGCCTTTTACGCCCGCTATCAAAATACCGGCGCGGTGAGCAGCGGGAAGGTGCTCAGCAACGTCGTCGTCAACGTGACTTACGAATAATAAAAGAACTTATTATGCAAAAGCGTTATTTATTTCTCCTCCTGGGCTGCGCCTCGTTAGCTTTTTCCGGCAGCGTGATGGCATCGAACGAATGTTATATTACCGCTGGCGCAGCGGGGGATTATCATGTGGTTATCGAGCCGACCATCATTCAACTCCCCGTGGTCTATATGGGCGCAACCGTGACCAACATGAACATTCCCGCCAATTACACAATCCCCTTACGAGGGGGGATGGATTGCAATAACAGCAGAAGCAACAGCAACCAAATAACCTTAGGTGAAGCCGATGCAAGCCTGATGGATGTTTATACGGTTCCAGGAACAGGAGGCGGGTTGCTCAAAACCGATATAGAGGGCATCAGCTATACTTATATGCTGCGTTGCGTTAAAGGCAGCGGGTGCAACCACTCATCGGACGTTGGCGATGTTTATCTCAATTTCCCCGCCAGCGGATTAGCCACCGTACCGTCACAAACCGGCGCGCCCTGGAAAGATGCCGACAGCAACTGGGATCTGTTTTTCGATGTTTATCAGACCCCAAATTATCAACCCAGAGTCGGCCAAACTGATGGCTATGCCAAACCGGGTAAAATCGGCACTTTCCGTATGGGTTCAGTGGACCAGCCAAATACAATCACCTTCTCTGTTGACGCCTCCTCTTTGCATTTCAAGGTGATGGAGCCCACCTGCCAATGGGCCTCAGTCAACGATGCGTATTCAACGACGGTGGATCTTGGGCATTTCTTCGTTTCTGATATTAATAAAAATACCGCTCGCGAGATCCCTTTCACCTTTGAATTAACCAACTGCCTGATGACCAAGGTGACCGTCAAAATGAGTGGCAATTACCTGGCTGGCGACCCTACGATTCTGACGCAAAGCGGCGGTAATGCGAGCGGCGTCGGCGTAAAAGTTTACTCCGTGAAAGATGGCTACAAACAGATGAAAGCCGATGGCTCCAATTCATCAGGCACCGCCTTTTCTACCTGGGGCAACAATAGCGTCAGCCTTGATTATGCCGCGAAACTGGTCCCTACCGGAGCGACCGTCAAAGCCGGTGATTTCGAATCCGTCGCCACGTTTACTTTTACCTACGAATAAGCTTACCCCTGCGGCTGATTGACTATCAGCCGCGACATCGTCTCCAGCGAATCCGTTCTTAAAATATAAAGTCTTTTCAATAAGAACGGATTATCCCCCGGCTTCACCTTCCCTCTCACCGTGGTGACCGCCATGTGGAATCCCGCGTCGCCTGCCGCTTTTACCGCCGTAGCGTTATAACCGCCAAACGGATAGGAAAGATACAGGACGTGAGGATTGAACTGGGACAGCGCCCGGCGCGAACGGGCAAAATCAAACAGAATGTTGTGATAGCTGCGACTCAAAAGGATTGGCCGGTGATTGGCATCCACCCGATGTAAAAAATGAGTATGCGACTGGAAGTCGAACACGTCGCGGATCTCGTTCAGTTCAGAAAGGCTCATAAACTGCAGCGATTTCGGATCCCACTTCTGCGGGTGGCGCTTGATGCGTGAGGAAATGATAAACGCCGTTGCCTTCATGCCGTGCTGCTTCAGAATCGGGTAAGCATAACGGCTCACCGACTTCAGCCCATCATCAAAAGTCAGCACCACCGCTCGCGCCGGGAGGTTCATATTGTTGCGTACATAGCCTTCCAGTTGATACATCGTCAGCGTCGTGTAGCCGCGGTCGTGTAGCCAGGCCATCTGGTTGCTAAACGCGCGTACAGAGGTTGTCGTGGAGGTGTGGCGAAAGCGGGTATTCTCTTCATCGCGCAGAATATGATGATAGGTTAACACCGGTATACCGTTGTCTTCCTGCGCATCCAGAGCACTGATATAGGCCAGTCTGCCGCCAATGCGGATCTGGTACCACGTCTGGTTGAGTCGGTCTTTAAGCTTACTGATAATGGGATAGCGCAGATTATCCGCCAGCACGCCAAACGGGGCGCTACCGACATCCGGAGCATTATAAACCGGGGTATCTTTCCAGGTAATCAAGCTTTGATTGCTGAGCGGTTTATTGAGATCGCCCAGACCATCATCAACTTTCTGCCGCCCCTGAACAGGCTCCAGATGTCCCTTATCAATAAACCCGGTACCCAAGCCAAAGGTGAATTCGTAATAGTCTGCCGCAATCGGCTCTACGGCAAGGATCTGCCCGGCGCGAATATTCCCCACCGTCACCATTTTATCACCTATCTGCGCCCACACGGCAGCCGCTTCGGTAGTTTGCATGTAGCGAGCAGGCAAAGCCGCAGCTACGCTGCCAGAAGACAGGAGCAACAAAATAAGCACAACGCGCATAACCATATGAGATAACCGAACCGAGGCGAGAAACCTCGGCTATTGTAGCAAAAGCACCATCAATACCAACGATTAATACTCATACAAATCATGCTTCAATACGAAGGGGGGATTTTTTTGTTGTTGATGCCAGAGACTTGAGACTTCCGGCCCGCCAAGCGTAACAATGCAATTGCGAAACGCAGAGCTGCTCATTGATTCCCGCGACGAAAGCATTCTCTCAAGCAATGAATAGCTGATACCTGAAATCACTTCACACTGGGGGTGTTTGTGGCTCATTAACGAGGCCACGCGGTATGGTGCGGCCCCCGCGGTATCCGTCAGGAAGATCACGCCCTCGCCTGAGTCAGTAGCATGCAGAGCGTGGCACATCATGCGGCTCAACATATTTGAGCTGAGTCCACGCCAAAAACTTACCGCCTGGCATTGGGCCAACGGGCCGTGCTTTTGCTCCAGACGATGCAGCATATCCTGTGCCTTATCGTCATGACAGGTAATTACCCAACCTAACATTGCCTACCTCCTTAGCAGGCAAGTAGTTTATCAGTGTGATAAATACATAATGGTGATAAGCGTCAAAAGTCTTCCTCTCCCGAGCAGAGAGAGGAAGAAAGAATTAACTGCGCAAACCGCGCCCACGCTGGATCAGGTACCAGCACAGCAAATAAAACACCGCGATGAACACCACCAGCACGCCAAACGTGGTGACCAGCGGAACATCATGGATACCCAGGAAGCCGTAGCGGAACCCGCTGATCATGTAGACAATTGGGTTCAGGTGCGACAGTCCCTGCCAGAACGGCGGCAGCAGCGTTAACGAATAGAAAACGCCCCCCAAATAGGTCAGCGGCGTCAGCACGAAGGTTGGGATCAGGCTGATATCGTCAAAGGTTTTGGCGAAAACCGCGTTCAGCAGCCCGGCCAGTGAAAACAGTACCGCCGTTAACACTAGCGTGAGCGCAACAAAGACCCAGGAGTGCACCTGGAACGGCACGAAGAACAGTGAAATAGCCGTTACAAGGATCCCTACGCACAGGCCACGCGCCACGCCACCGCCGACAAAACCCGCGATAATGACGTGCGTCGGTACCGGAGCGACCAGCAGTTCTTCAATATTGCGTTGAAACTTGGCGCTAAAGAATGACGATGCCACGTTAGCGTACGAGTTGGTGATCACCGCCATCATAATCAGCCCCGGCACAATAAATTGCATGTAGCTAAAACCATGCATTTCGCCGATACGCGAGCCAATCAAATTACCAAAAATAATAAAATAGAGCGTCATGGTGATGACGGGAGGAACCAGAGTCTGGACCCAGATACGCATAAAGCGGTGGATCTCTTTCGCCCAGATGCTTTTTAGCGCAACCCAATAAAGCTGCATCATGCGCGATCTCCTTGTTTTTCATGCACCAGAGAAACAAACAGTTCTTCCAGTCGGTTCGCTTTGTTACGCATACTTAATACCTGAATACCCTGGGCGCTCAGTTGTGAGAACACGCTGTTAACCCCTTGCTCACGCAGAACTTCCACTTCCAGCGTCGAGGTATCAACCAGACGATACTGATACCCTTCCAGTTTTGGCAGCGGGCTTTTTGGCGCCAGATCGAGGATAAAAGTTTCAGATTTCAGTTTAGAGAGCAGACTCTTCATTGAGGTATTTTCCACCAGCTCACCGTGCTGAATAATACCGATATTACGACACAGCATTTCCGCTTCTTCGAGATAGTGGGTAGTCAGAATAATCGTGGTGCCTTTGTCGTTTAAATCTTTTAAAAAGCCCCACATTGAACGACGTAGCTCAATGTCGACGCCCGCCGTCGGTTCATCGAGAATCAACAGCTTTGGCTGATGCATCAGCGCCCGCGCGATCATCAGACGACGTTTCATCCCACCGGAAAGCATACGCGCACGTTCGTTACGTTTTTCCCACAAGTCGAGCTGTTTTAGATATATTTCGCTACGCTTAACGGCTTCTTTATGCTCAACGCCATAGTAGCCTGCCTGGTTGACCACGATCTGCTGCACGGTTTCAAACGGGTTAAAGTTAAACTCCTGTGGCACCAGACCAAGCTGACGTTTAGCGTTAACCGTATCTTTATCGAGATCGTATCCGAAGACGCTTACCCGTCCGGAAGTTTTATTCACCAGCGAACTGATAATGCCGATGGTGGTAGATTTACCTGCGCCATTCGGTCCCAAAAGCGCATAAAAATCACCCGCTTCGACTTGCAAATCTATGCCGCGTAGCGCCTGCACGCCACCGGGATAGGTTTTCTTAAGTTCTTGAAGTTCCAGAGCAATGGTCATGGTTTTTTACTTACCTTACGTTCTGACATTTCATATATAGTTTAATTAATGCTGGAGTTACCCTATATTAGCCCATCGAATTTATCTGGTTTCGGGTCGTACAACTCCATGAAAGACATAGATACACTCATCAGCAACAATGCACTATGGTCAAAGATGCTGGTAGAAGAGGATCCCGGATTTTTTGAAACGCTGACACATGCGCAGAATCCACGTTTTCTATGGATTGGATGTTCCGATAGCCGCGTTCCCGCTGAACGATTGACCGGTCTGGAACCGGGCGAATTATTCGTCCACCGTAATGTTGCCAATCTGGTTATTCACACCGACCTGAACTGCCTCTCAGTGGTTCAGTATGCGGTGGATGTGCTGGAAGTGGAACATATTATTATTTGCGGCCACTACGGATGCGGCGGCGTCCAGGCAGCGATTGAAAATAAAGAACAGGGGCTGATTGATAACTGGTTACTGCATATTCGCGATATCTGGTTTAAACACAGCTCACTGCTTGGCGAAATGCCGCAGGAACGCCGCATGGACACCCTGTGCGAACTGAATGTCATGGAGCAGGTCTATAACCTGGGTCATTCAACGATTATGCGATCCGCCTGGAAGCGCGGTCAGAAAGTCACCATTCACGGCTGGGCCTACGGTATTCATGATGGCCTGCTGCGCGATCTCGACGTCACCGCCACCAGCCGCGAAACGCTGGAGCAGCGCTATCGCCAGGGCTTATCTAACCTCAGCCAGAAACACTGCAACCATAAATAATGAGACATTGCCGGGAGGCGGCTATGCCTTACCCGGCCTACAAACCTGCGCCGTAGGCCTGATAAGTGAAGCGCCATCAGGCACTCCAGCCAATTACTCGTCCAGCAGCACCACTTTGCCAACGTACGGCAGATGGCGATAACGCTGAGCATAGTCAATGCCGTAGCCGACCACAAACTCATCTGGAATAGAGAATCCGATAAACTCAACCGGGACATCCACTTCACGACGGGAAGGTTTATCCAGCAGCGTACAGATAGCCAGGGATTTTGGCTCGCGCAGGCTCAGAATCTCACGCACTTTAGACAGCGTGTTGCCGGAGTCGATGATGTCTTCGACAATCAGCACGTCCTTGCCACGAATGTCTTCATCCAGGTCTTTCAGGATTTTAACATCACGCGTGGTAGACATTCCGCTGCCATAACTGGATGCAGTCATGAAATCGACTTCGTGGGAGACATGCACTTCACGGCACAGGTCCGCCATAAACATAAATGAACCGCGTAACAGACCAACCAGCACCATATCGCTGCCGCTGTCCTTATAACGTTCGTTAATCTGACGTCCCAGTTCAGCAATACGCGCTTTGATCTCCGCTTCCGGGATCATGACTTCAACAGTATGTTTCATATCTCTAACCATATGATTTAAAAACAAATCACTCAATGCTTACTTTTAATAAGCGAGCATCTAAGCGCAAGGCACGCAGTATACCAGCAAAAGCATTCATCCGCGGCATCTGTTGATAAAGTTCATAATGTGACAATCGTCACGCGTTTTAACTCCTATAATTAACTGCTATTAAAGAAATAACACCTGTGATGGTATTTTTTATGGCAAATAACAACGTACGATCCCAACGACTTATCGTGACACTGAGTGCTCTGTTCGCCGCACTTTGTGGACTCTATCTTCTGATTGGCGGAGGCTGGCTGGTCGCCATCGGTGGCTCCTGGTATTACCCGATAGCGGGTCTGGCCATGCTCGGCGTGGCCTTCCTGCTATGGCGTAGTCAACGCTCCGCGCTTTGGCTGTATGCCGTCCTGCTTCTCGCCACCATGATTTGGGGCGTATGGGAAGTCGGCTTTGATTTCTGGGCATTAACACCGCGTAGCGACATCCTGGTCTTCTTCGGTATCTGGCTGATTCTGCCGTTCGTCTGGCGTCACCTGCTCATCCCTTCCAGCGGCGCGGTAACGGCGCTGGTCGTCGCACTACTGATTAGCGGCGCGATCCTGACTTGGGCGGGTTTCAACGATCCGCAGGAAGTACACGGCACGCTGAGCGCGAATACCACCCCGGCTGAAGCAATTTCACCGGTGGCCGACGAGGACTGGCCCGCTTACGGGCGCAATCAGGAAGGTCAACGCTACTCACCGTTAAAACAAATTAACGCCGACAATGTACATCAATTGAAAGAAGCCTGGGTATTTCGCACCGGTGATTTAAAACAGCCAAACGATCCGGGTGAAATCACCAATGAAGTCACGCCGATCAAAGTTGGTGATACGCTCTATCTGTGTACCGCCCACCAGCGTCTGTTTGCGCTCGATGCGGCGAGTGGTAAAGAGAAGTGGCATTTCGATCCCCAACTCAATACCAACACCTCTTTCCAGCACGTAACCTGTCGCGGCGTTTCTTATCATGAAGCACGTGCCGATAACGCCAGCCCGGAAGTGGTGGCTGACTGTCCGCGCCGCATCATCCTGCCGGTGAACGATGGCCGTCTGTTTGCCCTGAACGCGGAAACCGGCAAGCTGTGCGCAACCTTCGCCAATCAAGGCATCCTCAACTTACAAACCAACATGCCGGATACCACGCCGGGTCTGTATGAGCCGACGTCACCGCCCATCATCACTGATAAAACCATCGTGATTGCCGGGTCGGTGACCGATAACTTCTCCACCCGCGAAACTTCCGGCGTTATCCGTGGCTTCGATGTGAATACCGGTAAGCTGCTGTGGGCATTCGACCCAGGTGCCAAAGATCCCAATTTCATCCCGTCAGATGAACATACGTTCACCTTTAACTCACCAAACTCCTGGGCCCCTGCGGCCTATGACGCGAAGCTGGATCTGGTGTATCTGCCCATGGGCGTCACCACACCGGACATCTGGGGCGGTAACCGCACGCCGGAACAGGAACGTTATGCCAGCGCCATCCTGGCGTTAAATGCCACTACCGGGAAGCTGGCCTGGAGCTATCAAACCGTTCATCACGATCTATGGGATATGGACTTACCGGCGCAGCCAACGCTGGCGGATATCACCGTTAAAGGCCAGAAAGTCCCGGTCATTTACGCCCCGGCGAAAACCGGTAACATCTTCGTGCTCGACCGCCGTAATGGTGAACTGGTGGTACCTGCCCCGGAAAAACCGGTGCCGCAGGGTGCAGCCAAAGGTGATTACGTCAGCAAAACCCAGCCGTTCTCCGACCTTACCTTCCGTCCGCAGAAAGATTTGAGCGGCGCGGACATGTGGGGCGCCACCATGTTCGACCAGTTGGTGTGTCGCGTAATGTTCCACCAACTGCGTTATGAGGGCATCTTCACCCCACCTTCAGAGCAGGGCACGCTGGTGTTCCCTGGCAACCTGGGGATGTTCGAATGGGGCGGAATCTCCGTTGATCCCAACCGTCAGGTGGCGATAGCCAACCCGATGGCGCTGCCGTTTGTCTCGAAGCTGATCCCACGCGGCCCAGGTAATCCGATGGAGCCGCCGAAAGATGCCAAAGGCACCGGCACAGAATCAGGAATTCAGCCACAGTACGGCGTGCCGTTCGGCGTCACGCTGAATCCGTTCCTGTCGCCATTTGGCCTGCCGTGTAAGCAGCCAGCCTGGGGCTACATCTCCGCCGTGGATCTGAAGACCAATGAAGTGGTGTGGAAAAAACGTATTGGCACCCCGCAGGACAGCATGCCGTTCCCAATGCCGGTTCAGGTACCGTTTAATATGGGAATGCCAATGCTGGGAGGGCCTATCTCCACCGCCGGTAACGTGCTGTTCATTGCCGCAACCGCCGACAACTATCTGCGCGCCTACAATATGAGTAACGGTGAAAAACTGTGGCAGGGCCGTCTACCGGCAGGTGGACAGGCGACACCGATGACCTATGAAGTGAATGGCAAGCAGTATGTGGTGATCTCCGCCGGAGGCCACGGGTCGTTTGGCACGAAGATGGGCGATTATATCGTGGCGTATGCATTGCCGGACGACGCTAAATAACTGAAAAGCCCGGTAAGCTTAGCGCCACCGGGCCTACGGATGCGACATGTCGGCCGGGCAAGGCGAAGCCGCCCCCCGGCTTTTTTATACCGTGAATCCGAGCATCATGCCGGTATCTTCATGCTCTAACAGATGACAGTGCGCCATATAGGCATGCTCTTTCGGCGCGTCGTGGTCAAACTTCACCAGCACCTCGCTGACGCCGCCTTCTACCCGCACCGTATCCTTCCATCCCGCGCGGTGCGCGGCAGGCACTTTGCCATTCTCAGACAAAATGCGGAACTGGGTGCCGTGAATATGGAACGGATGCAGCATCATGTCGCCCTGACCGGAAATTACCCAGCGCTCATGCTGACCTTTCGCCGCGGCGAACATGGGTTTATTCATATCAAACGCCAGACCGTTAATCCGGTTGGCATTATGGAAATCAAATGATCCCGCCTGCTTCATGTTGCCATGCTGCATATTCCCCATGTTGCCATGGTTCATATTGCCATGATTCATCTTCCCGTGGCCCATATTGTCATTATTCATATGGTCCATCATCTTCCCATGATCCATACCCGCCATCGCCTGACCGCCGTATTTCTTCATCAGCATTTGCATGCCCATCATGTCGAGCATCGGATCCATAGACAGCTGTAGTTTGCGTACCGTCAGGCCATCCAGTGACGGCAATGACGGCATGGATGTCAGCGAATCAGGCAGCGTTGCGGAAGCGGTAATCAGCAACGGCTGAACGCGCATCACCGGGTGCGGCTTATCAAATGGCGCAACCGCCATCCCCATCTGGCTGACAGGAAGAGTGACCAGATCAAACGCCTTACCGTCGCTCACATCCACCAGCACTTCAAAGCGCTCGCCCATCAGCATAGGAAGTTCAGTTACTTTGACCGGTTCCGCCAACAGTCCACCATCGCTGGCAATAACGTACAGAGGACGATTGTCGCTGGTGGCAATATTCAGCGAGCGAGCGTTACACCCGTTCAGCAGGCGCAAACGCAGCCAACCGCGCGGCGCGGCATGTTGAGGATAAATCGCGCCGTTGGTCAGCAGCGTATCGCCAAACCAGCCGACGGCAGCGGTCATCATGTCCAGTTGATAGTTGATCTGTCCATCGGCGGAAAACTGCTTGTCCTGAATAATCACCGGCACATCATCAATGCCCCACTGCTTCGGCAGCAGCAGTTTGTGGATCTCTTCATCTTCAATCAGCACCAGTCCGGCCAGCCCCATCGCCACCTGGCGACCGGTTTTACCATGCTGATGTGGATGGAACCAACAGGTTGCTGCCCGTTGATCCGGTGTGAAAGTGACGGAACGTTTCCCGCCTGCCGGGATAATACCTTGCGGCCCACCATCAACTTCACCAGGAATTTCCAGCCCGTGCCAGTGCAACGTCGTCTCTTCGGCAAGCTGGTTGTGGATATCCACCGTCACCGATTGCCCTTTGTTTAGCTTTAGCGCCGGTCCGAGCAAATTGCCGTTATATCCCCACGTCGTGGCGGTTTTACCTGCAAAGTTCGACTGCCCGGCTTGTGCAATCAACTGAATGCGATTAGAAGCATCGGCGGTTAACAGGTCTGGAATGGGTAATGCCGGACGGTCGGCGGCAAATACGCTACGGCTCCACAGAGGTAATGCTGACGCGACACCCAGCGCCACGGAGTACTTTAAAAAGTCACGACGTTGCATAATCACTTCCTTATATTCAGCAGCTTAAGCAGGCTATCTTTTAAGCATAAGTCTTCCCCTTACGGGAAGGTCAAGTAAACGGCTAATAATAAAGGTCGTCGCTTCGCTCGCAGTGTGCTAACGTTTAAATTCCGTGATGCAGTGGTAGAAGCAATGAAGACGTTTTTCAGAACAGTTTTGTTCGGCAGCCTGATGGCCGTATGCGCAAATAGCTACGCGCTGAGCGAGTCCGAAGCCGAAGATATGGCCGATTTAACGGCAGTTTTTGTTTTTCTGAAAAATGACTGTGGATACCAGAATTTGCCAAATGGGCAGATCCGTCGCGCACTGGTCTTTTTTGCCCAGCAAAACCAGTGGGACCTGAGCAATTACGACACCTTCAACATGAAGGCACTGGGTGAGGACAGCTATCGCGATCTCAGCGGTATCGGCATCCCAACGGCAAAAAAATGCAAAGCGCTGGCGCGTGACTCGTTAAGCCTGCTGGCGTACGTGAAGTAACAGACATAGCGGAGCCCGCTGGCTCCGCATGGATTAACGCTGTTGCACAAATTCGCGGTACGCCGCGACCACTTGCAGAAAATCCTCTACGCCGCAGAGCGAAAAGCTCTCTTCGTCGTAGTAGCTCATCCCCTCTTCCATTTCATCGCCCGAGAACTCGAGCTGATTGGCGCGAACCATCACCTCTTCGCCATCCAGCCAGAGCGTGTATTCATGCCCTGCTCGCTGCCAGGAGCGCTCACTGCCCTTCACCGCACGCGCCGCCTGTTCCACTTCATCAAGTAAGGCCAGGTTCTCTTTCACTTCCTCATTAAACCAGTGCCCCACCACCTCGTGGCCCATGGACATACGCACTTTTACCACTCCGGTAATATCGCGCAGAAATTCGTAATCCATAATGTCTTCCTCTGCTCCCGGCAATGCGCCAATACCGCATTGCGCCTTGCTGTAATTATCGCAGCAGCGCGGCAGAAAAAAAGCGTAGCGGGTATAAGGAATAGAAATAAAAATGCCCGGAGAAGCTGACTTCTCCGGGCATTGATGCGTTTTTACACAAAACGCGTTAACGCATTAGACTGCGGTCTGGAAAATCACGCCGTCCGCTTTCTCGGTGTACTGAGAAAGCTGGTCGAAGTTCAGATAACGGTAGGTATCCACCGCCGTCTTATCCACCTGAGCCACATAGGTCTGGTACTCTTCCGGCGTCGGCAGCTTGCCGATCAGCGCCGCAACCGCCGCCAGCTCCGCAGAGGCCAGGAAGACGTTCGCCCCGGTCCCTAAACGGTTCGGGAAGTTACGGGTAGAAGTGGAAACCACCGTCGCACCGTCGGCCACACGCGCCTGGTTCCCCATACACAGGGAACAGCCCGGGATCTCAATACGCGCGCCGCTCTTACCAAACACGCTGTAGTAGCCTTCTTCGGTCAGCTGCGCCGCGTCCATACGGGTTGGCGGCGCCACCCACAGGCGCGTCGGCAGCTGGCCTTTGTGCGCATCCAGCAGCTTACCAGCGGCGCGGAAGTGGCCGATGTTGGTCATGCAGGAGCCGATGAACACTTCGTCGATCTTCTCGCCCTGCACGTCAGACAGCAGACGCGCGTCGTCCGGATCGTTCGGCGCACACAGGATTGGCTCTTTGATATCCGCCAGATCGATGTCGATCACCGCCGCGTATTCCGCATCAGCATCGGCTTCCAGCAACTGCGGATCCGCCAGCCATTTTTCCATGCCCTGCACGCGACGTTCCAGCGTACGACGGTCGCCGTAGCCTTCTGCAATCATCCACTTCAGCAGCACGATGTTGGAGGTCAGGTACTCGATAATCGGTTCTTTGTTCAGCTTGATGGTACAACCGGCAGCGGAACGCTCGGCGGAAGCATCGGTCAATTCGAACGCCTGCTCGACTTTCAGATCCGGTAGACCTTCAATTTCCAGAATGCGGCCAGAGAAGATGTTTTTCTTCCCTTTTTTCTCAACGGTCAGCAGACCCTGTTTGATCGCGTACAGCGGGATGGCGTGTACCAGATCGCGCAGCGTGATACCCGGCTGCATTTTGCCTTTGAAGCGCACCAGAACGGATTCCGGCATATCCAGCGGCATCACGCCGGTCGCGGCAGCAAACGCCACCAGACCAGAGCCCGCCGGGAAGGAAATACCAATCGGGAAACGGGTATGGGAGTCACCGCCAGTACCCACGGTATCCGGCAGCAGCATGCGGTTCAGCCAGGAGTGAATAACGCCGTCGCCCGGACGCAGCGACACACCGCCGCGGTTCATGATGAAGTCTGGCAGCGTGTGATGCGTGTTCACGTCAACCGGCTTCGGATACGCGGCAGTGTGACAGAAGGACTGCATCACCAGGTCAGACGAGAAGCCCAGACACGCCAGGTCTTTCAGTTCGTCACGGGTCATCGGGCCAGTGGTATCCTGGGAACCCACGGAAGTCATCTTCGGTTCGCAGTACGCGCCCGGTCGGATGCCTTTCACGCCGCAGGCACGGCCAACCATTTTTTGTGCCAGAGAGAAGCCACGGCTGCTTTCTGCCACGTCTTTCGCCTGACGGAAAACGTCTGAGTGCGGCAGACCCAGCGCTTCACGCGCTTTGGTGGTCAGGCCACGGCCGATAATCAGCGGGATACGGCCACCGGCGCGGACTTCGTCGAGCAGCACGTCGGTTTTCAGTTCGAAGGTTGCCAGCAGCTCACCGGTTTCGTGGTTGCGCACTTCACCACTGTAAGGGTAAACGTCAATCACGTCGCCCATGTTCATGTTCGACACGTCGACTTCAATCGGCAGCGCGCCCGCATCTTCCATGGTGTTGAAGAAGATAGGCGCAATTTTGCCGCCGAGGCACAGACCGCCGCCGCGCTTGTTCGGCACATGCGGGATATCATCGCCCATAAACCACAGTACGGAGTTGGTCGCCGATTTACGGGAGGAACCGGTGCCGACAACGTCACCGACGTAGGCCAGCGGGTAGCCTTTTTTCTGTAATGCTTCGATTTGTTTGATCGGGCCAACGACGCCCGGCTGATCCGGGTCAATGCCTTCACGGGCGTTTTTCAGCATCGCCAGCGCGTGCAAAGGAATATCCGGGCGGGACCAGGCATCCGGGGCCGGAGAAAGGTCATCGGTGTTGGTTTCACCGGTCACTTTAAAGACGGTAACGGTAATTTTTTCAGCAAGCTGAGGACGGTTCAGGAACCATTCGGCATCAGCCCAGGACTGCATTACCTGCTTCGCATATTCGTTGCCCGCTTTGGCTTTTTCTTCTACATCGTAGAAGTTATCGAACATCAGCAGCGTTGAAGAGAGCGCTTTGGCGGCAATCGGCGCCAGTTTTGCGTCGTCCAGCGCATCGATCAGCGGATGAATGTTGTAACCACCCTGCATGGTGCCCAGCAATTCAATGGCTTTTTCTGGCGTGACCAGTGGGGAGGTGGTGTCGCCTTTCGCGACAGCAGCGAGAAAACCGGCTTTAACATATGCGGCTTCATCTACGCCAGGAGGAACGCGGTTGATCAACAGGTCTAACAGGAATTCTTCTTCGCCCACAGGCGGGGTCTTCAGCAGCTCGACAAGTGCGGCCATTTGGGTTGCGTCTAAAGGTTTTGGCACAATCCCCTGGGCAGCACGCTCAGCTACGTGCTTACGGTATTCTTCTAGCACGACGATATCTCCTCGCTCTCATTGTCATAATGCGGCGCTTTTGTTGATGGGCGATTCTCTTCACGCTCCTGTGAGACAGTAGTTAGTAGGGTAAATGCCCGGTACCGCATAAGGCACAATAACAGGATTTTCTTTAAGTGTTAATCTGTTTACAAAAAAGCAACATAAAAAATTGGCTGAATCGTTAAGAATGGTGTAGCGGCGAGGCGAGACGCATTTCAGAGGGATTAAGATTGCCGTAAAGCGGTTGATTTTCAAGCGCGACATGCTGAATTTTCCAGCGTTTTTTAAGCCATCAGATATAATTGTGTAATAAATACTCACACTCTTTTTCCGGACCTGCCGGCTGAATCCCCAATAAAAGTCAAAACTGTCAAACACGGGTGCATGATACTCGCGACAACAGGAACGCCTCACGGCACAGCACTTGTCTCGTTGGAGTCATTTTATGAAGTTGCCATTTAAGCCACACCTGCTTGTTCTTCTGTGCAGTGCCGGGTTGTTTGCCGCCTCTGGCGTGATGTTCGTTAAAAGTCGCGTAACGGAGCCCGCTGCTCCGGCCCCCGTCGCACAACAACCTTCAGCGCCGGCTCCCGCCCCCGTAGCGGCCCCTGCTCCAGTTGACCAACCTGCGCCTGCTGCTGCTCCGACATACTCGGCTGCGCAAATCGATCAGTGGGTGGCACCTATCGCGCTCTATCCGGACTCACTGCTGTCACAAATTTTGATGGCCTCAACCTATCCGGCTAACGTCATCCAGGCCGCGCAGTGGTCAAAAGATAATCCCAAAATGCAGGGCGATGCCGCCATTCAGGCCGTTGCTGGTCAACCCTGGGATCCCAGCGTGAAATCACTGGTCGCCTTCCCACAACTGATGTCGCTGATGGGCGAAAATCCGCCGTGGGTACAAAGCCTGGGTGACGCTTTCCTCGCGCAACCGAAAGATGTCATGGACTCTGTGCAACGTCTGCGCGCGCTGGCGCAACAAACCGGGGCGTTGCAATCAACACCGCAACAGACCGTCACTACTGTGACAAAAGCAGCACCGGCTAAAACCGTCACCAGCGAGTCAACAACCAGTTCTACTACCACGACCGCCACGACAAGCCCAACGGTTATCAAAATTGAATCCGCCGATCCGCAGGTGGTGTACGTCCCCACCTATAATCCGAACACGGTTTACGGTACCTGGCCCAATACCGCCTATCCACCAACCTATCTGCCGCCAACGCCCGGCGAACAGTTTGGCAACAGCTTCGTGAACGGTTTAGGCTTCAGCCTCGGTGTCGCCACAACCTATGCCATCTTCAGCAATATCGACTGGGATGATGACGATGACTGGGACCACCATCATCACGATGACTGGGATAACCATGGCGGGTATAACCGCAACGGCGATAACAACATCAATATAAACGTTGATAACTTCAATAAAATCAGCGGGCAACGGCTGACGGACGCCAACCGTACCTGGCAGCACAACCCGGCCTATCGCGAGGGTGTGCCGTACCCTAATAGCCAGCTTAATAACCGCTTTCACCCCACTAACACGGCAACGGGCTTAAGCTCAACCCAGCAACGACCAGTCAACCGTGATAGCCAGCGTCAGGCAGCCCTGAGCCAGATGGAAAAATCAACGGGGAAAACATTCCCGCAAACGGCGCGTACGGGCACGAGAGACGCCCAGCGTCAGGCATCCAGCCAACAGCTGAAGCAAATTTCTCAGCGTAATAACTACCGTGGTTACGATACCAAGCCGCAAACGGCGCAGCGGGCAAACACTCAGCAGCGTGAAAATCGCCAGGCTGCCGCCCAGCGCCAGGAGAAACGGATCACGCAACCGGCGCAGCAACGCAATGTGCAGCAGCGTAATCTTCAACAGTTCCAGCCGCGCGCCAATGCGCTGAGCGGTAATGACAGTCGCTCCGCCAACTGGCAGGCACAGCAGCAGCGAGGGGCCCAAAGCAGGCAGTTCGCCCGCAACCAACCATCTCGCCAGCTATCCGGCGGTCGTGCTGAACACCGTGAATTCCGTCATCGTTAAGGGAACCGACATGAAAAATAAACTACTCAGTGGAATGGTGTTGTTCATGGTTTCGGCCACCGCGATGGCACAGCAATCCTTCAGCACGCCGGACCAGGCCACCGATGCGCTGGCAAACGCTATCAGTGAGCAAAATGAAAGTGCGATGAACAACCTGCTTGGGGAAAACTGGCGCGAGTTTCTGCCGCCGGAAGGCGTCGACCCCGATGCGGTAGACCGCTTCCTGCGCGACTGGAAGGTTCGCCATAACACCGTTGTCGACGGTAATACCGCGCACCTGGTGGTCGGGGACAGCGACTGGCAACTGCCGATCCCGGTGGTTAAAACCACTTCTGGCTGGCAATTTGATATTAAGGAAGCGGCCGAAGAGATCCTGACCCGTGAGATTGGGCGCAACGAACTCGCTGCCATCGAGGCATTACATGCCTATGTCGATGCTCAGCAAAGCTACTTTGCGATGAACCAGACGTACGCACAAAAGATTGTCAGCTCTGAAGGGAAAAAAGATGGTCTGTACTGGCCCGTTTCACCCGGTGAAGCGCCAAGCCCGCTGGGGCCAGCCTTCAGTCCGCAGGAACCCGGCACAGGCTATCACGGTTATCATTTCCGTATTCTTCCCGACAAAGCCAGCGGCTTTGCGATGGTTGCCTGGCCCGTCAGCTACGATCATACTGGCGTGATGAGCTTTATGGTCAACGGTGATGACAAGGTCTATCAGGCGGATCTTGGCGAGGAGTCGCAGCGAAAAGCACAGGCGTTAACCGCCTACCACCTGGATAAAACCTGGCAGCCTGTCACGCCCTGAATCCCCAGAATCGAAGGATGAGTTGCCGGGTAAGCGTAGCCACCCGGCAACTCGCAACAAATTACAGGATGTTAGCGACAGATTTCGCTAGTTGAGCTTCCAGAACCGGCTTCGCTTCTTCGAACTTCAGGTTCACTTTATTGGCATTAGATACTACTCGGGTCTGATATTTGGCGCGATCGCCTTGCGCAGTGCTGGTTTGCAGCTTGATGCCGGACGTCCCCTGACGCAGCGCGGCAACGTTATCTGTTGTCACTTTCGCTTTGCTGCGCTCGGAGATTTGCAGGTCAGTGACCATGGTGTAGTTTACGTCTTCCACCATCGCATCAGCAGCCATACCGATCAGTCCCGCTGCCAGGCCAACGCCCAGCGCCGCACCGGAGGAGTTGCTGTTATAAGCGGTAATCCCCGCGCCTAAAGCAGCCCCCATCGCCGCCCCTTCATAACCGGTCTTCAGGAAGCCCTGAGCTTCGCGCAGATCCATTTTGTCCGCTTTCAGTACGTTCGCCTGCACCCAGTAGTAAGCGCTGTCCGGTGAACTGGTCACTTTATAGCCCTTCGCGGACAGGTCATTTGCCAGCAGGGTTTGCAGGTTGCTCATGTCTTTATCGGAAGTGTTTTTCACCTGAATGTAGACGGTCTTCTCGCTGGAAGGCTCCAGCCAGATGGTCTCACTCATCTGCGTTTTCACTTCAAGATTACGTTTTTTAACGGCGGTGGTCATGGCACCACACCCGGTCAGCGTCATTGTCGCGACAACCATGCCAACAACCGCGATTTTTTTTAAAGACATGTTTTTTCCTTTTTTCGTGTAATAGAGAGTCCAGAGCCTCTTAACCGCGCGGCCAGTAGCCACACAATGGCGAAAAAAGTATCGGCAGTTGCGCAATTTTTTTTAGCGGAAATATCAATAAGATGACTACCAGAACTGGTAGTTTGGAATTGGCGACGCTCACGTCAGCGTGAATTTGTCTGACGTGAGCGGGAGAGTTAATTCTGATGCGGCATTAATTCAGGATAACCTTTAAACGCCGGCTTCGTGCTGGTAAGTGCTACTTCATCAGCTCGAATGCTGCCAGAGTTTGTGGCCCACACACCTTCCTGTGTCTGGCTAATCTGCTGATGCTGCGCATTCAAATTTTGTCCCATTGCTGCAATATGCGTGCTTTCTGTACCACCGCTGTTGGTAGCCCATGGGATGACGGCGTCCTGCGCCAGCGCCATGCCGGAAATAAACACGGTAGTCATTACTGCTGCTTTTAAAAAACGTTTCATCATTTCCCCTCTCAATTTGTTATCACGCTATTAGTTTAGAGGGTTATTAATTTCATCTAATGACAAGATAAGGTGATTTATTTCTTGTGAAACAGTACGTTGACTTGGAATGGAGATTTCATGCGGTTCGGGCGTATCGTGCGGTACGGGAAAAAACATTTTCTGGCAATTCGGCGATTTACCTTAATTTTTGCCAGATTTTGACACTATTGTGTAACAAACACATAAAAAAAAAGCGGCCATTCAGCCGCTTTTTATCATTTTGGAAAAATTACTTTTTCTTCGCTTTCGGGTTCGGCAGGTCGGTGATGCTACCTTCGAACACTTCAGCTGCCAGGCCAACGGACTCGTGCAGAGTCGGGTGAGCGTGGATGGTCAGCGCGATGTCTTCAGCGTCACAGCCCATTTCGATCGCCAGACCGATTTCACCCAGCAGCTCGCCGCCGTTGGTACCGACAATCGCCCCACCGATCACACGGTGAGATTCTTTGTCGAAAATCAGTTTGGTCATACCGTCTGCGCAGTCAGAAGCGATAGCACGGCCAGAAGCAGCCCACGGGAAAGTGGCGGTTTCGTAGCTGATGCCTTTTTCTTTCGCTTCTTTCTCAGTCAGACCAACCCATGCAACTTCTGGTTCAGTGTACGCGATGGATGGGATAACTTTCGGATCGAAGTAGTGTTTCTTACCGGCGATAACTTCAGCGGCAACGTGACCTTCGTGAACACCTTTATGCGCCAGCATCGGCTGACCGACGATATCGCCGATAGCAAAGATGTGCGGCACGTTGGTGCGCAGCTGCTTGTCAACGCGGATGAAGCCACGGTCGTCAACTTCCACGCCAGCTTTGCCCGCATCGAGGTTTTTGCCGTTCGGTACACGACCGATAGCCACCAGCACGGCATCGTAACGCTGTGCTTCAGCAGGCGCTTTTTTGCCTTCCATGGAAACGTAGATACCGTCTTCTTTCGCTTCAACGGCGGTCACTTTGGTTTCCAGCATCAGGTTGAATTTCTTGCTGATGCGCTTGGTGAAGACTTTAACCACGTCTTTATCGGCAGCCGGGATAACCTGATCGAACATTTCAACCACGTCGATCTCTGAACCCAGTGCATGGTACACGGTACCCATTTCCAGACCGATGATACCGCCGCCCATAACCAGCAGGCGCTTAGGAACCGTTTTCAGTTCCAGCGCGTCAGTGGAGTCCCACACGCGCGGATCTTCGTGCGGAATGAACGGCAGCTCGATCGGACGGGAACCCGCCGCGATGATCGCGTTGTCGAAGTTGATCACGGTTTTGCCGTTTTCGCCTTCAACTTCCAGGGTGTTCGCCCCGGTAAATTTACCCAGACCGTTAACCACTTTCACTTTACGGCCTTTAGCCATACCAGCCAGACCGCCGGTCAGTTGAGTGATAACTTTTTCTTTCCAGGTACGAATCTTGTCGATATCGGTTTTCGGCTCGCCAAAAACGATACCGTGTTCAGCCAGCGCTTTGGCTTCTTCGATAACTTTTGCTACGTGCAGCAGCGCTTTAGAAGGGATACAGCCGACGTTCAGACAAACACCACCGAGGGTGCTGTAACGTTCTACGATGACGGTCTCCAGACCTAAATCTGCGCAACGGAAGGCAGCAGAGTAACCTGCAGGGCCTGCCCCAAGTACCACGACCTGAGTTTTGATTTCAGTGCTCATCATGACCTCTTAATTTATACCCGTCGTCCACCGGGTCGTTCTATCCGCCCGTATTTTACAAAATTGTTAACAATTTTGAAACAACAAACGGCAACCGATTTGTCTTTCGCACAATAACCTCACTGACTTCATGAGATTACCAGAAAAAAGCCGGCCGTCGGGCCGGCTTTTTCGCTTACATCACCAGGCGGCGAATGTCAGACAGCATGTTGTTGATGATGGTGATAAAGCGCGCACCATCCGCACCGTCGATTACGCGGTGGTCAAAGGAGAGCGAAATCGGCATCATCAGACGCGGCATAAACTCTTTACCGTTCCACACTGGCTCCATAGAGGACTTGGAGACACCGAGGATCGCCACTTCCGGCGCGTTCACAATCGGCGCGAAGTGGGTAGTACCCAGGCCACCGATGCTGGAGATGGTGAAGCAACCGCCCTGCATTTCGCCAGCGGTCAGCTTGCCATCACGCGCTTTCTTAGAGATGGTGGTCAGTTCGCGAGACAGCTCGGTAATGCTCTTCTTGTTCACGTCTTTGAAGACCGGAACAACCAGACCATTCGGGGTATCTACCGCAACGCCGATGTTGATGTATTTCTTCAGGGTCAGACGCTGACCGTCTTCGGACAGAGAGCTGTTGAAGCGCGGCATCTGTTCCAGAGCGGCGGCAACGGCTTTCATGATGAAGACTACTGGGGTGAATTTCACGTCCAGTTTACGTTTTTCAGCTTCGGCGTTCTGTTGTTTACGGAACGCTTCCAGATCGGTGATATCGGTCTTGTCGAAGTGAGTAACGTGCGGGATCATCACCCAGTTACGGCTCAGGTTAGCACCAGAGATTTTCTGGATACGGCCCAGTTCCACTTCTTCGATTTCACCAAACTTGCTGAAGTCCACTTTCGGCCAGGGCAGCATGCCCGGGATACCGCCGCCAGCAGATGCTGCCGGTGCAGACTCGGCGCGTTTAACCGCGTCTTTCACGTAAGCCTGAACGTCTTCACGCAGGATACGACCTTTACGACCAGTGCCTTTCACTTTCGCCAGGTTTACGCCGAATTCGCGCGCCAGGCGACGAATCAGCGGGGTGGCGTGGACGTAAGCGTCGTTTTCAGCGAAGTCAGATTTACCTTCCGCTTTTGCAGCTGGAGCCGCTGGCTTCTCAGCTTTCGCCGCAGGAGCCGGAGCCGCCGCTTCCTGTTTAGCCGGAGCGGCCGCAGGTGCTGCGCCTTCAACTTCGAAGACCATAATCAGAGAACCGGTTTTCACTTTGTCGCCGGTGCTGATTTTGATTTCTTTCACGGTACCCGCGAACGGAGCCGGAACTTCCATAGAAGCTTTGTCGCCTTCTACGGTGATCAGTGATTGTTCAGCGGCAATTTTATCGCCCACTTTAACCATCACTTCAGTGACTTCAACTTCGTCACCACCGATGTCCGGTACGTTAACTTCTTTCGAGCCAGAGGCTGCCGGAGCCGGAGCTGCTGCTGGAGCCGCTTCAGCTTTCGCCGGTGCAGCCGCGCCCGCTTCGCCCGCCACTTCAAAGATCATAATCAGGGAGCCAGTAGACACTTTGTCGCCGGTGTTGATTTTGATCTCTTTAACGGTACCTGCGAACGGCGCCGGAACTTCCATAGAGGCTTTGTCGCCTTCTACAGTGATCAGAGACTGTTCAGCCGCAACGGTGTCGCCCACTTTAACCATCACTTCGGTAACTTCAACTTCGTCACCACCGATGTCCGGTACGTGTACTTCTTTCGCCGCTGCCGCAGCAGGTGCTGCTGCCGGAGCTGCTTCTTTCTTCTCTTCTGCCGGAGCAGGTGCAGCGGCTGCTGCACCATCGGCGGAATCGAAAATCATGATCAGTTTGCCGGTCTCAGTTTTATCGCCAACAGAGACTTTGATCTCTTTAACGATACCAGCCTGAGGAGACGGAACTTCCATAGAGGCTTTGTCGCCTTCTACGGTGATCAGCGACTGTTCAGCTTCAACTTTGTCGCCCACTTTGACCAGGATCTCGGTGATTTCAACTTCATCAGCCCCGATGTCCGGTACATTGATTTCGATAGCCATTATTCTTTTACCTCTTACGCCAGACGCGGGTTAACTTTATCTGCATCGATGTTGAATTTGGTGATTGCGTCAGCAACCACTTTCTTATCGATTTCGCCACGTTTAGCCAGTTCGCCCAGGGCCGCTACAACCACGTAGGAAGCATCAACTTCGAAGTGGTGACGCAGGTTTTCACGGCTGTCAGAGCGACCGAAGCCGTCAGTACCCAGTACGCGGTAATCATCAGCCGGTACATAAGTACGAACCTGTTCGGCAAACAGTTTCATATAGTCAGTAGATGCTACTGCCGGTGCGTCGTTCATCACCTGAGCGATGTACGGAACGCGCGGCGTTTCCATCGGGTGCAGCATGTTCCAGCGCTCACAATCCTGGCCATCACGCGCCAGTTCAGTGAAGGAAGTTACGCTGTAAACGTCAGAACCTACACCGTAGTCTTTCGCCAGGATCTGCGCTGCTTCACGGACGTGACGCAGGATAGAACCGGAGCCCAGCAGCTGAACCTTACCTTTGCTACCTTCGATGGTTTCGAGTTTGTAGATACCTTTACGGATACCTTCCTCGGCACCTGCTGGCATTGCCGGCATGTGGTAGTTTTCGTTCAGCGTGGTGATATAGTAGTAAACGTTCTCTTGTTTCTCACCGTACATACGCTCCAGACCATCGTGCATGATGACCGCAACTTCGTACGCGTAAGACGGATCGTAAGAGATACAGTTCGGGATAGTCAGAGACTGAATATGGCTGTGACCATCTTCGTGCTGCAGACCTTCGCCGTTCAGCGTAGTACGACCGGAAGTACCACCAATCAGGAAGCCGCGCGCCTGCTGGTCACCAGCCTGCCAGCACAGGTCGCCGATACGCTGGAACCCGAACATGGAGTAGTAGATGTAGAACGGGATCATCGGCAGATCGTTGGTGCTGTAAGAAGTCGCAGCAGCAAGCCAGGATGCACCGGCACCCAGTTCGTTGATACCTTCCTGCAGGATCTGACCTTTCTCGTCTTCTTTATAGTAAGCAACCTGCTCACGGTCCTGCGGGGTGTACTGCTGGCCGTTCGGGCTGTAGATACCGATCTGACGGAACAGACCTTCCATACCGAAAGTACGCGCTTCGTCAGCGATGATCGGCACCAGACGATCTTTGATCGACTTGTTCTTCAGCATCACGTTCAGGGCACGAACGAACGCGATAGTGGTGGAGATTTCTTTGTTCTGCTCTTCCAGCAGCGCACCGAAGTCTTCCAGAGCCGGCAGTTCCAGCTTCTCGGTGAAGTTCGGCTGACGAGCAGGCAGGTAGCCGTGCAGTTTCTGACGCTGAGCGTGCAGATAGGTGTGCTCTTCAGAACCTTCCGGGAAGGTGATGTACGACAGGTTTTCAACCTGCTCATCGGTCACTGGAACGTTGAAACGGTCGCGGATATAACGCACGCCGTCCATGTTCATTTTCTTAACCTGGTGAGCGATGTTTTTACCTTCAGCAGTGTCACCCATGCCGTAACCTTTAATGGTATGGGCGAGGATTACAGTTGCTTTGCCTTTGGTTTCCTGCGCTTTTTTCAGTGCAGCGTAGACTTTCTTCGGATCGTGACCACCACGGTTCAGAGCCCAAATCTGCTCATCGGTCCAGTCAGCAACCAGAGCTGCGGTTTCCGGGTATTTACCGAAGAAATGCTCACGTACGTATGCGCCATCTTTGGATTTGAAGGTCTGGTAGTCGCCGTCAACGGTTTCGTTCATCAGCTGGATCAGTTTACCGCTGGTGTCTTTACGCAGCAGCTCATCCCAACGACCGCCCCACATGACTTTGATAACGTTCCAGCCAGCACCTGCAAAGATGCCTTCCAGTTCGTTAACAATCTTGCCGTTACCGGTGACCGGGCCGTCAAGACGCTGCAGGTTACAGTTGATAACAAAGACCAGGTTGTCCAGTTTTTCACGGGTCGCGATAGTGATCGCACCTTTAGATTCTGGCTCATCCATCTCGCCGTCGCCGAGGAAAGCGTAAACGGTTTGTTTAGAGGTATCTTTCAGGCCACGGTGTTCCAGATATTTCAGGAATTTAGCCTGGTAGATAGCACCGATTGGGCCCAGACCCATAGAGACGGTCGGGAACTGCCAGAATTCTGGCATCAGTTTCGGGTGTGGGTAGGAAGACAGGCCTTTGCCATGTACTTCCTGACGGAAGTTGTTCATCTGCTCTTCAGTCAGACGACCTTCCAGGAATGCGCGTGCGTAGATACCCGGAGAGATGTGACCCTGGAAGTATACCAGGTCGCCGCCATCCTGCTCGTTGCGTGCGCGGAAGAAGTGGTTGAAGCAAACATCATATACCGTTGCGGAGGACTGGAAGGATGCCATGTGGCCACCCAGCTCGAGGTCCTTTTTAGACGCGCGCAGTACGGTCATGATGGCGTTCCAGCGGATAGCAGAACGGATACGACGTTCCAGATCCAGATTACCCGGATATTCCGGTTCATCTTCAACGGCAATAGTGTTTACATAATTGCTGGCCCCTGCACCTGCCGCTACTTTCACGCCGCCTTTGCGCGCTTCTGAAAGCAGTTGGTCGATCAGATACTGAGCACGCTCAACACCTTCTTCACGGATGACCGATTCGATCGCCTGTAGCCAGTCGCGAGTTTCGATCGGATCCACGTCATTTGGGAAACGTTCTGACATGGGGGTATTCCTTATCTATCTAATACGTTGAGTTATCTGGAACCTGTCCCATTACGTTCTCGTCAGAGAGCGTAATAAGACAGGTTCTGCGTTTAGTTGCCGCGCATTTTATTAGCGCTTGATTTACAACATCTTCTGGTTAACGTTCTGCCAGAAAAATCACTAATTCTTTCGTTGCTCCAGACGGCGTAAGGCGCGTTCACGACGGCTTTCCTCACGGCTTCTGTCCAGTAAAATCTCTTCGATAAACGCCAGGTGACGGTGAGACGCTTCACGCGCCTCTTCAGGCTTCCCGGCGATGATTGCTTCAAAGATACGGGTACGATGACTGCTTACCAGCGGCAGCATCTCGCGACGCGCGTACAGCAATTCGAAGTTTTGACGAACATTCTGGGCCAGCATCGGCTCCATACACCTTAGCAGATGGAGCAGTACCACATTGTGTGCGGCTTCGGTGACAGCAATTTGATACTGGAGTACCGCATCGGATTCGCCGTCCAGATCGCCGGACTGTTGCGCAAGCTCGATCGCATGGTGGAGTTCACGGATACGCGTTTTGTCTTCATCCGTGCTGCGTAATGCAGCGTAATAGGCTGCAATACCTTCCAACGCATGGCGCGTCTCAAGCAGGTCAAACTGGGATTCAGGATGGTCAGAGAGCAGCTCTACCAGTGGGTCGCTAAAGCTCTGCCACAGGCTGCTCTGAACAAAAGTGCCACCGCCCTGACGACGAAGCAGTAACCCCTTCGCTTCAAGGCGTTGGATCGCCTCGCGTAAGGAGGGGCGGGAGACGTCAAACTGTTTTGCCAGCTCGCGTTCCGGTGGGAGTTTTTCTCCGGGGCGAAGTGTCCCCTCAAGAATTAAAAACTCCAGCTGCTGCTCAATCACATCGGAGAGTTTTGGTTGGCGGATTTTGCTGTAGGCCATGATTTCCTGTCTTAAGCCATTTGCCCGGAGTCAATTGGTCTTACCAATTTCATGTTCTTGACGCTAAAGTAACAAAGTATTCACCTTCTGTCCATACAGGTTTTGATTGAAATCAGTAAAGGGGGCATATTTTAACAACATTACAGAAATAACGTTTCAAACATGTAACTATGCACAAATGTTAAATTTACCCACCATGGGGTAGTTTTAACCGAATTGAAACGAAAAAATATATTATCTGAACCGATTCACCTACCTAATTATCGACTTTTAAAGCGAAATTAATGAATAAAAATTCAAAATGGAAATTTTGAGGTAGATAAACTCGCATTTACAAATGGTTTCTTTTTATTCAACTCGTCAACACCCTCGCATAAAGCAGGTGCATTCGCGCTCGCATAACATTATTCTGATCAAGACAAAAGTATTGAGGCAACATTTCCTTATTGGCATCTGTAAACAAATTAATACAACAAACGGAATTGCAAACTTACACACGCATTGCTGCGTAGTTCAAAAAATAAGTACTCGAAATATGAAGAGTAAAACCACACACGAGGTTTAATGATGGAAAGTCAACCGCATGGCGATCAGCTCAAGCGCGGCCTTAAAAACCGCCATATACAGCTCATCGCGCTGGGTGGCGCGATTGGTACCGGGTTATTCCTTGGTAGCGCATCCGTTATCCAGTCTGCAGGACCGGGGATTATTCTCGGTTACGCTATTGCCGGCTTTATCGCCTTTTTGATTATGCGTCAGTTAGGTGAAATGGTGGTTGAAGAGCCGGTTGCAGGCTCCTTTAGCCACTTTGCTTATAAATACTGGGGCGGTTTCGCGGGTTTCTCTTCCGGCTGGAACTATTGGGTACTGTACGTTTTGGTTGCCATGGCAGAGCTGACTGCCGTAGGTAAATACATTCAGTTCTGGTATCCGGAGATCCCAACCTGGGTTTCTGCGGCGGCCTTCTTCGTGCTGATCAACGCCATCAACCTGACCAACGTGAAGGTGTTTGGCGAGATGGAGTTCTGGTTTGCCATTATTAAAGTCATTGCCGTAGTTGCGATGATCCTGTTCGGCGGCTGGTTGCTGTTTAGCGGTAACGGCGGCCCACAGGCCAGCGTCAGCAACTTGTGGAGCCAGGGGGGCTTCCTGCCACACGGCTTCACCGGTCTGGTGATGATGATGGCGATTATCATGTTCTCCTTTGGTGGGCTGGAACTGGTCGGCATCACCGCAGCAGAAGCCGATAACCCGGAGCAAAGCATTCCGAAAGCGACTAACCAGGTTATCTACCGCATCCTGATTTTCTATGTCGGTTCGCTGGCGGTTCTGCTTTCCCTGATGCCGTGGACACGCGTCACGGCTGATACCAGCCCGTTTGTCCTTATTTTCCACGAGCTGGGCGACACCTTTGTTGCCAATGCGCTGAACATCGTGGTGTTGACCGCCGCCCTTTCTGTCTATAACAGCTGTGTATACTGCAATAGCCGCATGCTGTTCGGTCTGGCGCAGCAGGGCAACGCGCCGAAAGCGCTGATGAACGTCGACAAGCGCGGCGTACCGGTAAACACCATTCTGGTCTCCGCGCTGGTAACGGCTCTGTGTGTGTTGATCAACTATCTGGCGCCGGAATCCGCCTTTGGCCTGCTGATGGCATTGGTGGTTTCCGCCCTGGTGATCAACTGGGCGATGATCAGCCTGGCGCACATGAAGTTCCGCAAAGCCAAACAGCAGCAGGGCGTAACCACCCGCTTCCCGGCTCTGTTCTACCCGCTTGGTAACTGGGTGTGCCTGCTGTTCATGGCCGCAGTGCTGGTGATTATGCTGATGACGCCGGGCATGGCGATCTCGGTGTACTTAATCCCGGTATGGATTGGTATTCTTGGCATCGGCTATCTGTGCAAGCAGAAAACGGCCCGCGCGGTTAAAGCGCATTAAACTTCCCTCCCCCACCTGGACCGGGTGGGGGTTGTTACCTGCCTCACACTTTCCCATTCACGACTGTTTCGTCCATATCAGCGGCGTTATCCTGCAACGTAAAAACACCGGTACCAGACAATAATTCTCTCCATATCTTATTAATGGAGTGCAGTTGATGGAAACCAGTAAGCTCACGGTGAAAGAAAAGATCGGCTATGGAATGGGCGACGCCGGATGCAACATCATCTTTGGCGCCATCATGTTGTTTGTTAACTACTTTTATACAGATATTTTTGGTCTGGCGCCTGCCCTGGTCGGCGTATTACTACTCTCAGTACGCGTTATCGATGCCGTTACCGACCCTATAATGGGCGCGATGGCCGACCGCACACGCAGTAAATATGGTCGATTTCGTCCATGGCTTTTGTGGATGGCTTTCCCTTACGCATTATTCAGCGTGCTTATGTTTACCACCCCTGAGTGGACGTATAACAGCAAAGTTATCTATGCCTTCGTCACCTACTTCCTGCTCTCTATTACCTATACGGCGATCAACATTCCCTACTGTTCGCTCGGCAGCGTTATCACCAACGATCCCAAGGAACGCGTCGCCTGTCAGTCATATCGCTTTGTATTGGTAGGGATTGCAACCCTGCTACTCTCCCTCACCCTGCTGCCGATGGCTGACTGGTTTGGCGGGGAAGACAAAGCTAAAGGGTATCAGATGGCGATGGCGGTGCTCGCCTTCATCGGCATGTGTATGTTCCTGTTTTGCTTTGCATCAGTCCGTGAACGCGTTCGCCCCGCCGTGCAGACTAACGACGATTTAAAAGCCGACCTGAAAGACGTGTGGAAGAACGATCAGTGGGTAAAAATCCTGCTGTTAACCCTGTGCAACGTCTGCCCGGGCTTTATTCGCATGGCCGCCACCATGTACTACGTTACGTGGGTTATGCAACAAAGCACGCAGTTCGCCACGTTGTTTATCAGCCTCGGCGTCGTCGGCATGATGATCGGCAGCATGCTGGCGAAGGTATTAACCGATCGCTGGTGCAAACTGAAGGTGTTCTTCTGGACCAACATCATCCTGGCGATTTTCTCCGCTGCATTTTATTTCTTCGACCCGAAAGCCACCATGATGATCATGGTGCTCTACTTCCTGCTCAACATCCTGCATCAGATCCCTTCCCCGCTGCACTGGTCGTTGATGGCGGATGTCGATGACTACGGTGAGTGGAAAACCGGTAAGCGCATCACCGGGATCAGTTTCTCCGGTAACCTGTTCTTCCTCAAGCTGGGCCTGGCGATTGCCGGGGCGATGGTTGGCTTCCTGCTCTCCTGGTACGGCTACGATGCAGGGGCGAAAGCGCAAAGCGACTCTGCCATCAACGGTATTATGCTGCTGTTTACCATCATACCCGGCGTAGGCTACCTGATTACCGCAGGCGTGGTTCGTCTGCTGAAAGTTGACCGCGAGTTTATGCAGCAAATCCAGGCAGATTTAGAAAAGCGTCGCGCCAACTACCGTGAACTGAATGAATACCACGATATAAAAACGACTGAAACCGTAAGGAAAGCCTAATGAATCAGTGGCCAAATCCCTTTATCGAACAACGCGCCGATCCGTTTATCTTACGCGACGGTAGCCACTACTATTTCATTGCGTCAGTGCCAGAATATGACCGACTGGAGATTCGTCGGGCCGACTCTCTGGAGGGATTGCGCTCCGCCACTCCCGTTGTCGTCTGGCGTAAGCCGGAAAGTGGTCCTATGAGCCAACTCATCTGGGCGCCGGAACTTCATCATCTGGCGGGCAAGTGGTACATCTATTTTGCCGCTACCCATACTCAGGCGCTTGATAAGCTGGGGATGTTCCAGCACCGCATGTTTGCTTTGGAGTGCGCAGACGCCGATCCGTTGACCGGCAAGTGGATAGAGAAAGGCCAGATTAAAACGCAGTTTGATACCTTCGCCCTGGATGCCACCACCTTTAATCATCAGGGAAAACAGTGGTATCTATGGGCGCAAAAATCGCCCGATATCGCCGGAAATTCCAATATTTATCTCGCCGAGCTGGAAAACCCATGGACGATTAAAGGCGAGCCGGTCATGCTCAGCCATCCTGAGTATGACTGGGAATGCCGGGGTTTCTGGGTCAACGAAGGTCCGGCCGTCATGGTGCATGGCGACAAGCTGTTTATCAGCTATTCGGCCAGCGCCACCGATGAGAATTACTGTATGGGGTTACTGTGGATTGACCTCAACGCCGATCCGCTCACCCCGCAGAACTGGCAAAAATCACCGCGCCCGGTCTTTACCACCAGCTATGAAAATCGCCAGTATGGACCGGGACACAACAGCTTTACGCAAACGCCGGAAGGTGAAGATGTACTGGTGTACCACGCGAGAAATTACACCGAAATTGAAGGCGATCCGTTGTACGATCCAAACCGCCATACGCGTCTGAAACTGGTGCGCTGGGACGAAAACGGGATGCCTGATTTTGGCGTGCCGCCAGCGGATACGTATTGAGTCATTGCGCCGTTATCCGGCCTACATATGCGCCAGGCCGGATAAGGCGGTTATGCCGCTATCCGGCAACAATCGTTAGATCAGTGTTCCATAAATTGTCAGCAGCGCAATGACCACCACCACCACAAACGAAGTCTTCTTCGCCATTGAAACAGCCGCTTTTGGCGTTTCGACTTTATCAGTATGCGGTTCACGCGCCAGAGAGAACTGCGCCAGACGCGTTAACACCTGATATTGCGAAGTATGCAGATCCGCCAGTGAGGCAAACCAGGCCGGCAGCGCTTTCTCGCCGTGTCCCAGCAGCGCATAGACTACGCCAGCCAAACGAACCGGGATCCAGTCCAGCACATGCAGGATCGCATCAATACCCGATTGCAGACGCTGATGCGGCGTCTGATAGCGCGCCAGCCAGGACTGCCAGGCGCGTAAAAAGGCATAACCAACCAGCGTCACCGGTCCCCAAGGACCACCGACAATCAACCAGAATAACGGCGCCAGATAAAAGCGAAAGTTGTTCCATAACAGCGCGTTCTGCAGTTCACGCAGGAACTCACGCTCATCACAGTCCGGCGGAACACCATGGATAAGCGTCAGCTCGCTGGCCATCGCCTCACGAGCATGTACATCATCACGAGATGCCGCCTGTAAATAGGCGTGATAGTGGAGACGCGCCTTGCCTGCTCCAATGCACAGCAAGCCAATTAAGATCCACGCCACCAGTAACGGAACGTTAAACAGCAGCCCATGAACCGCGCGCAGCAGCAGGAATGTCAGCCCCATTGCAATCAGGGTCATGCCCACCGTACGCATCATCGAGAAGTGCTTAATTCGGCGGAAAAAAGCTTCCACCCGATGATCAAGCTGCCAGTGCTCACCCAGCTTAAACAGGCGTTCAACAATCAACACCAGTAATGTTGTAAACAACGTCATGTCATCTCCTTGTGCGACGAGGGGGTGACCAGGGCGCGAAATTTTGCCCAGTCAAAAGACGGCCCGGGATCGGTCTTACGCTCGGGGGCAATGTTGCAGTGTCCAGTTATATTGCTGGCAATGGTCGGATAACGCGTAATCAGTGCATTGGTCACGGCTGCAAGTTGCTTATACTGTGCATCGGTATAGGCCAGCGTATCCGTTCCTTCCAGCTCGATACCAATTGAAAAATCATTACAGCGCTCACGCCCCTGATAATTTGACACGCCCGCATGCCAGGCGCGTTTATCAAAAGGGACGTACTGCACAATCTCACCATCACGGCGGATCAAACAATGGGCCGAGACGCGCAAATGGGCGATCTCAGCAAAAAAAGGATGGGCATTGGGATCAATCGTGCCGGTAAACAACGCGTCTATCCACGGGCCGCCAAATTCGCCGGGCGGCAGACTGATATTATGCACCACCAGCAGAGAAGGGTTTTCGTCATCCGGGCGGCAATCGTAATGAGGAGAGGGAACGCGTCGCGCCTCTGCCAGCCAACCCTCATCTAACAACATGCAGAATCTCCTTATTGGTGGTGCTCATATCAGGTTCAGGGTAGCATGTTTCTACCTTATGATTCGTTAGCAATTTGGAGTTTTATCATGCCGCCTCGCCGCTATAACCCTGACTACCGACGTGACGCGCTGTTGGAACGCATAAATCTGGATATCCCTGCCGCTGTAGCCCAGGCACTGCGCGAAGATTTAGGCGGAGAAGTTGATGCCAATAACGATATCACCGCACAGCTTTTACCCGAAGACATGCGCTCCCACGCCACCGTGATCACCCGAGAAAATGGCGTTTTTTGCGGGAAACGTTGGGTGGAAGAGGTCTTTATTCAACTGGCTGGCGATGATGTCAACATCACCTGGCATGTCGAGGATGGCGACAGTATTAAAGCTAATCAACCGCTGTTTGAGCTGGACGGACCTTCCCGCGTACTGCTGACCGGCGAACGTACCGCGCTTAATTTTGTGCAGACGCTTTCGGGTGTGGCGAGCGAGGTGCGTAAATACGTCGATCTGCTGGCGGGGACAAAAACCCAACTACTGGATACACGTAAAACGCTGCCAGGGCTGCGTACTGCCCTGAAATACGCCGTGTTATGCGGCGGCGGCGCGAATCATCGTCTGGGGCTTTCTGACGCCTTCCTGATTAAAGAAAACCATATTATTGCTTCTGGTTCGGTACGCCAGGCCGTTGAAAAAGCCTTCTGGTTGCATCCGGATGTACCCGTTGAAGTTGAAGTTGAAAGCCTGGAAGAACTGGACGACGCGCTGAAAGCCGGGGCGGACATCATCATGCTCGATAACTTCGAAACTGAGCAAATGCGCGAAGCGGTAAAACGCACCAACGGCCAGGCGCGTCTGGAAGTCTCGGGTAACGTCACCCATGAAACACTGCGAGAATTTGCCGAAACCGGTGTGGACTTTATCTCCGTTGGCGCCCTGACCAAGCACGTCCGCGCGCTCGATCTCTCCATGCGTTTTCGTTAATTTCTAATAGCAAGGCCCGATGGCGCTTCGCTTATCGGGCATCCCCCAGCCGGATAAGGCATTTACGCCGTCATCCGGCAGTTTCTTCGAGCCCCTTCGCAAATACGTTGTCTGATGCTGTAATTTCGTAAATATCCTCTGAACCTGCCTTCCTGTTCTGTTTTTTGTCTCTCGCCAAAGATCCGTTCGATTTGCCAAAGTAGCGCCAGCTAACTCCAGGAGCGAATCAACAATGGATAAACAACGAGGCTTCACGCTTATCGAACTGATGGTGGTCATTGGCATCATTGCCATTCTTAGCGCCATCGGTATTCCGGCTTATCAAAACTATCTACGCAAAGCCGCCCTGACAGACATGCTGCAAACCTTTGTCCCCTATCGCACCGCGGTCGAACTCTGTGCGCTGGAGCATGGTGGAACGGAGACTTGCGATGCCGGGACCAATGGCATCCCCTCCCCCACAACCACCCGTTATGTCTCAGGCATGAGTGTTGAAAAAGGCGTTGTCAGTCTCACAGGCCAGGAAAGCCTGAACGGGCTAAGCATCACGATGACGCCGGGCTGGGACAATGCCAACGGCATTACCGGCTGGAGCCGTAACTGCGCCATTCAAAATGACAGCGCACTGCAACAGGCTTGCGAAGACGTTTTCCGCTTCGATACCTACTAAGGAAAAGAGATGAATACCACGCAACTTACGGCGCTATGCCAACGTTATCAGGGAATATTACTCGATGCAGACAATGAAGTAGTACACATCGCCGTGGTGGATGCACCATCCCATGAGCTGCTGGATGCCCTGCATTTTGCCACCACCCGACGAATCGACATTGTTTGCTGGACGCGCCAGCAAATGGAAGGGCACACGCATACGCCACAGAAAATGTTACCGGTCGTAGTGTCTGAAAGCAGCGCTACCGCAGCCGGGTTGCTGAATCAGACGTTTCAATCCGCCCTGGCTCAACGGGCTTCTGATATTCACTTTGAACCCGCGGAACATCGCTATCGGATCAGATTACGCGTGGATGGCGTATTACACGCTTTGCCGGAAGTCACAACTGAGATGGGCATCGCTATCACTGCGAGATTAAAAGTATTAGGCAGTCTGGATATCGCCGAGCACCGGCTGCCACAAGACGGACAATTTACCGTTGAGATTTCAGGGCAGCCCATTTCGTTTCGTATCTCCACCCTGCCCTGTCGCTGGGGTGAAAAGGTAGTGCTGCGGCTACTTCAACAGGTCGATCAGACGCTGGATATCACTACGCTGGGAATGCAGGACGAACAGCTGGCAGCATTTTCGCAAGCGTTGCAGCAGCCTCAAGGGCTGATTCTGGTTACCGGGCCTACCGGGAGCGGTAAAACGGTCACCCTGTACAGCGCGCTACAAACCCGAAATACATCAGATGTGAATCTTTGTAGCGTAGAGGACCCGGTAGAGATCCCGATCGCAGGCCTTAACCAGACACAAATTCACCCACGCGCAGGTCTTACTTTTCAGGGAGTATTGCGCGCTCTGCTGCGCCAGGATCCCGACATCATTATGGTCGGCGAAATCCGCGATGGCGAAACGGCTGAAATAGCGCTTAAGGCAGCACAAACCGGCCATCTGGTTCTGTCAACACTGCATACAAATTCCACCAGTGAAACCCTGGTGCGCCTGCAGCAAATGGGGGTTGCGCGTTGGATGATCGCCTCCGCGCTGACGCTCGTCATTGCCCAACGGCTGGTCAGAAAGCTATGCCCCCATTGCCGACAACGCCTGGAGACATCCATCACGCTCCCCAAAGCAATCTGGCCCATGCCACTGCCACGTTGGCATGCGTCTGGTTGCGAACATTGTTATCACGGGTTTTATGGCCGTACCGCATTGTTTGAAGTGCTGCCCGTTACTCCTGCATTACGCCAGAATATCGCCAGCGGCACATCCGTAGACGGGGTGGAGTCAGATGCTCTGCTATCAGGGAGTACGCTTTTCGGGAATGGCTGTCAGGCCGTCGAACAAGGCTTAACGACATATGAAGAACTGATTCGCGTACTGGGCATGCCGCATGTCAGCTAAACAGCTTTGGCGCTGGCAAGGCATTAACAACGAAGGTGAGCCGTCGGAAGGCGTATTATGGGCTGAAACCCGACTCTCGCTGATACAAGCACTGGAGCAGCGGCATATCACGCCGTTACGTATTAAACGTATCCGTGTCAAAAACTCTCACTGGAGCCGTGAAAGAAGCGCCGAAACCATACATCAGTTGGCAACCTTACTGAAAGCAGGGCTAACACTCTCGGCAGCGCTAACCCTGCTGGCTGAACAGCATCCCAGCAGCCAGTGGCAGGCGCTACTGCGCACGCTGGCTCACGATATGGAGCAGGGCATTTCCCTCTCCACCTCACTCGCAACATGGCAACACGTTTTTCCGCCACTTTATCAGGCGATGATCCGTACCGGAGAGCTTACAGGTAAGCTGGATGATTGCTGTTTTGAACTCGCCAGACAGCAAAAAAACCAGCAGCAACTCGCTGATAAAGTTAAAAAAGCCCTGCGCTATCCGATTATCATCATCACGATGGCGGTAATAGTGGTATTTGCGATGCTGCAGTTTGTGCTCCCTGAGTTTGCCGCCATCTACCAAACGTTCAACACCCCACTACCGGCGCTCACTCGGGGGATTATTGCCATCGCCGACTATAGCAGCCAATGGGGGTGGCTGGCGGTAGCATTCACTATGCTCTCGGTTATGACATATCACGTGATCAAACAAAAACCGTATTGGCTCATTCTGAGTCAGAAATGGTTGCTTGGGCTCCCTGTTACAGGAGCAATGGTCAGAGGGCAAAAACTCGCACAGATTTTTACCGTTCTGGCGTTAACACAAAACGCTGGCATTCCCTTTTTACAGGGTCTTGAGAGTGTTAGTGAAACGCTTGCCAGCCCTTTCTGGTCTCAACGTTTAGCGCAGGTTCATCACGATATCAGCGCCGGGAAACCTGTCTGGTTGGCGCTGAAAAATTGCGGTCAATTCAGTCCATTATGTATACAGCTGGTAAGAACGGGGGAAGCATCAGGTTCGCTGGATGCAATGCTGCGTAATCTCGCCCACCATCACGGAGAGAAAACGCTGTCTCAGGCGGAAAATCTGGCTGCGCTACTTGAGCCCGCGTTACTGGTCATTACGGGTTTGATCATCGGTACGCTGGTTGTCGCGATGTATTTACCGATTTTCCATTTGGGAGATGCAATGAGCGGCGTGGGATAAAGCTGGCGCATTACCACACGCCAGCTTGATCATGTTACAGGCTATTGAAAACGCGGTTTTCTTGTTCCTGTACACGAATAAACGTTGTACGTTTGGTCAGCTCTTTCAGACGAGATGCACCGACATAAGTACAGGCTGAACGCAGGCCGCCGAGGATATCGCGAGCGGTATTATCAACCGGACCACGCAGCGGCAGCTTAACGGTTTTACCTTCTGCGGCGCGGTACTGTGCAACACCACCTACGTGACGCGTCATGGCAGATTCAGAGCTCATACCGTAGAACAGCATGAATTTCTCACCGTTCTCTTCAACAATTTTGCCGCCACTTTCTTCATGACCGGCCAGCATCCCGCCGAGCATAACGAAGTCCGCACCGCCGCCGAACGCTTTTGCCACGTCACCCGGCATTGTGCAGCCACCGTCGCTGACAATCATACCGCCCAGACCGTGGGCTGCATCGGCACATTCAATCACTGCAGAAAGCTGCGGATAGCCAACGCCGGTTTTTACACGCGTGGTACATACAGAACCTGGCCCAATACCGACTTTGACAATGTCCGCACCGGAAAGCACCAGCTCTTCACACATTTCGCCGGTAACTACATTGCCCGCACAGATCGTTTTCGTCGGCCATGCTTCACGCGCTTTTGAGACAAACTGAACAAAATGCTCTGAGTAGCCATTTGCCACATCAATGCAGATAAAGTTCAGCGCCGGGTTGAGCGCCAGAATCTGTTTGGTTTTTTCGAAATCAGCGTCAGAGGTGCCGGTTGAAACCATCACATGCTTGAGCACATCGGTAGAAGTCTCTGCGATAAAGGCAGACCAGTCTTCAACAGAATAGTGTTTGTGCACAGCCGTCAGGATGTCGAAAGATGCCAGAGCCTTTGCCATGGCAAACGTCCCGACAGTGTCCATGTTCGCAGCGATAATCGGTACGCCGGACCAGGTCTGACCTGAATGCTTAAAGGTAAATTGACGTTCCAGCTCAACATCGGAACGGCTTTTGAGAGTAGAACGCTTAGGGCGGATAAGAACGTCTTTGAAACCTAACTTCAGATCTTCTTCGATACGCATGTGCGGATTCCTGGGGTTAATGGCGAAAAATCGAAACTCACAACTCCAGTGACGCTATCATACGCACTAATCAATGCCGCGCAAGACTGCGAAATTCTCTTTTTTTACGCTACAATCCCATAAATTTACCTGGCGAATAGTAGGTTAATCCTGCAGCAGCCTCGCCTTCACGCGCTTAACTTTTAACTGTTTGATAATCAAACTTAAACTCCAGGATCTGCATCTATGAGGTATACAGTAGCCTTAACCGGCGGCATTGGCAGTGGTAAAAGCACCGTTGCAAATGCGTTCGCTGACCTCGGAATAAACGTGATTGATGCAGATATCATTGCGCGTCAGGTGGTTGAACCAGGTAAGCCTGCCCTCGTGGCGATTAAAGAACATTTTGGTTCCGACGTGATAGCCGCTGACGGGTCGCTACAGCGACGCATTTTACGCGAACGTATTTTTTCCAATCCTGAGGAAAAAAGCTGGCTAAATGCGCTGCTCCATCCGCTTATTCAGCAGGAAACACAGCGTCAGTTTGATCAAGCGACCTCGCCCTATCTGTTATGGGTTGTCCCGTTGCTGGTAGAGAATTCGCTGTATAAAAAAGCCAACCGCGTGCTGGTGGTGGATGTCACCCCTGAGACCCAGCTCAGACGAACCATGCAGCGTGATGATGTGACACGCGAGCATGTTGAACAAATTCTTGCTGCCCAGGCAACGCGTGAAGCGCGTCTGGCCGTGGCAGACGATGTTATTGATAATAATGGCGCACCGGAAGCCATCGCCTCGGATGTCGCCCGCCTGCACGCGCTCTATTTGCAATGCGCGTTGCAGTTTGTCTCACAGGAAAAACCGTAATGCACACCCAGGTCCTTTTTGAACACCCTCTCAATGAGAAGATGCGTACATGGCTGCGCATAGAGTTTTTGATCCAACAGCTCTCCGTTAATTTACCTATTGCAGACCATGCAGGGGCGCTGCATTTTTTCCGTAATATCGGCGACTTACTGGATGTCTTTGAACGCGGTGAAGTCCGAACCGAACTCCTGAAAGAACTTGAACGACAACAGCGTAAACTCCAGGCCTGGGTTGAAGTTCCCGGCGTCGATCAAAGCAGAATCGACGCATTGCGCCAACAGTTAAAAAGCGCGGGCAGCATTCTGATTTCGGCCCCACGCATTGGACAAACGCTGCGTGAAGATCGTCTGATTGGCCTCGTGCGTCAGCGTTTAAGCATTCCTGGCGGATGCTGCAGTTTCGATCTTCCCACCCTGCATATCTGGTTACATTTACCGCAACCGCAACGCGACGCGCAGGTTGAAACCTGGCTTGCCAGCCTGAATCCGCTCAACCAGGCGTTGTCGCTGGTGCTGGATTTAATTCGTAACTCGGCGCCGTTTCGTAAACAAACCAGCCTGAATGGTTTTTACCAGGATAACGGCGAAGATGCCGATTTGCTGCGCTTGCAGCTGCCGCTGGATTCGCAGCTTTATCCGCAAATTTCTGGTCATAAGAGCCGTTTTGCCATTCGTTTTATGCCGCTGGATAGCGAGAATGGCCAGGTGCCTGAGCGTCTCGATTTTGATCTGGCGTGCTGTTAAGGAGTCAACATGTCTGAACAAACCATCGTCAACTGCCCAACCTGCGGTAAACCCGTAGTGTGGGCTGAAGTCAGTCCGTTTCGCCCATTCTGCAGCAAACGCTGCCAGTTAATCGATCTGGGAGAGTGGGCCGCAGAAGAGAAACGTATCCCAAGCTCTGGCGATCTGTCGGAAAGCGACGACTGGAGTGAAGAGCAGAAATAATTCTGTTAAAACGGGATAAGGCAACGCCACATCCGGCATTGTATGTTGTTTTGCCTGATGGCGCTGCGCTTATCCGGCCTACGAACACCATTAGCCCGCAATCAGCTTTTCAATTACCGGCGCATTCGCGGGCGGGAAATCCTCCGCATTCAGAGTATCTTGCGCAATCCACTGCGCCGGTTGTCCCTCTTTGCCCCACGGTTCGCCTTCCCAGCTCTCAACCAGCCAGAACCATAGAGTGATGTGCCGGTCCGGAAACTGATACTCCAGCTTTTCGAACAGTGAATTCTGAGTCGGTGTGATCCCAACTTCTTCCTGTAGTTCGCGAATCAGCGCCTGCTCTGGCGTTTCACCCGCTTCAATTTTCCCGCCGGGGAATTCCAGCTTATTTGCCATATGGGCATCCGCCGCACGCTGGGTGATAAAAATTTCATTGTGCTGGTTACGAATAATCCCGACGGCGATCTGCAATTTTTTCATTTTCATCGTCCATAAAAAAGGCGCAGAAGTCTGCGCCTTTTCAATAAGATATTTTCTTAGCTCAGACGGCCATGACACTGTTTGTATTTCTTGCCGGAACCGCAAGGGCACGGATCGTTACGACCCACTTTACGATCGCCGGTTTGTGCTGCCAGCTCTTCTGCTGCGGCGGAATCGTCACCTTTATGGCTCAACTGCTGCATCTGCGCTAAACGCTCAGCTTCTTCACGACGCTGCTGCTCCATCGCTTCTACTTCTTCTGGCATACGTACCTGAACTTTGCTCAGGGTGCTGATCACTTCATACTTCAGTGATTCCAGCATTGATGCAAACATAGAGAAGGATTCACGCTTGTATTCCTGCTTCGGATCTTTTTGTGCGTAACCACGCAGGTGAATACCCTGACGCAGGTAATCCATCGCCGCCAGGTGCTCTTTCCACAGCGAGTCGAGCGTTTGCAGCATCACGCCTTTTTCGAAGTGACGCATCATCTCTGCGCCCACAACTTCTTCTTTGCGCTGATAAACTTCTACCGCGTTTGCCAGAATACGTTCGCGCAGCGTTTCTTCGTGCAGCTCAGGTTCTTTATCCAGCCACTCTGAAATCGGCATATCCAGATCGAAGTCGTTTTTCAGGCGCTCCTGCAGACCCGGAATATCCCACATTTCTTCCAGTGACTGCGGCGGAATATAGGCATCAATCGTCGCTTTGAAGACGTCTTCGCGGATACTGTTAATGGTTTCGCTAACGTCAGAGACGTCCAGCAGTTCGTTACGCTGGGTGTAGATTGCACGGCGCTGGTCGTTTGCAACGTCATCATATTCCAGCAGTTGCTTACGAATATCGAAGTTGCGGCTTTCCACTTTACGCTGCGCGTTTGCAATCGCTTTCGTCACCCATGGGTGTTCAATCGCTTCACCCGGCTTCATACCCAGTTTACGCATCATGCCGGACACGCGGTCAGAGGCAAAAATACGCATCAGCGCATCTTCCATCGACAGGTAGAAACGAGACGAACCCGCATCCCCCTGACGACCGGAACGTCCGCGCAGCTGGTTATCGATACGACGAGATTCATGGCGCTCAGTACCGATAATATGTAAACCACCGGCCGCTAACACCGCGTCATGACGAACCTGCCAGTCAGCTTTGATCTGGGCAATCTGTTCCGGAGTTGGGTCTTCCAGCTCGGCAACTTCCGCCTGCCAGCTACCACCCAACACGATATCGGTACCACGACCCGCCATGTTTGTCGCAATAGTTACGGCTGACGGATAACCCGCCTGAGCAACGATATCCGCTTCGCTGGCGTGGAACTTGGCGTTCAGTACGTTGTGCTTGATACCCGCTTTGGTCAGCTCGTTAGAGACCACTTCCGATTTTTCAATGGAGATAGTACCCACCAGCACCGGCTGGCCATTTGCGGTACGCTCTTTAATATCTTCAATAATCGCCTGAATTTTTTCCGCTTCGGTCATGTACACCAGATCCGGTAAATCCTTACGGATCATCGGACGGTTGGTCGGAACGACCACGGTATCCAGTTTGTAGATGGAGCTGAATTCAAACGCTTCAGTGTCTGCAGTACCGGTCATACCGGCCAGTTTTTCGTACAAACGGAAGTAGTTCTGGAAGGTAATGGATGCCAGCGTCTGGTTTTCGTTCTGGATCTCCACGCCTTCTTTCGCTTCAACAGCCTGGTGCAGGCCATCGGACCAGCGACGCCCCTGCATCGTACGACCAGTGTGTTCGTCGACGATGATAACTTCGCCGTCTTTCACGATGTAGTCGACGTCACGGGTAAACAGCACGTGCGCGCGCAGTGCGGCAGTCACGTGGTGCATCAGCATAATGTTGCCTGGAGAGTACAGCGACTCGCCCTCATCCATAATGCCTTCGTTCACCAGCAGTTCTTCAATCAGCACCAGACCACGTTCGGTCAGGTTAACCTGGCGCGCTTTCTCATCAACGGAGAAGTGGCCTTCACCCTGGAACGTGTCGGAATCTTCCTTCTCCTGACGGATCAGGTGCGGAATGATTTTGTTCACTTTTTTATACATTTCCGAGCTATCTTCAGCCGGACCGGAAATGATCAGCGGCGTACGCGCTTCATCGATCAAGATGGAGTCGACTTCATCGACCAACGCATAGTGCAGTTTACGCTGAACGCGCTCTTCCGGGCTAAACGCCATGTTGTCACGCAGGTAGTCAAAACCGTATTCGTTGTTGGTACCGTAAGTAATATCAGCGTTGTAGGCTTCACGCTTGGCTGGTGCTGGCAGGCCAGACATGTTGATACCCACGGTCATGCCGAGGAATTCAAACAGTGGACGGTTATTTTCAGCGTCACGCTGAGCCAGGTAGTCGTTCACGGTAACCACGTGTACGCCTTTGCCACTTAACGCGTTCAGGTACGCCGGCAGCGTTGCGGTCAGGGTTTTACCTTCACCGGTACGCATTTCCGCGATGCAGCGGTCGTTCAGGACCATACCACCCAGCAGCTGAACATCGAAGTGGCGCATGCCGAACACACGCTTACTCGCTTCGCGGACCACCGCGAACGCTTCCGGGATCAGGCTCTCAACGCTGGCGCCTTTTTCCAGACGGGCGCGGAATTCAGCGGTCTTCGCTTTCAGCTCATCATCGGAGAGTTTTTCCATCTCCGGTTCCATTGCGTTGATGACATTGACCACTTTACGCATACGACGCAGCGTACGTTCGTTACGGCTACCGAATACTTTTGTTAATAATTTGATTAGCATAATAAAATCTCAAACGCCCCGCGGTGCGGAGTCAAAAATTATAAGTTGGAAGGTTCTTTTTTAGCTGAGGCGTTGAGGGCCAGCGCGGATACCCTGCAGCTGGCTGATCCAGACCGGAACGCTAAACGCGGCCTGAGAGGTAAAGTGTGCGTATGTCACGCGACTTACTGTCGCGGGCGGAGTGCCTTCTTGCGTCAGCATCGCGCTGAGCGTATTCAGTAACGCAAGATGGTGCGCCTGGATTGGCAACGGCTCTTCAGCAACGGGCAGCGCCTGAGGAGCCATAGCAAAAGAAAGATGGCGAATGACCGTACGAATGGCATGCTGATGCCAGTAGTCGACGGTAAAATTCGGGCGGCGGTTGGTCGCTTCCAGCAAAGCAAGCTGGTTAAAGTTAACTTTAGCGCCTTGATCGTGATTGCTGGCGGTCGCCTTCGCGGGGGTATTAGGTTCAGCAGCATTACCGAGCGCGGGCAGGCCAAAACTCGCCGCGACCATCCCCAACAGGAGATGCGGCCAGAAGTACCGTCTGCCTAACTGTCGCCAGCGCGTCAGTATTCCACTCACGTTATTGCCACCTGATATACCCTGCGTTTGGGGTTACATATGCAAAACCATTTTTTTGCGCACAAATATTACCATTAATGCGTTCGCACCACAGCAGTAATGACGCAAGTCGCGGGTAAATATGCTTAAGAAAGCAGCGATCGAACGCTATTTTACTCTGCCGGTGGGGAGAAAATCGCTTCAGAGAAGGTGGTTTGCAATCGAAAAATAAAAAAACGACTGGTTCACCTGGCCGGAGAGAGTGCCAGATTAACCAGTCGAATTTATGCGACAACGTATGTCGTTATGCCAGTACGGTCGAAGGTGCTTTGAACGCCAACGGCAGTTCTGCATCGTCCTGGAAGGTCACATATTCCCAGGCTTCCTGTTTCGCCAGGACCGCCTGCAACAGTTTGTTATTCAATGCATGACCGGATTTATACGCGGTGAATGCACCAATAATGTTGTGACCACACATGAACAAGTCACCAATCGCGTCGAGCATTTTGTGACGAACGAATTCGTCTTCAAAACGCAGGCCGTCTTCGTTCAATACGCGATAATCGTCAACAACGATGGCACAATCGAAGCTGCCGCCCAGGCACAGGCCGCGGGACTGCAGATATTCGATATCACGCATGAAGCCGAAAGTACGCGCGCGGCTGATCTGGCGCATGAACGCATCCGCAGAGAAGTTCATCGCGTAGCGCTGCGTGCTGGAGTCGATTGCCGGATGGTTAAAGTCGATGGTGAAATCCAACGTGAAACCATTATACGGCTTAAACTCAGCCCACTTATCGCCATCTTCGACACGAACGGTCTCTTTGATGCGAACAAATTTTTTGGCGCTGCTCAGTTCTTCAATACCCGCATCAAGCAGCAGATAAACGAACGGAGCGGCACTGCCATCCATGATCGGGATTTCCGGGGCGTTAACTTCAATAACGATGTTATCGATACCTAAGCCCGCCAGAGCAGCGTTAAGGTGCTCAACGGTTGAAATCCGTACATCATGCTCATTGACCAGACACGTACAGAGCATGGTATCACGCACAGATTTGGCATCGGCCGGGAAATCTACCGGAGGATTCAAGTCGGTGCGACGATAGATGACCCCGGTGTTGGCCGGCGCAGGGCGTAATGTCAGGGTGACTTTTTTGCCGGTATGCAAACCGACGCCAGTCGCCTGAACGATACGTTTAAGAGTCCTTTGTTTGATCATCGTATAATCTCGCCAAATTACCTATCCAACCGAAGTGTACTATACATTCGGTGGGCCAGTTTAGCACAAAGAGCCACAATTCCCAAATTCCAGCTAATTCTTAATCAGCTTGCTTACGCAGGAACGCAGGGATATCCAGATAATCCGGCTCTTTAGTGGTTTGCGGCGTATTGTCGTTCACCACTTTCGCAACCGGTTTTTGCTCTTGCGTCAACGGCGCCATACCGTGTTGCTGGTAACGATCCATTACCGGTTGCTGAACCTGCTTGTTGGTTACCAGAGTGATTTCAGGACGCTTGTCCATACCAATTCCAGTGGCAACAACGGTCACGCGCAGTTCGTCGTTCATATCCGGGTCCAAAGAGGTACCGATAACCACGGTCGCGTTATCCGATGCAAAGGCACGGATGGTGTTACCGACGGTTTCGAACTCATCCAGACGCAGGTCGAAGCCCGCAGTAATGTTGACCAACACGCCGCGCGCGCCGGACAGATCGATATCTTCCAGCAGCGGGGAAGAGATTGCCATTTCAGCCGCTTCTTCCGCACGGTCTTCACCGCTTGCCACGCCGGAGCCCATCATCGCGTAGCCCATTTCGGACATCACGGTGCGCACGTCTGCAAAGTCGACGTTCATCAGGCCCGGACGCGTAATCAGTTCAGCGATACCCTGGACTGCACCTTTCAGCACATCGTTCGCTGCGCCAAACGCATCCAGCAGGGAGATACCACGGCCCAGCACTTTCAGCAGTTTGTCGTTCGGGATAGTAATCAGAGAGTCCACGTGTTTGGACAGCTCGGTGATACCCTGCTCAGCGAATGCCATACGCTTCTTGCCTTCAAAGTTGAAAGGCTTAGTCACGACAGCAACGGTCAGGATACCTAAATCTTTTGCTACTTCAGCAACCACTGGCGCTGCACCGGTTCCGGTACCGCCGCCCATACCTGCTGCAATAAACACCATGTCTGCGCCGTCAAGCGCTGCACGCAGAGCTTCACGATCTTCGTCTGCCGCATTACGACCGACTTCCGGGTTTGCACCCGCGCCCAGACCTTTGGTGATGCCGCTACCAATCTGAATGGTCTGTCCAACCGCCGTTTTACGCAACGCCTGAGCGTCGGTATTCACCGCGAAGAATTCAACACCTTCGATGCGCTCGCGCACCATGTGTTCAACGGCATTACCGCCGCCGCCGCCGACGCCGATGACTTTAATCACCGCGTCATTGGTTAGTTCCATAGGTTCAAACATAGTTTCTCTCTCCGTTGTGCCTGTCGCCTGAGACCTTTAATGTGCGTCGATCTCTTTAAAAATTAAAACTCTTTTCGCAGCCAGCTATTGAGTCGTTTAATCCACGAGCCAACTGACGCCGTTACGCGTTTTTCAACTTCAGCTTCACCACTTAAATGGGATTCTTTCCCGTAGTGAAGCAGCCCCACCGCCGTGGAATAGTACGGCTCCTGGGCATAATCCGTCAGACCGGTAATATTCAGTGGTGCGCCAATACGGACTTGCGTATGAAACACGCGCTGTGCGCAGGCCGCAAGACCTTCAATTTGCGCTGCGCCACCGGTTAACACAATCCCCGCCGCCAGATGATGTTTCACACCCTGCTGGCGAAGCTGTTCTTGTAATTGCAAAATTTCTTCGTTGACCAGGTTGAGCAGCTCGGTATAACGCGGCTCAATGACCTCTGCCAAAGTCTGACGCTGCAGACTACGTGGCGGACGGCCGCCCACGCTTGGCACCTCAACGCTCTCGTCTTTACCGACGATGGAGCCCAGCGCGCAGCCATGACGAACTTTGATGGCTTCGGCATCGCTCGGCGGCGTACCGAAGGCATAAGCGATATCGCTGGTCACCACATTCCCTGCATAAGGGATCACTTTGGTATGGCGCAACGCCCCGCCAGTATAAACGGCGATGTCCATTGTACCACCACCAATATCTACCACGCAGACACCCAGTTCACGTTCATCTTCCGTCAACACGGAATAACTGGCTGCCAGTCCGGCGAAAATCAGTTGGTCAACTTTCAGACCACAACGTTCAACGGCTTTGACAATATTCTTCGCCATGTCGTTATGGCAGGTAATAAGATGCACTTTTGCCTGCATGCGTACGCCGGAAAGACCGACCGGATTTTTAATACCTTCCTGGTAGTCAATGGCGTATTCCTGCGGAATAACGTGCAGAACACGATGTTCATCGCGCACGCGTACGGATTTTGCCGTATGTACGACGTTTTCCACATCTTCCTGTGTCACTTCCTCTTCGGAAATGGGCACCATACCAATTTCATTCTGACAGCTAATATGTTTGCCGGAAAGCGCCAGATATACCGAGGATATCTGGCAATCTGCCATCAGCTCAGCCTGGTCAATGGCGCGCTGTACGCATTTCACCACTGACTCAAGGTCATTCACCCCGCCTTTATCCATACCTCGCGATGGGCAACTGCCCACGCCAATGATATTGACCATACCGTCGGGCAGAACTTCCCCTACTAAAGCGGCTACCTTCGCGGTGCCAATCTCCAGTCCAACTACCAGTTTTCTGTCCGTCGCCTTGATCATTGTTGTTCTGCCTGTGCCTGATTCTGTTGCTGATTAGATTCCTCAGGAGGCAAGGGAACCCAGCCTACTGCCGCTCCTGAGTCATAACGCAAATCAACGTAGCTAATCCGTTTGCCATCGGTTTGCGCCTGCTGCTGTAAAACCGGGTAGAGTTCCACAAAGCGAGCCAAACGTTTTATCGTATCGCCCCTGCCCAGATTGAGCTTAATATCGTTATTCAGCGTCAACTGCCAGGAACGACGCGCGGTCATCGCCGCTTCCTTCAGGGTGAATCTATCCTTAGCCAGCACCTGCCCCATATCGCGGAACCCTTGCAGCACTTCACTTGCGCTGCCTTCCGGTCCGTACAACATGGGTAATACCTGCTTATTGGCCCGACCGGTTGGGACGCTGAACGTATTGCCTTCGGCATCCACCATATGCTGGTCATTCCAACGCGCAATTGGCACATATTCAACCAGATGAATCTTCAATTCATCAGGCCATTGCTTTCTGACGCTCGCCTGTTTAATCCACGGGAGGCGTTCAATCTGACTCTGGATGATGTTTACATCCTGCGTCATAAAGGTTCCCGGCGCGCCCAGCGCCAGAATGGACTGACGGATATCATCATTGCGCGTGTAATGCCGTTCGCCGGTTAACACCAGTTTTGACAACGGCAAACGCTGCGCATCTTCCATCCATCCCAACACTACCCAGCCGCTGACAAACACGGTGCACAGCACTGTCAGCAGGAACAGTATTCCTGCAAGACGCGTTCCATTATTGCGGCGTGAGGAGTTTACTTCTTCTTCATCACCGTTTCGCGTGTTCAGCGCAGCCTGCGACATATCAGTCCGCCAACTCCAGAATTCTTACCACCAACTGCGAGAAGCTCAGACCCGCCTGACGCGCCGCCATCGGCACCAGGCTGTGGCTGGTCATACCCGGAGAGGTATTGGCTTCCAGCAGATAAAACTGGCCATCGCTGTCCAGCATGACGTCAATGCGCCCCCAACCTTTACAGCCCAGGGCGGTCCACGCTTTCAGGACTAAATCCTGTAATCTGGTCTCTTGCTCGACTTCCAGACCTGCAGGGCAGAAATATTGTGTCTCATCAGAGAGATACTTCGCCTCATAATCATAGAAGGTTCCCGCGGGTTGGATACGTATTGACGGTAAAATTTCTTCGCCGAGTATCGCAACGGTAAATTCCGGGCCACTGAGCCATTTTTCAATCAGTACTTCTTCATCATGCTGAAAAGCCAATGCTAATGCACCCTGCAAAGCATTTTCTTCTTCAACTTTTGACATCCCTACGCTGGAGCCTTCACGGCTTGGCTTCACAATCAGCGGCAAACCTAACGCAGAGATTTTTGCAACTATCTCATTGCTAAGACCTTTTTCGAACTCAGCGCGGGTCAACGCAACCCATGGCGCGACGGGTAAACCTGCGCCCTGCCACAGCAACTTGCTGCGCAGTTTGTCCATTGAGATCGCGGAAGCCATGACGCCGCTGCCGGTATACGGCAGGCCGATCTGCTCCAGCATGCCCTGCAACGTGCCATCTTCCCCGCCACGACCATGCAACGCAATAAACACCTTCTGAAAACCCATAGATTTCAGAAGAGTGACATCAACCTCTTTCGGGTCAACCGGATGGGCATCGACACCACCTTCGCGTAACCCTGCCAATACGGCCGCGCCGGAATTCAGCGACACTTCTCGCTCTGCGGAGGTACCTCCTGACAGGACCGCGATTTTATCAGCCATGTTGTTCTTCCTCCGGATTTTGCGGCTTCAGTTTGATTTCAGCTAAGGAACGCGCAATTTTGCCGATATTTCCAGCGCCTTGCACCAAAATCAGATCGTTGCCGGTTAATACCGGTGCCAACATTTCTGCCACCAGGGCCGGATCGGATACCAGAATAGGATCGATCTTACCGCGACCACGAATAGTACGGCACAGCGAGCGGCTGTCAGCGCCCGGAATGGCGGCTTCGCCCGCGGCGTATACATCCAGCATCAACAGCGTATCAACCTGAGTCAGCACGTTGGCAAAGTCGTCATACAAATCGCGAGTGCGCGTATACCGATGCGGCTGGAACAGCATCACCAGATTTTTGTCCGGCCAGCCTGCGCGTGCAGCTTTAATTGTGGCGTCCACTTCCGTTGGGTGATGGCCGTAATCATCAACCAGCATCGCGGTCCCGGCTTTACCGTTAACCGGCTCAAGTGGGAATTCGCCGAGGAAGTCAAAACGACGTCCGGTACCCTGGAAACTTTCCAGCGCGCGCAGGATCGCGTCGTCTTCAATACCTTCTTCCGTTGCGACAGCCACCGCCGCCGCGGCGTTCAGCGCATTGTGGCGGCCCGGCGCGTTTAACGTCACGCGTAGATCGGCCATCCCCTGACGCACCAGCGTGAAGTGCCCCTGCGGGCCGATCTGCTGGTAATCCTCAACGCGCACATCGGCATCATCACTGAAACCATAGGTTGTGGTTTGACGGCCAACTCGCGGTAACAGTTCGCGGATCACCGGATCGTCAACGCACATCACCGCACGACCATAAAACGGCAAGTTATGCAGGAAATTAATAAACGTCTGCTTTAAATTTTCGAAGTCGCCATGGTAGGTATCCATATGGTCGGCTTCGATATTGGTGACAATCGCCACCATCGGCTGCAAATGCAGGAACGACGCGTCGCTCTCGTCCGCTTCGGCAATCAAATAACGGCTATGACCCAGGCGCGCATGGACGCCAGCAGCCTTCACCAGACCACCGTTAACAAAAGTCGGATCCAGCCCCGCTTCCGCGTAAATACTGGAGACCATCGCTGTGGTCGTGGTTTTACCGTGCGTCCCGGCAATGGCGATGCCGTGACGAAAACGCATTAACTCCGCCAGCATCTCAGCACGGCGGATCACTGGAATACGCGCTTCATGCGCCGCAACAATTTCCGGGTTATCCGCAGAAATAGCGCTGGAGACCACCACCACGCTCGCATCGCGCACGTTTTCAGGGCGATGGTTGAAGAAAATCGTGGCGCCGAGATTCGTCAACTGCTGCGTCACCGGATTTGGCGCTAAGTCAGAACCGCTGATCTGATAACCTTCATTGGCCAAAACTTCGGCAATACCGCCCATACCAGCACCACCGATGCCGACAAAGTGAATGTGCCGAACGCGACGCATTTCGGGCACGATGGAACGCAGTTTTGCCAGTTGTTGTGTATTCATTCTTTAGCCATTAACTTCTTAGTTCATGCGATGCAAAAGGCATCACCACAATTACGCCCGGGCAGCCCGGCTCACTTCATTTGCAACGCGTTCGGTGGCATCCGGTATGGATGCGGCGCGCGCACGTTCTGCCATGGTTAATAAAGTTTCTCGCGACCACCCGGCAAGGGTGCTGGCGACGGCGTCCACAGTAAACTGTGGTTGCTCTAAAATTTTGGCGGCGCCCGCTTTTTCCAGCGGCAACGCATTCCAGTACTGCTGTCTGTCTTTGTGCTGGAACGGCACAAACAGCGCAGGCAAGCCTGCGGCGGCAATCTCACTCACCGTCAGCGCGCCGGAACGGCACACGACAACATCCGCCCACGCATAAGCGGCGGCCATATCATCAATAAACTCAGTGACCTTATGCTGCGGTTGTCCCGCCTCGGCATAAGCGTGTTCAACGGTCTGCTGCGCGCCCTTACCGCTCTGGTGCCAGATAGTCACCGCCTCGCCAAGCTTTGCGGCAACCTGCGGCATCGTCTGGTTGAGGACGCGTGCGCCCTGAGAACCACCAACCACCAGCACACGAACCGGGCCTTCACGTCCAGCCAGACGCGCTTCGGGTAATGGCAGTGCCAGCACGTCCGTGCGTACTGGGTTCCCGACCACGTCCGCATTCGGGAAAGCGCCAGGGAAAGCCTGCATAACCTTCGTTGCAATCTTTGCCAGCCATTTATTGGTTAATCCCGCAATGCCGTTCTGTTCATGCAGTACGACCGGAATACCTAATGACCATGCAGCTAAACCGCCAGGACCTGACACGTAGCCGCCCATACCGAGCACCACATCAGGCTTGAATTGCTTCATGATGGCGCGCGCCTGACGCCAGGCGTTAAAAATACGCACGGGTGCGGCAAGTAGTGCGTTAACGCCTTTGCCACGCAGACCGGAGATGCGAATAAAGTCAATTTCAATGCCATGCTTCGGCACTAAGTCCGCTTCCATACGATCGGCGGTGCCCAGCCAACGAACTTGCCAGCCCTGGGCCATTAAATGGTGCGCGACCGCCAGCCCCGGGAACACATGCCCGCCGGTACCGCCTGCCATCACCATTAACCGCTTCGGTTGACCACTCATCGTGCACCTCGTGTAAACGCCTGGGCTTTTTCCAGACGCGTTTCATAATCTATACGTAACAAAAACATGATGGCCGTCGACATTATCAACAAACTGGAACCACCATAGCTGATTAACGGCAGCGTCAGACCTTTGGTTGGCAGCATACCTGCCGCCGCGCCGACGTTTACCAGCGCCTGGAAGCTAAACCAGATCCCGATGGAGCAGGCTAAAAAGCCTGAAAAACGGTGGTCAATTTCCAGCGCTTTACGGCCAATCGACATCGCGCGAAAAGCGACGAAGAATACCATTAAAAGTGCCAATACCACACCGATATAACCCAGCTCTTCCCCAATGATGGCGAAGATGAAGTCGGTGTGCGCTTCCGGCAAATACTCCAGCTTTTGGACTGAGTTGCCTAACCCCTGCCCCCAAACCTCACCGCGGCCAAAAGCCATTAGCGATTGCGTCAGCTGGTATCCGCTGCCGAACGGATCTTCCCATGGATTCCAGAAAGAAGTTACGCGGCGAATACGATACGGTTCGGCAAGGATCAGCAGCACGACCGCCGATATCCCCATGCCGATAATCGCAATGAACTGCCATAATTTAGCGCCGGCAAGAAACAGCATCGCCAGCGTGGTGACAAACAGCACCACCACAGTACCGAGGTCAGGCTGCGCCAGCAGCAGCACGGCCAGTACCAGGATCACGCCCATCGGTTTCAGGAAGCCGCGCAGGTTGTTTCGCACTTCATCCACCTTGCGTACCAGGTAGTTGGCGAGATAACAGAACAGCGACAGCTTGGTAAATTCCGCAGGCTGAATACGCAGCGGCCCCAGAGCAATCCAGCGCGATGCCCCGTTAACGGAGCTCCCCACGACCAGCACGATCAGCAGCATGATGATCGAGGCGATGAGCATCGTGGTGCTGTACTTCTGCCAGAACTCCATCGGCAAACGCAGCGTGACCATCGCCAAACAGAACGCCAGGAAGATGTACAGCGCGTCACGTTTGGCAAACAGGAAGGGATCGCCCGCCAGACGTTGCCCCACGGGCATTGATGCTGATGTCACCATGATGAAACCAATTGCCGCCAGACCAAAGGTCAGCCACAGCAGCATGCGGTCATACATGATCAGGCTGTCCGCGTCTTTATCGCGCGAAGCCATCACCCAGCCTTTAAGTGCCGCGAAGATCCACGCCAGGACACCCAGTCCCGGTAAGCGCGGCATTCTCAGACGAGGGAGAGATAAACGCATCAACCCAACTCCTTCGCCAGGCGCGTAAAGACGTCACCGCGTTGCTCAAAACTCTTGAACTGATCGAGGCTGGCACAGGCGGGCGACAGCAGCACCATATCACCGGGCTTCACGCGCGGCGCGAGCAGACGCATTGCCTGTTCCATGGTTTCAGTTTGTTCCGCAACCTCAGGTCGCAGCGCGGCAAGCTGCGCGCCATCGCGACCAAAGCAGTACAGACGAATGTTGTCGCCGTTCAGATAACGTTGCAGCGGCATAAAGTCAGCGGATTTCCCGTCGCCGCCCAACAACAGGTGCAGCGTACCGTCAACGTGCAGGCCATTCAGCGCCGCTTCGGTACTGCCGACATTGGTCGCTTTTGAATCGTTGATCCAACGCACACCATTATGATTCAGTACCAGTTGGAAACGATGCGCCAGACCGATAAAAGTGGTCAGCGCTTTCAGGCTCGACGCCCGCGGCAGACCCGCAGCATCAGCCAGCGCCAGCGATGCCAGGGCGTTGGTATAGTTATGCTGGCCGGTAAGCGTCATCTCTTTCACGTTGAGAACTTTTTCACCCTTCACCCGCAGCCAGGTTTCGCCCTGCTGACGATTAAGATGATAGTCACCCATGTTGACGCCAAAGCTCACGCAACGCTCATCGGCACCACGAACCGGCATGGTCAGCGCATCATCCGCATTGACCACGCAGACTTTCGCATTCTCATAAACGCGCAGTTTGGCCGCACGATACTGCTGCAAGCCAAACGGATACCTGTCCATATGATCTTCGGTGACGTTCAAAATAGTGGCGGCTACGGCCTGTAAGCTGGAGGTTGTTTCCAGTTGGAAGCTCGACAGTTCCAGAACATACAGTTCGCGCTCGTCATCCAGCAGCATCAGCGCGGGCAGGCCAATGTTACCGCCCACCCCCACGTTCACACCGGCCGCTTTCGCCATTTCGCCAACCAACGTCGTAACGGTGCTTTTACCGTTAGAACCGGTGATCGCAACGATCGGCGCCTGCGCTTCGCGACAGAACAGCTCGATGTCACCGACAATTTCAACCCCCGCATCGGCGGCAGCGCTCAGCGAAGGGTGCGCCAGGGCAATACCAGGGCTGGCGACGATAAGATCGGCGTCCAGCAGCCAGTCATCATTCAGACTGCCAACATGACGCTCAACCGCTTCCGGTAATTTATCCAGGCCCGGCGGCGTCGCGCGGGTATCCATCACGCGCGGCGTTACGCCACGCGCCAGGAAGAAATCCACGCAGGACAGCCCGGTCAAACCCAGACCGATAATGACGACTTTTTTACCCTGGTAATCAGCCATGATTAACGTACCTTCAGCGTTGCCAGGCCAATCAGCACCAGCATCAGCGAAATAATCCAGAAGCGCACAATCACGCGCGGTTCCGGCCAGCCTTTCAGTTCATAGTGATGGTGGATCGGCGCCATACGGAAGATGCGCTGTCCGCGCAACTTAAAGGAACCGACCTGCAGAATGACCGACAGCGTTTCTACGACAAATACGCCGCCCATGATCACCAGCAGGAACTCCTGACGCAGCAGCACAGCAATAATGCCCAGTGCACCGCCCAGCGCCAGCGATCCGACGTCGCCCATGAAGACCTGCGCCGGATAGGTGTTAAACCACAGGAAGCCTAACCCTGCACCGACAATCGCCGTACAGACGATCACCAGTTCACCGGCATGGCGTAAATACGGAATGTGCAGATAGTTGGCAAAGTTCATGTTACCGGTCGCCCATGCCACCAGCGCAAAACCCGCAGCCACGAACACGGTCGGCATAATCGCCAGACCATCCAGACCATCGGTGAGGTTGACCGCGTTACCAGTACCCACAATCACAAAGTACGCCAGCAGGACGTAGAACAGTCCCAGTTGCGGCATCACGTCTTTGAAGAACGGCACGACCAGTTCTGTCGCCGGGGTATCTTTGCCCGCGAGGTACAGCGCAAAGGCTACGCCCAGAGCAATCACCGACATCCAGAAATATTTCCAGCGCGCAATCAGGCCTTTGGTGTCTTTGCGTACCACTTTGCGGTAGTCATCGACAAAACCGATGATGCCGTAACCGACCAATACCACCAGCACGCACCAAACGTACGGGTTCGACGGGTATGCCCACAGCAGCACGGAGATAACAATCGCGGTGAGGATCATAATCCCGCCCATGGTCGGCGTACCGCGTTTACTGAAGTGTGATTCCGGACCGTCGTTACGTACGACCTGTCCAAAGGACATTTTTTGCAGGCGGGCGATCATGCGCGGGCCCATCCACAAAGAGATGAACAGCGCGGTCAGCAGGCTGACGATGGCGCGAAACGTCAGATAAGAAAAGACGTTAAAGCCGGAATAATATTTGACCAAATGTTCGGCCAGCCAAACTAACATGTCCCATTCTCCTGTAATGCGCGTACTACCTCTTCCATGGCGGCACTACGTGAACCCTTCACTAAAATCGTCATGATCTGATGTTCTGCAATCAGCGCCTTGAGATGCGCGACCAGCGCGGTTTTATCCGCAAAATGCTCGCCCACGCCGCTGGCGTCGCTAATTGCCTGACTCAGTTTCCCTGTACTCAGTACACGGTCGATGCCCGCGGTTTTCGCAGCAACACCTACCTGTACGTGACATGCTTCGCTTTCCGCGCCAAGCTCTGCCATATCGCCCACCACCAGCACGCGGTAGCCCGGCATTTCGGACAGCACCTGTACCGCTGCGGTCATCGAACCAACGTTAGCGTTGTAGGAGTCGTCCAACAGCAGCTGATTTTCTGCGAGTTGAATCGGGAACAGACGCCCCGGTACCGCTTGCAGATCCTTCAGGCCCGCTTTGATCGCCTCAGGCGTCGCGCCTACCGCCATAGAGAGCGCAGCCGCCGCCAGGGCGTTGGCTATGTTGTGACGACCCGGCAGCGGCAGCAGAACATCAATGCTTCCGGTTGGCGTTTGCAATGAAAACTCCGTGCCGTGTGAGGTCACGTGAACGTTGGTCGCCGAAAAGTCGCTGTTGGCCGCATTCGGGGAGAAGCGCCAGACTTTGCGATCGCCAATGATGCTCTGCCAGTTCAGCCAGTCGTTGTTATCAGCATTCATGATGGCGATACCATTCGCCGACAGACCGCTAAAGATCTCACCTTTAGCCTTCGCAACGCCCGCCAGAGAGCCGAAACCTTCCAGATGCGCGGCGGCAAGATTGTTCACCAGCGCCGCTTCCGGGCGCGTCAGGCCAACGGTCCAGGCGATTTCGCCCTGATGATTGGCGCCGAGCTCAATCACGGCATAGTCGTAATCATTGTTTAAGCGCAACAGCGTCATCGGTACACCGATGTCGTTGTTCAGGTTGCCTGCGGTATATAACGTTTTGCCGCACTGGCTGAGAATCGCGGCGGTCATCTCTTTAACAGACGTTTTGCCGGATGAGCCGGTCAGGGCGACAACGCGCGCCGGAACCTGGGCGCGAACCCACGCGGCCAGTTCACCGAACGCCAGACGGGTGTCGTTGACAATAACCTGCGGTAAATCAATATTGAGCGGACGGCTGACTAACAGCGCGCCTGCTCCCCCGTCTTTCGCCTTATCGGCAAAATCGTGGGCATCAAAACGTTCGCCTTTCAGCGCCACAAACAGGCAGCCCGGCGTCACTTGACGCGTATCGGTTGTCACTGCATCGAGGGTCAGATCGGCCCCTTTTAGTTCGCCACGGAGGATTTCCGCCAGCTGGCTGAGCGTTACGCTAATCATGCGATCACCCCCAGCAGGCGCGCAGCCGTGACACGGTCAGAATAGTCAAGGCGCTGTGAGCCAACGATCTGGTAGTCTTCGTGACCTTTACCAGCCACCAGCACCACGTCGTTTTCTTTCGCCTGCATGATGGCGTTAGTCACTGCTTCTGCGCGACCTTCCATCACCCTCGCCTGTCCGGCATCCAGCATCCCCGCCAGAATGTCGTTGATGATGGCACGAGGTTCTTCGGTACGTGGGTTGTCATCGGTCACCACGACGACATCAGCAAATTGTTCGGCAATCGCACCCATCAGCGGACGTTTGCCTTTATCGCGATCGCCACCGCAGCCAAAGACGCACCACAGTTTGCCAGTACAGTGCAGACGCGCCGCCTGCAACGCTTTTTCCAGCGCATCCGGCGTATGGGCATAATCAACGACAACAGTGGTTTTACCCGGCGCGCTGAACACTTCCATGCGCCCGCAAACCGGCTGTAATTGCGCCGCCGTTTTCAGTAAATCGGCTAACGGATAACCCAGCGCCAGCAGCGTTGCCAGCGCCAGCAGCAGATTGCTGACGTTAAACGCCCCCATCAGGCGACTTTCTATTTCGCCCTCACCCCATGAAGAGGTAAAGCGAATCGTTGCCCCACTGTCGTGATACTTCACCTCAACCGCTTTTAACCAGCGACCGTGACAGTTCGGGTTGATGTGGTCTTCCATCGAAACGGCAACCGCATCCGGAAGTTTCGCCAGCCAGCGACGGCCAACCTCATCATCCGCATTGACGATGGCCTGACCGCAATGGTGCGTGGAATACAGCAGCCACTTCGCCGCTTCGTAATGTTCCATGTCACCGTGGTAGTCGAGGTGGTCACGGCTTAAGTTAGTAAATACCGATGCGGCAAACTTCAGCGCCGCAACGCGATGCTGAACCAGACCGTGGGAAGAAACTTCCATCGCGCCAACCGTTGCGCCCTGCGCAACCAGCCCCGCCAGCACATGCTGGACATCAACGGCTGAACCGGTGGTATTTTCCGTCGGGATCACTTTGCCCAACAGGCCATTGCCAACGGTTCCCATAACCGCGCTGGTTTCACCCAGCAGTTGGCTCCACTGCGCCAGCAATTGGGTCGTAGTAGTTTTACCGTTGGTCCCGGTCACGCCGACCAGACGCATTTTTTCAGAAGGCTCGTGGTAAAAACGGCCCGCCAGTGCAGATAAACGTTCGTTAAGCTGGCTGAGATAGATAACCGGAACGCCGTGCATTTCACGGATTTCACCGTCAGTCGCTTCATCTTTTGCTTCTGCAATAATGGCAGCCACACCTTGCGCTATCGCCTGCGGGATATACCGACGCCCGTCCGCCTGATGACCCAATACTGCTACAAAGAGATCGCCCGATGCAGCCACACGGCTGTCGAGCGTCATCTCCCGCAGTGCTCGCTCCGGTGCACCCGGCACCCATGGAGCAAGAAGGTCGCGCAAATTACGATCTGCCACCTGTTGCCTCGCCTTGATTATTCACAAATTCACTTTTATCGCTCGTTGCCAGCGCATCCGGCTCGATGTTCATGGTGCGCAATACGCCGCCCATGATGGCACCGAAGACCGGCGCGGAAACGGCGCCACCGTAGTATTTACCCGCCTGCGGATCGTTGATAACAACAACCAGCGCGAAGCGCGGCTGACTCGCAGGCGCAACGCCTGCGGTATAAGCAATGTATTTGTTGATGTAGCGACCATCCGGCCCTACTTTTTTCGCCGTACCGGTTTTGATAGCGATGCGATAGCCTTTAATCGCCGCCTTCACGCCGCCGCCACCGGGCAGCGCCACGCTTTCCATCATGTGCACCACGGTACGAACGGTCGCTTCCGGGAAAATACGTTCGCCCGGTACAGGAGGGTCAACTTTGGTAATCGACAGCGGGCGATAAACGCCATAGCTGCCGATCGTTGCGTAGACTCGCGCTAACTGTAACGGGGTTACCATTAGCCCATAGCCGAAAGAGAAGGTGGCCCTCTCTATGTCAGACCACCGTTGTTTTTGAGGATATAAGCCACTGCGTTCTCCGACCAACCCCAAATTGGTCGCTTTTCCCAGCCCAAAACGTGAGTAAGTATCTACTAACGCTGAGGACGGCATCGCTAACGCCAGCTTAGAAACACCGACGTTACTCGACTTCTGCAAAACCCCGGTAAGGGTCAATTCGCTATAACGCGCCACGTCTTTGATTTCGTGGCCATTAATTCGGTAAGGAATCGTATTAAGTACGGTATTTTCGCGTACCACTCCACGCTGCAGCGCCGTCATTACCACCATTGGTTTGACGGTAGAACCCGGTTCAAACACGTCGGTAATGGTACGGTTACGCATGACATCTTTTTGCGTACCGGAGAGATTATTGGGGTTGTAGGACGGGCTGTTGGCCATCGCCAGCACTTCACCGGTGTTGACATCCACCAGCACGGCGCTGCCGGATTCCGCTTTGTTGAACGCGACGGCATTATTCAGTTCACGGTAGACCAGCGCCTGTAAACGCTCATCAATACTCAGCGCGAGGTTATGCGCCGCCTGGCTGTCAGTAGAGGAAATATCTTCAATTACGCGGCCATAGCGGTCTTTACGCACGATACGTTCGCCCGGCTGTCCGGTGAGCCACTTATCGAAGCTCTTCTCAACGCCTTCAATCCCCTGGCTGTCAACGTTAGTAAAGCCAATGAGGTGAGCGGTCACTTCTCCGGAAGGATAGTAACGACGGGATTCTTCACGCAGGTGAATACCCGGCAGCTTGAGTTTTTTGATGTAGTCGGCCATGTCAGGGTTAACCTGACGCGCCAGATAGATAAAGCGTCCTTTCGGGTTGGCGTTAATGCGGGAAGCCAGCTGGTCGAGCGGGAGATTCAGCGCAGTCGACAGCGCTCTCCAGCGTTCACCAACGCTCACGCCGCCTGCGTCATGCACCTCTTTCGGGTCGGCCCAAATCGCTTTCACCGGAACGCTCACCGCCAGCGGACGACCGGAACGGTCGGTAATCATCCCACGCGATGTGGAGACTTCCTGTACGCGCAGGGAACGCATGTCGCCCTGACGCACCAGCATATCCGGCGCGATGATTTGCAGCCAGGCAACGCGCCCCAGCAGGAAACCCAATGCCAGCAAAATACAGCCGCACAGTAACGCAAAACGCCAACTGACAAAGTTGGCTTGTTCTTCCTGGCGTTTTGGTTTGTGCGTTTTTGCCGCTGCTTTCATGCGTCGCGTTTATCCTTATTTTTGTACTACGATATTTTCTTGTGAGGGATCAACATGCTGCATTTGCAGCTTTTCCGTTGCGATCCGTTCAACACGGCTATGGTCGCCGAGCGCGTTCTCCTCAAGGATCAAGTTGCGCCATTCGATATCCAACGCATCTCGCTCCAGAACCAGTTGCTCACGCTGCGCGGTCAGTAACCGCGTATGGTGTGCTGTTGTCACGACGGTAACCGCCGTTAAAATAATGCAAATGAACAGGCAGAGTGGCAGCTTCCCATACCGCAAAAGATCGTCACCGATCACGCCAGGCAAGGCATGGCGCTCGTTGCTTCCTATCGATCCTTTAACTTTGCTGAGGGCTTCTGTCACTCTGCTGATCATGCGTTCGTCCTCTCTGCAATACGCAGAACTGAACTACGGGCACGAGGATTCTCAGCTACCTCTTCTTCACCCGGCATCATCTTGCCTAGTGCTCTTAACTCACGGCCGCCCAGCTTTTTGATCTGCGCTTCCGTCATCGGTATTCCAGCCGGAACCTGAGGACCACGGCTTTGTTCGCGCATAAAGCGTTTCACAATGCGGTCTTCAAGCGAATGGAAACTGATAATCGAAAGGCGACCACCTGGTGCCAGCACGCTGAGCGAGCTTTTTAGCGCCTGCTCTATCTCCTCCAGTTCACTGTTCACCCAGATGCGCACCGCCTGGAAGGTACGGGTCGCGGGATGTTTGAATTTGTCTTTCACCGGCATTGCCGCCGCAATCACTTCCGCCAGCTCTTTGGTGCGGGTCATCGGTTCGATGCGATTGCGCTCTACGATGGCGCGAGCAATACGTTTACCAAAGCGCTCCTCGCCAAAGGTTTTAATCACCCAGGCAATATCCGCTTCATCGGCGGTTTGCAGCCATTCGGCCGCGGACTGACCGCGTGTTGGATCCATACGCATATCCAACGGACCATCACGCATAAACGAAAAACCGCGCTCCGCGTCATCAAGCTGCGGTGAAGACACGCCAAGATCGAGAAGAATCCCGTCGATCTTACCGGTAAGCCCACGCTCGGCGACATAGTCAGCCAGTGCAGAGAAAGGTCCATGGACGATGGAGAAACGGGGATCGGTAATCGTCTGTGCAACGGCAATAGCCTGCGGATCGCGATCGATAGCCAGTAAACGTCCCTCTTCGCCAAGCTGGGAGAGGATCAGACGTGAATGACCACCGCGACCAAATGTCCCGTCAATGTAGATGCCGTCTGGACGAATATTCAGGCCGTTGACGGCCTCATCCAGCAACACCGTTGTATGTTTATAATTTTCCATCATTTTATAGAGACAAATCCTGCAATCGTTCCGACAGCGCGCCGGTAACAGACTGCTCAGCGTCGATATCTTCCTTGACCTGTTGATACCAGGTCGTTTCATCCCACAGCTCAAACTTATTGAACTGCCCAACCAGCATCACTTCTTTCGTTAGCCCCGCATGTTGTCGCAGAATGGGCGCTATCAATAATCGGCCAGCGCTATCCATCTGACATTCGCTGGCATGCCCCAACAACAGGCGCTGTACGCGACGCTCAACTGGATTCATGCTCGACAGACGCGATAACTTCTGCTCGATAATTTCCCATTCAGGCAGGGGGTACAGCAGCAGGCACGGGTGATGGATGTCAATGGTGCAAACCATTTGACCGGTAGCGCACTCGAGCAGTTGATCCCGATAACGGGTGGGCACCGATAAGCGCCCTTTACTGTCGAGATTAACTAACGTTGCTCCCCGGAACATGCCAGTCTCACCCCCGATTACCACTTTATCCCACAAAATCCCACTTAAAGGAGTTTACGGAGCGGAGGAAAACCTTGTCAAGCAAGTCACGGCGCTAAGCGGAGCAAAAAACACATTGTTTACGGCTAATATCAGCGTTGAACAAATTCCGTACAGCAAACGAAGCAAATTAACGTCATGAATATTTGTAAGAAAAAAATCCAACAACTCATGATTGTTTAAAACAACTGAATATCATCCAAAGAAAATATAAAGTGTCAGTTTGCGACGCGAGCGGCATTTTAGGACAATATGCAGCGAGATAACAGTACCAGTTAATCAGTCTGTATGCCGTGCAGGAGCGAGGTCAGCGTGAGGTTGTCGCCATAGGGCAGCAAAGTGTTTGTTAATTCGGCAAATCCCTACAAGCATGTAACAAAATAATACAACCGTAACGCATCTTTACGCTTCAATAACCCAAAAATGGCGAGTTGCATTTTTAATTCGGCATATTTCAAGAATCAATTTCAGATAATTCTAAAGAATATTCTTAATTATAATGAGGTTATTTCTGAGAATAGAATATTTGATGACGTCAGAGGCTTATGCCGTTGACGTCATCAAATGAGGCAACTTAGTTACGGCTCAGAATACCGCGACGGTACAGATTACGCCGTATACGCGTTAATCCAGGTTTTGGTTTACGCGGCTCATCCAGACTTGCCAGCACAATCTCCAGCACGCGTTCCGCTACATCACGATGGCGTTGCGCCACCGCAAGAACCGGACACTGCAGGAAGTCGAGCAGTTCGTGATCGCCAAAAGTCGCTATCGCCAAATCAGACGGCAACTGCCCATCGCGACGCAGGGTCACATCCATCACCCCCTGCAACAGAGCAAACGACGTGGTAAACAGCGCCTGAGGCATTGGATGCGTTTCCAGCCATTTATCAAACAGCTGCGCTGCCGCTTCGCGTTCATAGCTGTTGGCGTAGAGGAAATGCACCTCACGCGGATCATCTTTCCACGCGGTACGGAAGCCCTGCTCACGCAGGAAGCTGACAGATAATTCAGGGAGCGCGCCCAGATAAAGTACGGTTTCTGCAGGGAATTTACGTAACTCCTGCGCCAGCATTTCCGCATCATCCTGGTCCGCGCCCACGACGCTGGTGAAATGTTCGCGATCCAGCGCACGGTCCAGCGCCACAATAGGGAATGAACTGTTTGCCCAGCGCTGATAGAACGGATGTTCTGGCGGCAAGGAAGTCGACACAATGATGGCATCAACCTGGCGCTGTAAAAGATGCTCAATACAGCGCATTTCGTTATCTGGCTGATCTTCAGAGCAGGCAATCAACAGTTGATACCCGCGCTGACGCGCCTGGCGCTCCAGATAGTTTGCGATCCGGGTATAGCTTGTGTTTTCAAGATCCGGGATCACCAGCCCGATAGAACGTGTGCGTCCAGCACGCAGCCCGGCCGCCACGGCATTCGGGTGGTAATTATGCTCACGCACCACCGCCATGACTTTTTCAACCGTTTTGTCGCTTACGCGATATTGCTTTGCTTTGCCATTAATAACGTAGCTTGCAGTCGTTCGCGAAACGCCGGCCAACCGAGCGATTTCATCCAGTTTCACAATTGCCCCTTGCGTAAAATGTACAAACCATAACCTTTGTGATGGCATGGGTTAAGTTTCTTAACATCTAAGCGCAGAATAATGACTGCGGCAACCGCTTTTGTCTCTGGTTACTGCTGATTTCGCAAAAAAAAGCGCAACAGGAAGCATCAGCGAAAACGGGTACGTTACCTGTAGGCCGGATAAGGCATTTACACCGCCATCCGGCATGACCTCCACGAGGATACCTGATGACGCTGTGCTTGCCAGGCCTACAGTCGACTATTAGCGCATGATTTTATCGCCGCGAGAAAGCCCCACCACGCCGGAACGGGCTACCTCTACAATTTTGGCAACTTCCCGTAATGTTGCCAGGAACGCATCCAGCTTATCACTGGTGCCCGCCAACTGTACGGTGTAGATGGACGGCGTGACGTCGATGATTTGCCCGCGGAAAATCTCCGTGTTGCGTTTCACCTCTTCCCGACCATAGCCGCTGGCCTGAATTTTCACCAACATGATCTCGCGTTCAACATGGGCGCCCTGCCCCAGTTCGCTCACGCGCAGAACATCCACCAGTTTGTGTAGCTGCTTTTCGATCTGCTCCAGGACTTTCTCATCCCCTACCGTCTGAATCGTCATCCGCGACAAGGTTGGATCGTCAGTGGGGGCGACGGTCAGGCTTTCAATATTGTATCCACGCTGGGCGAAAAGGCCTATCACACGCGACAAGGCACCCGACTCGTTTTCCAGCAATACCGATAATATCCGGCGCATAATCAGGTCCTCTCCGTTTTGCTTAACCACATTTCATCCATACCGCCCCCACGAATCTGCATCGGGTAGACATGCTCGCTGCCATCAACGGTGACATCGACAAACACCAGACGACGATTGCGCACATGCTCCAGCGCTTCACTCAGTTTGCTTTCCAGTTCTTCTGGATGGTTAATTTGGATACCAATATGCCCATAAGCCTCGGCAAGGCGCACAAAATCGGGCAGCGACTGCATATAAGATTGTGAGTGACGTCCGGAGTAGATCATGTCCTGCCACTGCTTGACCATGCCGAGATAACGGTTGTTCAGGTTGAGCACCAGTACCGGCAACTCATATTGCAGCGCCGTAGACAGTTCCTGGATGTTCATCTGAATACTGCCATCCCCGGTAACACACACTACCGTTTCATCCGGCAGCGCCATTTTCACGCCTAACGCCGCAGGTAATCCAAATCCCATGGTGCCGAGGCCGCCTGAGTTAATCCAACGGCGTGGTTTATCGAATGGGTAGTAGAGTGCGGCAAACATCTGATGCTGGCCAACGTCAGAGGTGACATACGCATCCCCTTTCGTCAGACGCCAGATGGTTTCAATCACCGCCTGTGGCTTAATGCTTTCACTTTGCGTGTCATATTTCAGGCACTGACGGGCGCGCCAGTGTTCAATCTGTTGCCACCAGTCACGGTTATCATCCAGCGGCTGCTGAGATTTCTCCTGATCCAGCAGTTCGAGCATCTGATCAAGTACCAGACGAGCATCGCCGACAATCGGAATATCCGCAGTGACGGTTTTCGAAATAGAGGTCGGATCGATGTCGATATGCAGCACGGTCGCATTTGGGCAATATTTTGCCAGGTTATTGGTCGTTCGATCGTCAAAGCGCACGCCGACGGCGAAGATCACATCGGAATGATGCATGGTCATGTTTGCTTCGTAAGTTCCATGCATGCCCAGCATCCCAAGCGCCTGCCGATGTGTTGCCGGAAACGCGCCTAACCCCATCAGCGAGGAAACAACCGGCAGATTAAGTGCTTCAGCGATCTGGCCTAACTGCGCATGGCAGGCGGCATTAACGGCGCCACCACCCACGTACACAACCGGTTTTTTAGCCGCGACTAACGTCTGCAGAGCGCGTTTTATCTGCCCTTTATGTCCGGTCGTCGTCGGATTATACGAACGCATGCTCACCGACTCCGGCCAGCTATAAGGCAGTTTCTTAGCTGGATTCAGAATATCCTTCGGTAAGTCCACCACCACTGGCCCGGGACGACCGCTTGCCGCCAGCCAGAAGGCTTTTTTTAGCACCTGTGGGATGTCTTCCGTTTGTTTGACCAGGAAACTGTGCTTCACTACCGGGCGGGATATACCTACCATGTCGCACTCCTGGAAGGCATCGTAGCCAATCAGCGACGTTGCGACCTGTCCGGAGAGGATCACCAGCGGAATGGAATCCATGTAAGCCGTTGCGATTCCGGTAATCGCGTTGGTAGCGCCGGGTCCTGAAGTGACTAATACGACGCCCACCTCCCCCGTAGCGCGCGCAAGGCCATCAGCCATGTGTACCGCAGCCTGCTCATGGCGGACCAGCACATGATCAATACCACCGACCGTATGCAGCGCATCATAAATATCGAGGACGGCCCCCCCGGGATAACCGAATACCTGCTTTACACCCTGATCGATGAGCGATCGGACGACCATCTCGGCTCCAGACAACATCTCCATGGCTTGCCTCACTCTTATAATGAAAAACGGTTTAACAACACATTAACCGCTGACGATGACGCATGGCAATTGACTCCGCAGGGGTAGCCTCAGAGCAAATAAGAATAAAACGGAGGAAAGCGTCGATTTAATGGAGAATTAAACCAGGATAAGTAAATGATATGATAAATAATCGCTTAAAAAGGGGTACTTACAGCTATTACTCTATTTTTTTACACTTTTGGCTAAACCTGAAAAGTGGATTTCAGCATAAAATTTCATATACAAAGAAAAAAGCAGAACAAACAGGTTGCATTAACCGATTTGTTCTGCTGAATGCTATTGCTTACAGACGGAGACCAACAGCTCTTCCATCCATTGATGTCCTTTATCCCGGCCAGCAGCTTCATGCCAGGAAAGATAACATGTCCGACTATTCAATTTTAAAGGTAAAGGCAATATCTGAAGTTCTAACGAATCTGCGAACTCTTCTGCCAACCAACGTGGCGCAATCGAAACCAGATGCGTTTGCGATACAATATTAAGAACGCTAATTAATGCCATGCCCTGGTAAGCGACGCAAGATTGTTTATCCGGCGTGTCATACCACGGCTGACTGAAAGATGCGAAGCGGTCCAACGAAACCACCGCGTGCTGCTCATTATAAAGGTCGCTTTCCAATAATGGACCACTAATGCGCGGATGCTTTTTGCTCGCGACTAATACCATTTCATCATTGAATAACGGAATACTTGAGAATTCTGGACGGCGGAATTCTTCATAGCTAATAACAAACTCAGTTTCCTGGTAACGCAACTGATGCTCGGTATTTTGATTGAGTGAAGATTTAAATACGACATTAATGTTTGGCGCGACTTGTTCAACCCGATTATAAATCAATGATGTCAGGATATTATCTAATGGGCTGCATACGCAAAGATTGAATACACGTTCGCTGCTGGTTGGCTCAAAACCCGATCCAGGCAGCTCGTTTTGCACTAATTGCAATGCCTGACGAATGGAACCAAATAGCTGGAAAGCTCTTGCTGTCGGCTAGATCCCACGGCCGTAACGAACAAAAAGCTCATCATTAAACATGACCTTCAGGCGCGCTACCGCATTACTGACTGCTGGTTGCGACATTCCTAAGGTATGTGCTGCGCGGGTAATATTCTGTTCCTGCATCACCGCATCAAAAACAGTTAAAAGATTAAGGTCAACCATGCGAAGCTGCGGTTTTCCTGGCTCTAAAAGATTGGGTTTATCTATTATTTTTACTTCTGGCATAGTTAACTCCACTGTCACTCTAAACTCCCTTTTTCCAGACGGAGTGAAGAAATAACCTCCGTTAATATGATTTACCATGCATATAAAATGAGAAAAAGGAAAAACATTAAAATTAGGAAAACATAAAGGTACAAACCTAAATGAACAAAAGAGCAATGCGAGCGCAGTGTGGCAGAGGTCACTGCACGATGATTCATATGTTTAAATTTCAAAAACAATATAACCATAAGCACGGCGAATACACAATCATACATATTATGAATGTATATTTAAGTTTTAATTAAATGTTTATATTATTAATACATTAAAAGTTAACATTAATTTATCAATTATGAGCTTTTGCTCTCTTCCTATCTATTCAAAATTAGTATAAAAACAGGTAAATCATACAGATATAAAATCTCAAACAGGTCAACTACTTCAACCGATGGTTACAGTAAGTGCAAACAAATATGCTTAAATATGTCTAATCATGAAAAACATGTACAAGCATCAGCGGATTAATTTTATATACGGTAAAAAATTCAGCACAATTCGCTTAAGTTTTGCCTAAACTTTCCTCTGCTACAGGGGCATTTACAGAGGATGGGGTTGACATCGAAGTTCTTATCCAGTACCACTAAAAGCATATCGCATTCGCCTGGAGCTTAATTGATGACTTACATTGCTCGTTTCAACGGTCTACTACTACTAAACGCATCTTCGTTGCGCGGTAGACTGGTGGACGACATTCAGCATTAAGTCAGCTCCAGTTAAGACAGAAACCCGCGCCGTTGCGCGGGTTTTTTTATGCTCGAAGCAAGGCGCCCTAAAGACCAAGGACCTAAACCATGAGCCAGCAAGTCATTATTTTCGATACCACCTTACGCGACGGGGAACAGGCGTTACAGGCAAGCCTGAGTGTGAAAGAAAAACTGCAGATTGCGCTGGCCCTCGAGCGTATGGGCGTTGACGTGATGGAAGTGGGTTTCCCGGTTTCTTCACCCGGTGACTTTGAGTCGGTTCAAACCATTGCTCGTCAGGTTAAGAACAGCCGCGTTTGCGCCTTAGCGCGCTGCGTTGAAAAAGACATCGATGTTGCCGCTGAATCCCTGAAGGTCGCTGAAGCTTTCCGCATTCATACGTTTATCGCCACCTCGCCGATGCATATCGCAACAAAATTACGCAGCACGCTGGATGAGGTTATCGAGCGAGCTATCTATATGGTTAAGCGAGCGCGTAATTATACGGATGACGTGGAATTCTCCTGCGAAGACGCGGGTCGTACTCCTATCGCAGACCTGGCTCGCGTGGTAGAAGCCGCCATTAATGCGGGTGCCAAAACCATCAATATCCCCGATACCGTCGGTTACACCATGCCTTTCGAATTTGGCGCAATCATTTCCGGTCTGTATGAACGCGTACCGAATATCGATAAAGCCATCATCTCCGTGCACACCCATGATGATTTAGGTCTGGGCGTCGGCAACGCGCTGGCGGCCGTTCATGCCGGTGCGCGTCAGGTGGAAGGCGCAATGAATGGTATCGGCGAACGTGCTGGTAACTGCTCACTGGAAGAAGTGATTATGGCGATCAAAGTGCGCAAAGATATCCTGAACGTACAGACCCGCATTAATCACCAGGAGATCTGGCGTACCAGCCAGTTAGTCAGCCAAATCTGTAACATGCCCATTCCGGCAAACAAAGCGATTGTCGGTAGCGGTGCCTTTGCGCACTCCTCCGGCATCCATCAGGACGGCGTACTGAAAAATCGTGAAAACTACGAAATCATGACGCCTGAATCCATCGGCTTGAATCAGGTGCAGTTGAACCTGACCTCCCGTTCCGGACGCGCCGCGGTGAAACACCGTATGGACGAGATGGGCTATAAAGAAAATGAATACAATCTGGACAACCTGTATGACGCTTTCCTGAAACTGGCAGATAAAAAAGGTCAGGTATTCGATTACGACCTGGAAGCGCTGGCTTTTATTAACAAACAGCAGGAAGAACCAGAACACTTCCGTCTGGACTATTTCAGCGTGCAGTCTGGTTCTAATGATATTGCCACCGCCTCCGTCAAGTTGGCCTGTGGTGAAGACGTCAAAGCCGAAGCGGCGAACGGTAACGGCCCGGTCGATGCCATTTATCAGGCCATTAACCGCGTGACGGAATACAACATCGAACTGGTGAAATACAGCCTGACCGCCAAGGGGCACGGTAAAGATGCGCTGGGTCAGGTGGATATCGTCGCCAACTATAACGGTCGCCGCTTCCACGGCGTCGGTCTGGCAACAGATATCGTCGAGTCTTCCGCTAAAGCGATGGTGCATGTGCTGAACAATATCTGGCGCGCCGAGGAAGTCGAAAAAGAATTGCAACGCAAAGCTCAGAACAACGAGAACAACAAGGAAACCGTGTGATGTCGAAGAATTACCATATTGCTGTTTTGCCGGGTGATGGTATTGGCCCGGAAGTGATGGCGCAAGCCTTGAAAGTACTGGACGCAATTCGCCACCGTTTTAACCTGCGCATTACCACCAGCCACTACGATGTGGGTGGCGCCGCCATCGATAACCACGGTCATCCGCTGCCACCGGCAACAGTTGAAGGCTGTGAGCAAGCTGACGCCATTCTGTTTGGCTCCGTTGGCGGCCCGAAATGGGAAAACCTGCCGCCAAACCAGCAGCCTGAACGCGGTGCGCTGCTGCCATTGCGTAAGCATTTCAAATTATTCAGCAACCTGCGCCCGGCAAAGCTGTACCAGGGGCTGGAAGCGTTTTGCCCGCTGCGTGCCGATATCGCCGCTAACGGTTTCGACATCCTGTGCGTGCGAGAACTGACCGGTGGGATCTACTTCGGTCAGCCAAAAGGCCGCGAAGGCAGCGGCCAGCATGAAAAAGCCTTTGATACCGAGGTATATCACCGTTTTGAGATCGAACGTATTGCCCATATCGCGTTTGAGTCAGCTCGCCAGCGTCGCCGTAAAGTCACGTCGATTGATAAAGCTAACGTGCTGCAAACCTCTATTCTGTGGCGCGAAATCGTCAATGAAATTGCCAATGAATATCCGGACGTTGAACTGGCGCATATGTACATCGACAACGCGACAATGCAGTTGATCAAAGATCCTTCCCAGTTCGACGTACTGCTGTGCTCCAACCTGTTTGGCGACATTCTGTCTGACGAGTGCGCCATGATCACCGGTTCAATGGGGATGTTGCCATCCGCCAGCCTGAACGAGCAGGGTTTTGGTCTGTACGAGCCTGCTGGCGGCTCCGCCCCGGATATCGCCGGGAAAAACATTGCTAACCCTATCGCCCAGATCCTGTCGCTGGCGCTGCTGCTGCGCTACAGCCTGGATGCCAACGATGCGGCAACCGCAATTGAGAGCGCCATTAACCGCGCATTAGAAGAAGGCATTCGCACTGGTGATTTGGCCCGTGGCGCTGCCGCAGTCGGTACCGATGAAATGGGCGACATCATTGCCCGTTACGTCGCAGAAGGGGTGTAATCATGGCCAAAACGTTATACGAAAAATTATTTGATGCGCACGTTGTCTTTGAGGCGCAAAACGAAACCCCGCTGCTGTATATCGACCGCCATCTGGTGCATGAAGTCACCTCCCCACAGGCGTTTGATGGTCTGCGCGCGCATGGCCGTCAGGTGCGCCAGCCGGGTAAAACCTTCGCCACCATGGACCACAACGTCTCCACGCAGACCAAAGACATCAATGCCTCCGGCGAGATGGCACGTATCCAGATGCAGGAGCTGATTAAGAACTGCAACGAGTTTGGCGTTGAGCTGTATGATCTGAACCACCCGTACCAGGGTATCGTGCATGTGATGGGGCCTGAGCAAGGCGTGACCTTGCCGGGAATGACCATCGTCTGTGGCGATTCCCACACCGCCACCCACGGCGCGTTCGGCGCGCTGGCGTTCGGTATCGGCACGTCAGAAGTTGAACACGTGCTGGCAACGCAAACCCTGAAACAGGGCCGCGCCAAAACCATGAAGATTGAAGTCAACGGCAAAGCCGCGCCGGGCATCACGGCGAAAGATATCGTGCTGGCGATTATCGGTAAAACCGGCAGCGCGGGCGGTACCGGGCACGTGGTTGAATTTTGCGGCGAAGCCATCCGTGCGCTGAGCATGGAAGGCCGCATGACCCTGTGTAACATGGCCATTGAAATGGGGGCCAAAGCGGGTCTGGTCGCACCGGATGAAACGACCTTTAACTATGTGCAAGGTCGTTTACACGCACCGAAGGGCGAGGATTTTGCCCACGCGGTTGAGTACTGGAAAACGCTGCAAACCGACGACGGCGCAACGTTTGACACCGTCGTCACCCTGCAAGCAGAAGAGATCGCGCCGCAGGTAACCTGGGGAACGAATCCGGGTCAGGTGATCTCGGTGAACGATACTATTCCCGATCCGGCGTCATTTACTGATCCCGTTGAGCGCGCATCGGCAGAAAAAGCGCTGGCGTATATGGGGCTGAAACCGGGCATTCCGTTAACAGAAGTGGCTATCGATAAAGTGTTTATCGGTTCCTGCACCAACTCGCGCATTGAAGATTTACGCGCTGCGGCGGAAATCGCCAAAGGCCGCAAAGTCGCGCCGGGCGTACAGGCACTGGTGGTACCGGGTTCTGGTCCGGTGAAAGCACAGGCGGAAGCGGAAGGTCTGGACAAGATCTTTATCGAAGCAGGATTTGAATGGCGCTTACCGGGCTGTTCCATGTGTCTGGCCATGAATAATGACCGCCTGAACCCAGGCGAGCGCTGCGCATCCACCAGCAACCGTAACTTTGAAGGTCGTCAGGGCCGCGGTGGTCGTACGCACTTAGTCAGTCCGGCCATGGCTGCCGCTGCCGCCGTCACCGGACATTTTGCCGATATTCGCAGCATCAAATAAGGAAACTACCATGGCAGAGAAATTTACCCAGCATACCGGCCTGGTTGTCCCACTGGATGCCGCCAACGTTGATACCGACGCAATTATTCCTAAACAGTTTTTGCAGAAGGTTACGCGCACCGGTTTTGGCGCTCATCTGTTTAACGACTGGCGTTTCCTGGACGAAAAGGGGCAACAGCCTAATCCAGAGTTTGTGCTGAACTTTCCGGAATATAAAGGCGCGTCGATTCTGCTGGCGCGGGAAAACTTTGGCTGCGGCTCTTCACGCGAACATGCGCCGTGGGCACTGACCGATTACGGCTTTAAAGTGGTGATCGCGCCAAGCTTCGCCGACATCTTCTACGGCAACAGTTTCAACAACCAACTGCTGCCGGTGAAATTAAGCGACGAACAGGTCGATGAGCTGTTCAACCTGGTCAAAGCCAATCCGGGGATTACATTTGAAGTGGATCTGGTCGCGCAAGTAGTGAAAGCGGGCGATAAGTCCTACAGCTTTAAGATCGACGGCTTCCGTCGCCACTGCATGCTGAACGGTCTGGACAGCATCGGGCTGACGCTGCAGCACGAATCGGCCATCACCGAGTACGAAGACAAGCAGCCCGCGTTTATGCGCTAGTCATTGTTGTGCCGGATGCGCAGCGCATCCGGCAACATGATTAAACGTCCTTCACCCGCCCGGTCATCCACAGCGTGACCACCGAAATCGCCGCAATCACCCAGTAAACGGCAAAATGCCCGTAGCTTTGGGCAACCGCCCCCTGAATCACTCCCGCCAGAATCACGCCCGTTGAAATACTGTTGGTGAATAATGTGGTCGCAGAACCCGCGCGCCCCGGCATCAGATCCTGAAACCACAGCATTCCTATTCCGGCGATAATGCCGATAAACACCGCGTTAAACAGTTGCAGAACCAGCAGCGCCGTGCGGCTGTGAAAGAAGATCAAACCGAGATAAAACAGTACGCCCGCCGCTACGGCCGCAATCATCATGCGTCGCTTACCAAAGCGTTTCACATAGTAGCCCGCCAGAATCATCGCCGGAATTTCCAGCCCAGCCGCGGTGCCCATCAGGATCCCGGCCAGCTTGTCCGGTAAACCCAGTTCAAGGCTAATCCACAGCGGCATATCGATGATGTACATGGTGTTGCAGGTCCACATCAGCGTGGAGGCAATAAATAGCATGCGCACATTTTTGTCCTGCCAACCGCCAGCCTGTTCCAGCGGCACATCGACAGGTTGTTCCACCCGCGCCACAGACGGCAGTATCAGCGCGATCAGCACCAGGCTAATGGCAAAAATGCCTGCGGCAATGGAAAACATCGCCGTGAAGCCGTAATTCAGCGCCAGCATAAAGGCCAGCGGCGGCCCAATCACCCAGGCCAGCGAAAGCTGCGCACGCATCACCGAGCTAAACATCACCACTTCGCGCGCGGAACTATCGGCATATTCCCGCGCCAGCGCAAACAGCTGCGGCATGGCGGTATTCGCCAGCGAAGCCAGCAGCACACCGCAGGTGATCAGCGTGAGATAGTGGCGATTAAAGGCAAACAACAACGCGTTGCCGATTGCCATCAGACAACAGAACATGATCAGTTTGCGCCGATCGCCCTGACTGTCGGATCGTTTCGCCAGACCAAGGCTGACTCCGATCCCGGCAATGGCGTTGACGGTGTAAAACAGCCCGACCCAAAATGGCTGCGCCCCGACTTCACGGCTCAGAAACAGGCTCAGCGTGGGAGCCTGCAACGCCCCGGCCACGCCCATCATAAAAGCGACCAGCATAAATGCCGCGTAAACGCCGTTGAGGCGCCGTCCCATGGTCATAATCCAGAGCATATCTTTCCTTTTAAGCGCAGCTGAAACGAAAAAAGCCAGCAGATAATACCTGCTGGCGCGGCGATTAACACCAATACTCAGTCACACATGATGTCTGCAACTCGCAATTCGGAGGTCAGGCTGTCACCTCCCACTGCATCAGTTCTTCAAGCATCTTTAAGCGCTGCGGTGCGCTCAGGCAAGCCAACCAGGACGATTTTTCCGTCGCAGTAAAGTACTTCAACCAGAACTGACGCATAGATGACCCCTTCGTTGTCTCATCGCTTCATCGGAATCTATTATTGGCTTAATATAGGGATAATAAAATTGCTGAGTTTTCCGCAGGAGTTCCCCTTTTATGTCTTCTGGTCGTTTGCAACAACAGTTCATCCGTCTGTGGCAATGCTGTGACGGCAAAACGCAAGACACGACGCTGAACGAACTGGCGGAGCTGCTGAGCTGCTCGCGCCGTCATATGCGCACCCTGCTTAATACCATGCAGGATCGCGGCTGGTTAACGTGGGAAGCCGAAGTTGGGCGGGGTAAACGCTCGCGCCTGACATTCCTCTATACCGGGCTGGCGCTCCAGCAGCAGCGAGCAGAAGACCTGCTGGAACAGGATCGTATCGATCAACTGGTACAACTGGTCGGTGATAAAACGGCCGTCAGACAAATGCTGGTTTCCCACCTGGGACGCAGTTTTCGCCAGGGGCGGCACATCATGCGCGTCCTCTATTATCGTCCTATGCGCAATCTGCTCCCCGGCACGGCGTTACGCCGCTCCGAAACCCATATTGCCCGGCAAATCTTCAGTTCCTTAATTCTGGTAAATGAGGAAAATGGGGAACTGGAAGCCGACATCGCCCATCATTGGCAACAGATTTCGCCTTTACACTGGCGATTCTTCCTGCGCCCGGGGATCCATTTCCACCATGGCCGCGAGCTGGAAATGGAGGATGTCATTACCTCGCTACAGCGTATCAACACGCTGCCGTTGTACTCGCACATTACGCAAATCGTCTCCCCCACCGCCTGGACGCTGGATATCCATCTTGCCCAACCGGACCGCTGGCTTCCCTGGTTACTGGGGCAAGTCCCCGCCATGATCCTGCCGCGAGAATGGGAAACGCTAAGTAACTTCTCCAGCCAGCCGATTGGCACCGGCCCATATGCTGTAATGCGCAATACTAATAACCAACTGAAAATTCGCGCATTTGATGATTACTTCGGCTACCGGGCGCTGATCGATGAAGTTAACGTTTGGGTATTACCTGACATCGGCGAAGAGCCGGGCGGCGGCTTGACGCTAAAAGGTCCCACGGAAGATGAAAAAGCGATCGAAAGCCGCCTCGAAGAAGGCTGCTATTACCTGTTGTTTGATGCGCGAACCCATCGTGGCGCGAACCAGGAGGTTCGCGAGTGGGCAAGCCGCGTTCTTTCACCGACGAATTTAATCTGTCACGCCGACGAACAGTACCAACGACTGTGGTTTCCCGCCTATGGGTTACTCCCCCGCTGGCACCACGCCAAGCCCGGACATGGCGAAAAGCCGGCCGGGCTGGAAACGCTAACGCTCACTTACTATCGCGATCACATCGAACACCGAATTATCGCGCAGATCATGAAAACGCTGCTGGCGGAACATCAGGTACAGTTAAATATTCAGGAGATCGACTACGATCAGTGGCATGCAGGTGAAATAGTCAGTGATATCTGGCTTAACAGCGCCAACTTTACCCTCCCGCTGGACTTCTCGTTGTTCGCGCATCTCTGCGAAGTCCCGTTACTGCAAAACTGTATCTCGCGGGATTGGGAAAACGATGCGGCCCGTTGGCGAACCGGTGAAATGAGCCTGGCGGCATGGTGCCAACAGCTGCTCGCCACAAAGGCCATTGTGCCGTTGATCCATCACTGGCTGATCATTCAGGGCCAGCGCAGTATGCGCGGGCTACGCATGAATACCCTCGGCTGGTTTGATTTTAAATCGGCATGGTTTGCGCCGCCGGATCCTTAATTGCTGCTGAGCAACAAAATCATTACACTAACGCCGTTCTCAACGGGGTGCTATGCAATATGCTGGCTGAGAGATACCCGTCGAACCTGATCCGGATAATGCCGGCGAAGGGATTTGAGGCTTATCTCAAGTCCTTTGCCACCCAACTCTTGAGGTGCAAAGTGTTTAAAAAATGTCTTCCGCTTTTACTGCTGTGCGCAGCGCCTGCCTTCGCCAAACCGGTACTGACCGTCTATACCTACGATTCGTTCGCCGCGGACTGGGGCCCTGGCCCGACAATCAAAAAAGCCTTTGAAGCTGACTGCAACTGCGAACTGAAGCTGGTCGCGCTGGAAGATGGCGTCTCGCTGCTTAACCGCCTGCGCATGGAAGGAAAAAACAGCAAAGCCGACGTCGTACTGGGACTGGATAACAACCTGCTGGATGCCGCCACGCAAACCAAACTGTTCGCCAAAAGCGGGGTCGCAAACGACGCCGTTGACGTGCCCGGCGGCTGGAAAAATGACACCTTTGTTCCGTTTGATTACGGCTACTTCGCTTTTGTCTATGATAAAAACAAGCTGAAAAATCCGCCAAAGAGCCTGAAGGAATTGGTAGAGAGCAGCCAAAAATGGCGCGTCATTTATCAGGATCCACGCACCAGCACGCCAGGGCTGGGCCTGCTGTTATGGATGCAGAAAGTTTATGGCGACAAAGCGCCGGAGGCGTGGCAGAAACTGGCCGCCAAAACCGTCACCGTCACCAAGGGTTGGAGCGAAGCCTACGGCCTGTTCCTGAAAGGTGAGAGCGATCTGGTACTGAGCTACACCACCTCCCCGGCCTATCACATCATTGACGAGAAAAAAGATAACTACGCCGCCGCTGAGTTTAGTGAAGGTCACTATTTGCAGGTGGAAGTCGCCGCCCGCACCGCTGCCAGCAAGCAGCCGGAACTGGCTGAGAAATTCCTGAAATTTATGGTGTCACCGGCATTCCAGAATGCCATTCCGACCGGCAACTGGATGTATCCGGTGACGCAGGTTGCTCTTCCATCAGGATTTGAGCAACTGAATAAACCGGCCACCGCGCTGGAATTTACCCCGCAGCAGGTTGCGGCCCAGCGTCAGACATGGATCAGCGAATGGCAACGCGCCGTCAGCCGTTAATTCCCGGCTGGCTGGTTCCCGGGCTTTCTGCCGCCACGCTGATGGTGGCAGTTGCCCTGGCCGCGTTCCTGGCGCTATGGTTTAACGCCCCACAAGGTGACTGGCTCTCGCTGTGGGGAGACGACTACCTGTGGCACGTGGTGCGTTTTTCTTTCTGGCAGGCTTTTTTATCCGCAGTGTTGTCGGTTGTCCCGGCAATTTTCCTTGCCAGAGCGCTTTATCGCCGCCGTTTCCCTGGACGTCTGGCGCTGCTACGCCTGTGCGCGATGACGCTAATTCTGCCGGTGTTGGTCGCGGTCTTTGGCATCCTGAGCGTGTATGGCCGTCAGGGTTGGTTAGCCTCGCTCTGGCAGACATTCGGGCTGGAGTGGACGTTTTCGCCGTACGGTTTGCAGGGCATCCTGCTGGCGCACGTTTTTTTCAATCTGCCGATGGCCAGCCGTCTGCTGTTGCAGTCGCTGGAAAATATTCCAGGCGAACAACGACAGTTAGCCGCTCAGTTGGGTATCCGCGGCTGGCATTTCTTCCGCTTTGTCGAGTGGCCATGGTTACGCCGTCAGATCCTTCCCGTCGCGGCGCTCATCTTTATGCTGTGCTTCGCCAGCTTCGCCACCGTCTTGTCGCTGGGTGGCGGGCCGCAGGCAACCACCATTGAGCTGGCTATCTATCAGGCGCTGAACTTTGATTACGATCCCGCCCGTGCCGCGATGCTGGCGTTGATCCAGATGCTGTGTTGTTTAGCGCTGGTGCTCCTCAGCCAACGCCTGAGCCGCGCCATTGCGCCGGGCACCACGCTGGTTCAGGGCTGGCGCGATCCCGACGATCGTTTGCACAGCCGTCTGGCCGACTCGCTGCTGATTATTCTGGCCCTGCTGCTGTTGCTGCCGCCGCTGCTGGCAGTGCTTGTCGATGGTCTTAACAACCAGGTACTGGAAGTGCTTATGCAGCCGGTTCTGTGGCAGGCATTGGGAACTTCACTGCGCATCGCGCTGGCGGCAGGGGCATTGTGCGTGATACTCACCATGATGCTGTTATGGAGCAGTCGCGAACTGCGCGCCCGACAGCAGGTGCTGGCAGGCCAGGTACTGGAGCTTAGCGGCATGATGATCCTCGCCATGCCGGGCATCGTGTTAGCTACCGGCTTCTTTCTGCTGCTCAATAACACCGTTGGACTCCCCGAATCTGCCGACGGCATTGTGATTTTCACCAACGCGCTGATGGCGATCCCTTACGCGCTGAAGGTACTGGAAAACCCAATGCGTGACGTGACCGCACGCTACAGTATGCTGTGCCAGTCGTTGGGAATTGAGGGATGGTCGCGCCTGAAAGTGGTTGAACTGCGGGCACTGAAACGTCCGCTGGCGCAGGCGATGGCGTTTGCCTGTGTATTGTCGATTGGCGACTTTGGCGTGGTGGCGTTATTTGGCAATGAGGATTTCCGCACCCTGCCGTTTTATTTATATCAGCAGATTGGATCTTATCGCAGTCAGGATGGCGCGGTTACGGCGCTCTTGCTGCTGATCCTGTGTTTTACGCTGTTTACCGTTATTGAGAAATTGCCGGGTCGAAATGTTAAAACTGATTGATATCACATGGCTTTACCACCATTTGCCCATGCGCTTTACGCTGTCAGTCTCGCGCGGTGAGCAGGTAGCAATACTCGGGCCCAGCGGTGCCGGGAAAAGTACGTTGCTGAATCTGATTGCCGGCTTTCTCACGCCTGCCAGCGGCACAATGATGATTGAAGGTGAAGATCACACCGCAACGCCTCCTTCGCGTCGTCCCGTCTCCATGCTGTTTCAGGAAAACAATCTGTTCAGCCATCTGAGCGTGTGGCAAAACATCGGCCTGGGTCTTGATCCGGGTTTAAAACTGAACGCGCTTCAGCGGGAGAAAATGCACCACATCGCCTGGCAAATGGGCCTCGATTCACTGCTGGAACGACTCCCCGGTGAGCTTTCCGGCGGGCAGCGACAACGCGTGGCGCTGGCGCGTTGTCTGGTGCGGGAGCAACCCATATTGCTGCTCGATGAACCGTTCTCTGCGCTCGATCCCGCCCTGCGTCAGGAGATGTTAACCCTGGTCGCCGAGGTCTGCCGTGATAAGCAGCTTACGCTGCTGATGGTTTCCCACAGCGTAGAAGATGCGGCGCGAATTGCGCCCCGGTCAATCGTCGTCGCCGACGGACGCATTGCATGGCAAGGCAAAACAGACGAGCTACTAAGCGGTCAAGCCAGTGCCTCAGCGCTGTTAGGCATCAACCCTCATATTTCGTAGGCCGGATAAGGCGAAGCCGCCATCCGGCAAAGGAATCGCTAGTAACCCACAACTTTGCGCAGAATATCGATATACACCGGCATCAGCGGGTGACGCAACAGCGCCACCAGCGCGACCACGCCGATCCCGAGCGTTAACGGTGCCAGATACAGCAAACGACTGCGGGGGAAATACGCGGTTAAACGATCGACTGCCGCTTTGCCGCTACGCCACAGCCGCCAGCATAGCCAGCCCCCGACCCACAGCAGCAACGCCGTCGCCAGCAGCAGCCATTTGAAGTCTCCGCTCTGCATATCGGAAGGAATATCGATTGCCGCTCCCGCCAAAATACCCGGCAGGAAATAGAACGGCGGCCACAGCACGCAGCCTATAATATTCGGCACAATAAATTTTGCGACAGGCAGATCCAGCATGCCCGCCACCATCGGCACCAGCGGACGCGTTGGGCCGACAAAACGGCCCACCAGAATGGTAAACATGCTGTGCTGATGCAGCGCATGCTCGGTTTTATCCAGCAGCGCCTTGTTCTTTTTCATGAACGACCAACGGTGCAGCGGCTTTTTAAAGCGCCAGCCCAACCAAAAGGAGATCCAATCCCCCAACAGGCAACCGACGATGCCCGCAAGCCAGGCATGCCAGAAATTCAGTTCGCCACTGCCAATCAGCGCCCCCAGCCCCGCCATCATCACGGTGCCAGGCAGAATCAGACCAACCAACGCCAGCGACTCCAAAAAAGCCACCAAAAGTACGGCGATCAGAGAGTACAGGGCGGACTGGAGAATAAAGTGTTCCAGCAATGCTTGCATAATGTGTCCGTCAGATTTACGAAGCAGGGATTTTGATAACCCTTCTCAACTTCGTCAAGCCATCAATTGTCTGAATAGATTGCCAGTTATGACAACTTTCAGGACACATCATTCACTTTTTATTCACATCCAGCACGGAACTCGCTCGGACTGGCGCCGGTACATTTTTTGAAAACGCGAGAGAAATAGAGCTGGTCATCAAAGCCGACGTTGCGACCCACCGTGGCGATAGGCATACGTGTGGTACTCAGCAGTAGCTTCGCCTGACTGATACGCTGATCCTCACGCCAGCTTAATACGCTGATGCCCAATTGCTGGCGGAACAGGTGTGACAAACGGGAAGGCGACAGGCAGACATGCTGTGCGACGCTGGCAATATCAAAATTGCTGTCCGCCAGATGATCGCTAATGTACTGGCAGGCATCGCGAACGCGGTTGTCCATTGGCGGATGCAGCGACTCATTAATGGCTTCCATACGTCGGAGTAACAATTGCTCCAGCAGATTAATCGCCAGCAGTTCGGAATAGCGGCCCTCCCCTTGCCCGGCATTAATGATCTGTCCAAACAGTTCATTAAAATGCGGTTGGTGCGCTTCATCAGGGCGAAAGAAACCGGTCTGGGCAAAAATGGCCGGCCAGGTCAGCCACTCCTGCCAGTAAGCGCGTGGCCGAAAGTAGACCCACTGGTGATACCACTCGCTGGCATCCGGGTGGCGTCCGTAGTGGTGAATTTCTCCGGGCGGAAACAGCAAAATATCGCCAGGTCGACAGACAAACTGCTTGCCCTGATTATTAATGACCCCTTCCCCACGGATAGTGAGATTAAGGATATAGCCCTTCATCCCCAGCGGCCTGTCGATAAAAAAGTCCAGGTATCCGTTCGCCTCAATGGGGGTTAATCCAGCCACCAAATGTGCGTTAAACGAATAGCCCGGCAGTAGGGGATCGTTTTGCGTTTCAGCCATAATTTCAATACTCCCTGGGTTCTGCTAAGAAACAATTTGTCCATATTACGCCAGACATCATCGCCGTCGCCCCTGCGGGTCACAGTGTTTGCAGTAATGGACCATCAACCCCGCTTGTGAAAAGCAATTTGTAAAAAACATGTACTACGCCAACGTCAAAATCGGCTAACGAAAGTGTCTATAACTACGGCAGAAATGTCCACATTGATTATTTGCACGGCGTCACACTTTGTGATGCCACAGCATTTTAGTCCATAAGATTAGCGGATCCTGCCTGACGGTTTTTATCCCTTCTCACTACTGTTTATCCATACCCGTATTTTTGGATGGAGTAAGACGATGGCGATTGCAATTGGCCTCGATTTTGGTAGTGATTCGGTACGCGCTTTGGCGGTGGAATGTGCCACTGGTGAAGAAATCGCCACCAGCGTTGAGTGGTACCCACGTTGGCAGGAAGGGCAGTATTGCGACGGCCCAAACAACCAGTTTCGCCATCATCCGCGCGACTACATTGAGTCCATGGAAGCGGCGCTGAAAACCGTCCTGGCCGAGCTGAGCGCGGAACAACGCGCGGAAGTGGTCGGGATTGGCGTTGACAGTACCGGTTCAACCCCGGCGCCCATCGATGCCGACGGCAACGTACTGGCGCTGCGCCCGGAGTTCGCGGAAAACCCGAATGCGATGTTTGTTCTGTGGAAAGATCACACCGCGGTCGAAGAAGCCGAAGAAATTACTCGCCTGTGCCACACGCCGGGCAAGATCGATTACTCCCGCTATATTGGCGGTATTTATTCCAGCGAATGGTTCTGGGCAAAAATCCTGCACGTGACTCGCCAGGACCACGCGGTCGCCGAGGCGGCGGTCTCATGGATTGAGCTGTGTGACTGGGTTCCGGCCCTGCTCTCCAACACTGTGCGCCCCCAGGATATTCGTCGCGGTCGCTGCAGCGCCGGGCATAAATCCCTGTGGCATGAAAGCTGGGGGGGGCTGCCGCCAGCCAGTTTCTTTGACGAACTCGACCCCATCCTCAACCGCCATCTGCAATACCCAATGTTTAGCGACACCTTCACGGCGGACCTGCCGGTTGGCACTCTGTGTGCCGAGTGGGCGCAGCGCCTGGGGCTACCAGAAACCGTGGTGATTTCAGGCGGAGCTTTTGACTGCCATATGGGCGCGGTCGGCGCAGGCGCACAACCCAATACGCTGGTGAAAGTCATCGGCACGTCTACCTGCGACATTCTGATTGCCGACAAACAAAGCGTTGGCGAACGCGCGGTGAAAGGCATTTGCGGCCAGGTTGATGGCAGCGTGGTGCCGCATTTTATCGGTCTGGAAGCGGGGCAATCTGCTTTCGGCGATATCTATGCCTGGTTTAGCCGTGTGTTGAGCTGGCCGCTGGAACAGCTTGCCGCGCAGCACCCGGAACTGAAAACCCAGATTAAAGCCAGCCAAAAACAGCTGCTGCCAGCGCTCACCGAAGCCTGGGCGAAAAATCCGTCGCTGGATCACCTGCCGGTGGTGCTTGACTGGTTTAATGGTCGTCGTACGCCGAATGCCAACCAGCGTCTGAAAGGCGTCATTACCGACCTGAATCTGGCAACCGATGCGCCAGCGCTGTTTGGTGGTCTGATTGCCGCCACGGCCTTTGGCGCACGCGCCATCATGGAATGCTTCACCGAACAAGGCATTGCGGTTAACAACGTCATGGCGCTCGGCGGTATCGCGCGTAAAAACCCGGTCATCATGCAGGCCTGCTGCGACGTGCTAAACCGTCCGCTACAGATTGTCGCTTCAGACCAGTGCTGCGCGCTCGGTGCGGCTATCTTCGCCGCCGTTGCCGCGCAGGTCCATGCAGACATTCCAGCCGCCCAGCAACACATGGCGAGCGCAGTAGAAAAGACGATGCAACCTCGTCCAGAACAGGCTCAACGTTTTGAACAACTTTACCGCCGCTACCAGCAGTGGGCGGTAAGCGCTGAACAACAGTACCTTCCGACTGCCGCACCGGCGCAGCAAGCCCCGGTAGACCTGGCAACCCTGACTCATTAAGGACACGACAATGACAATTTTTGATAACTATGAAGTGTGGTTTGTGATTGGTAGCCAGCATCTGTATGGCCCGGAAACACTGCGTCAGGTAACCCAACATGCCGAGCACGTTGTTAACGCACTGAATACGGAAGCTAACCTGCCCTGCAAACTGGTATTAAAACCGCTGGGTACTTCTCCTGACGAAATTACCGCTATCTGTCGTGATGCCAACTATGACGATCGCTGCGCAGGCCTGGTGGTCTGGCTGCACACCTTCTCTCCAGCCAAAATGTGGATTAACGGTCTGACTATCCTCAACAAACCGCTGATGCAGTTCCACACCCAGTTCAACGCCGCCCTGCCGTGGGACAGCATTGATATGGACTTTATGAACCTGAACCAGACCGCACACGGCGGTCGCGAGTTCGGCTTCATCGGTGCGCGTATGCGTCAGCAGCACGCCGTGGTCACCGGTCATTGGCAGGATAAGCAAGCGCACGAGCGTATTGGCTCCTGGATGCGCCAGGCGGTGTCCAAACAGGATACCCGCCATCTGAAAGTCTGCCGTTTTGGCGACAACATGCGCGAAGTGGCGGTCACTGACGGCGATAAAGTTGCCGCACAGATCAAATTCGGTTTCTCGGTAAATACCTGGGCCGTGGGCGATCTGGTGCAGGTAGTGAACGCAATTAGTGACGGCGAAATCAACGCACTGATCGACGAGTACGAAAGCACCTACACCATGACGGCGGCCACGCAAGTCCATGGTGAAAAACGTCAGAACGTACTGGAAGCCGCCCGTATTGAACTGGGGATGAAACGCTTCCTGGAACAGGGCGGATTCCACGCCTTTACGACGACATTTGAAGATTTGCACGGCCTGAAACAACTCCCGGGTCTGGCCGTACAGCGTCTGATGCAGCAAGGCTACGGCTTTGCGGGCGAAGGCGACTGGAAAACCGCCGCTCTGCTTCGCATCATGAAGGTGATGTCAACCGGTCTGCAGGGCGGCACCTCATTTATGGAGGATTACACCTACCACTTCGAGAAAGGCAACGATCTGGTGCTCGGCTCGCACATGCTGGAAGTGTGCCCGTCAATCGCTGTGGAAGAGAAACCGATCCTCGACGTTCAGCACCTTGGTATTGGCGGTAAAGACGATCCTGCCCGTCTGATCTTCAACACTAAAACTGGCCCGGCAGTGGTTGCCAGCCTGATCGATCTCGGCGATCGCTATCGCTTGCTGGTTAACTGCATCAACACTGTGCAAACGCCGCATGACCTGCCGAAACTGCCGGTGGCTAACGCATTGTGGAAGGCCCAGCCGGATCTGCCAACCGCATCTGAGGCCTGGATCCTTGCCGGTGGCGCGCACCACACCGTCTTCAGCCATGCGCTGGATCTGAACGATATGCGCCAGTTCGCTGAAATGCATGATATCGAGATCGCAGTGATCGATAACGATACCCGTCTGCCGGCCTTTAAGGACGCGTTGCGCTGGAACGAAGTGTATTACGGGTTCAAACGTTAATTGGTGAAACGGATTGCCCGGTGGCATTTCATTTACCGGGCCTACAAATTACGTAGGCCGGATAAGCGAAGCGCCATCCGGCATTCAGGAGTTAACATGCTAGAAGATCTTAAACGTCAGGTACTGGAAGCGAATCTGGCGCTGCCAAAGCACAACCTGGTGACGCTGACCTGGGGAAACGTTAGCGCCGTCGATCGCGAACGCGGCGTGTTTGTGATTAAACCTTCCGGTGTCGATTACAGCGTCATGACCGCAGACGATATGGTTGTTGTCAGTATCGCCACTGGGGAAGTCGTTGAAGGCACGAAAAAGCCCTCCTCCGATACTCCAACGCACCGTTTGTTATATCAGGCATTCCCGAGCATTGGCGGTATTGTTCATACCCACTCGCGCCACGCGACAATCTGGGCGCAGGCGGGTCAGTCAATTCCAGCGACAGGCACCACCCACGCGGACTATTTCTACGGCACGATTCCCTGTACGCGGAAAATGACCGACAGCGAGATTAACGGTGAATACGAGTGGGAAACCGGAAATGTAATCGTTGAAACCTTCGAGAAACAAGGCATTGACGCAGCGCAGATGCCTGGCGTACTGGTGCACTCTCACGGTCCGTTCGCCTGGGGAAAAAATGCCGAAGATGCGGTGCATAACGCCATCGTGCTGGAAGAAGTCGCCTATATGGGGATTTTCTGCCGCCAGCTCGCGCCGCAACTGCCGGATATGCAACAAACCCTACTGGATAAGCACTACCTACGTAAACACGGTGCTAAAGCGTATTACGGACAGTAGTCTCTGCGGGTACAGGATAACTGTATAAAACCACAGCAAATCTATCAGAACCAGGCTATAATCATGCCTGGTTTTTTAATGGATACACAGCGTGGCGCAGGCAGGCTTTATTTTAACCCGGCACTGGCGGGACACCCCGCAGGGAACTGAGGTCTCATTCTGGCTGGCTACAGACGACGGGCCGCTGCTGGTTACGCTCGCGCCGCAGGAATCCGTCGCGTTTATACCAGGCAGTCAGGTTCCGCGCGTTACATCATTATTACGTACAGAGAACGGCTATCGCCTGACGCCGCTTCAACTACAAGATTTCCACCGCCAGCCCGTTTCGGGTCTGTATTGCCGCTCCCATCGCCAGCTCATGCGGCTGGAAAAACTCCTGCGCGAAAACGGCGTCACTGTCTACGAGGCGGATATCCGCCCGCCGGAGCGCTACCTGATGGAACGCTTCATCACGTCCCCGGTCTGGGCCGAAGGCGACAAACAGCACGGCACGCTGATTAATACCCGCCTGAAACCAAACCCGAGCTATCGTCCACCGCTAAAATGGGTATCGCTGGATATCGAAACCACACGGCATGGTGAACTCTACTGCATTGGCCTTGAAGGTTGCGGGCAGCGTATTGTCTACATGCTCGGCCCGGCAAACGGCGATGCCTCGGCGCTGGATTTTGAACTTGAGTACGTGGCAAGCCGCCCGCAGTTGCTGGAAAAGCTCAACGACTGGATTGCCCGTCACGATCCCGATGTCATCATCGGCTGGAACGTGGTGCAATTCGATTTACGCGTCCTGCAAAAGCATGCCGAACGTTATCGCATCCCCCTGCGTTTTGGTCGTGATAATAGCGAACTGGAGTGGCGCGAGCATGGCTTCAAAAACGGCGTGTTCTTCGCGCAGGCCAAAGGTCGTCTGATCATTGACGGCATTGAAGCACTCAAATCCGCCTTCTGGAATTTCTCGTCATTCTCGCTGGAAACGGTGTCGCAAGAATTGCTGGGTGAAGGCAAGTCGATTGATAACCCGTGGGACCGAATGGACGAAATTGACCGTCGGTTTGCCCAGGATAAACCCGCGCTCGCCACCTACAATCTCAAAGACTGTGAGCTGGTCACGCGTATTTTTCATAAAACCGAGATCATGCCTTTTCTGCTGGAGCGCTCGACGGTCAACGGTCTACCGGTCGACCGTCACGGTGGTTCGGTTGCCGCCTTCGGCCACCTCTACCTTCCGCGCATGCACCGGGCGGGTTACGTGGCGCCAAATCTGGGGGAAGTTCCCGCGCACGCCAGCCCCGGCGGCTACGTGATGGACTCGCGCCCGGGATTGTACGACTCCGTGCTGGTGCTGGATTACAAAAGCCTGTACCCCTCAATTATTCGTACATTTTTGATCGATCCGGTGGGGCTTATTGAAGGGATGGCGCAACCGGATCGGGAGCACAGCACCGAAGGTTTTCTTGACGCCTGGTTCTCACGCGAAAAACATTGCCTGCCGGAGATCGTTACTCAGATCTGGCACGGGCGTGAAGAAGCAAAACGCCACGGAAATAAACCGCTCTCGCAGGCGCTGAAAATTATCATGAACGCGTTTTACGGTGTGCTTGGCACGACCGCCTGTCGCTTTTTCGACCCGAGACTGGCCTCATCAATCACGATGCGCGGTCATGCGATCATGCGCCAGACCAAAGCGTTAATTGAGGCTCAGGGTTACGACGTCATCTATGGTGATACCGACTCGACCTTTGTCTGGCTTAAAAAGGCGCACTCAGAAGATGATGCCGCCCGGATTGGCCGGGAGCTGGTGAGCCATGTCAACTCGTGGTGGGCGCAATCGCTAAAGCAACAAAATCTGACCAGCGCGCTGGAGCTGGAGTTTGAAACCCACTTTTGTCGCTTTCTGATGCCGACTATTCGCGGTGCAGATACCGGTAGTAAAAAACGTTACGCCGGAATGATTCAGGAAGGGGCTGAACAACGCATGGTGTTTAAGGGGCTGGAAACGGTTCGCACCGACTGGACACCGCTGGCACAACAATTCCAGCAGGAGCTGTACCTGCGAATTTTTCGTAACGAGCCGTATCAGGAGTTTGTCCGCGAGACCATCGACCGTCTGATGGCGGGTGAACTTGATGCGCAACTGGTGTACCGCAAACGCCTGCGCCGCCCGTTAAGTGAATACCAGCGTAATGTTCCGCCACACGTCCGCGCGGCACGACTGGCTGATGAACAGAATATAAAACGAGGTCGTGCGCCACAGTACCAAAACCGTGGCACCATTAAATATGTCTGGACAGTAAACGGCCCTGAACCTGTGGATTATCAGCAATCTGCTCTCGATTATGAGCACTATTTGACCCGTCAGATACAACCAGTTGCCGAGGGAATACTTCCCTTTATCGATGATAACTTTGCTACACTACTCACAGGGCAACTGGGGTTATTTTGACGCGTGACGAAACCGCCGCCATCCAGTACCATAGCGCCCTTTCCATTCCTGGACCCATTTAACACCACTACCACTGATTTATTAGCCTGGTAGCGGGGTCGTATGCTCTCAAAAACCGGGTTAGCCCGGAAAATGACGAGTATTACCTGCAATTAAAGATATAGAGCCGAACATATATGCCTTTTACACTTGGTCAACGCTGGATCAGCGATACAGAAAGCGAACTGGGACTTGGTACTGTTGTCGCCATGGATGCGCGAACCGTCACTTTACTTTTCTCATCGACGGGCGAAAACCGTCTGTATGCGCGCAGTGATTCTCCCGTGACCCGCGTGATGTTCAATCCTGGCGATACGATAACGAGCCATGAAGGCTGGCAGCTGCATGTCGATGAAGTAAAAGAAGAAAACGGCCTGCTTGCCTATATCGGAACCCGCCTTGATACCGAAGAAACCGGTGTAACGCTGCGTGAAGTGCTGCTCGACAGTAAACTGGTATTCAGCAAACCACAGGATCGCCTGTTTGCTGGCCAAATTGATCGTATGGACCGCTTTGCGCTGCGCTATCGCGCGCGTAAATTTCAGAGCGAACAGTACCGTATGCCGTGGAGTGGTTTGCGCGGCCAGCGTACCAGCCTGATCCCCCACCAGCTCAACATTGCTCATGATGTTGGTCGTCGTCACGCCCCGCGCGTTTTGCTGGCTGACGAAGTGGGTTTAGGTAAAACCATTGAGGCTGGGATGATCCTGCATCAGCAACTGCTTTCCGGCGCCGCTGAACGCGTACTGATCATCGTCCCGGAGACGCTACAGCACCAGTGGCTGGTCGAAATGCTGCGCCGTTTCAACCTGCGTTTTGCGCTGTTTGATGATGAGCGTTATGCAGAAGCGCAGCATGACGCCTACAACCCGTTTGAAACCGAACAGTTAGTTATCTGTTCGCTGGACTTTGCCCGTCGCAGTAAACAGCGTCTGGAGCACTTGTGTGACGCCGAATGGGATCTGCTGATTGTCGATGAAGCCCATCACCTGGTGTGGAGCGAAGATGCGCCCAGCCGCGAATATATGGCCATTGAACAGCTGGCTGAACGCGTGCCGGGTATCCTGCTACTGACCGCAACGCCAGAACAACTGGGTATGGAAAGCCACTTTGCGCGTCTGCGCCTGCTGGATCCAAGCCGTTTCCACGATTTCGCCCAGTTTGTTGAAGAGCAAAAAAATTACCGTCCGGTCGCTGATGCCGTCGCCATGCTGCTGGCTGGCAACAAGCTGAGTAACGATGAGCTGAACATGTTAGGCGACATGATTGGCGAGCAGGACATTGAGCCGTTATTGCAGGCGGCAAACAGCGACAGCGAGGACGCCCAGAGCGCGCGCCAGGAGCTGGTTTCAATGCTGATGGACCGCCATGGCACCAGCCGCGTGCTGTTCCGTAATACCCGTAACGGTGTGAAAGGCTTCCCGAAACGCGAACTGCATACCATCAAGCTGCCGCTGCCAACCCAATATCAGACCGCGATTAAAGTCTCCGGCATTATGGGTGCACGAAAGAGTGCGGAAGACCGGGCTCGCGACATGCTCTACCCGGAACAGATTTATCAGGAATTCGAAGGTGACACCGGCACCTGGTGGAACTTTGATCCGCGCGTGGAATGGCTGATGGGCTACCTGACCAGCCACCGCTCGCAAAAAGTGCTGGTTATCTGCGCGAAAGCAACCACCGCGCTGCAACTGGAGCAGGTCTTGCGCGAGCGTGAAGGGATCCGCGCCGCCGTGTTCCATGAAGGAATGTCGATCATTGAACGTGACCGCGCGGCAGCCTGGTTTAGCGAAGAAGATAGCGGCGCCCAGGTGATGCTGTGTTCTGAAATCGGCTCCGAGGGGCGTAACTTCCAGTTCGCCAGCAACCTGGTGATGTTCGACCTGCCGTTCAACCCGGACCTGCTGGAACAGCGTATTGGTCGTCTGGACCGTATCGGTCAGGCGCATGATATTCAGATCCACGTGCCGTTCCTGGAAAAAACAGCGCAATCCGTGCTGGTGCGCTGGTACCACGAAGGTCTGGATGCGTTCGAACACACTTGCCCAACCGGACGTACTATCTATGACACGGTATACAGCAATCTGATCGGCTTCCTGGCTGAGCCGGAAAACACCGATGGCTTTGATGACCTGATCAAAACCTGCCGTGAGCAGCATGACGCGCTGAAAGCCCAGCTGGAGCAAGGCCGCGATCGCCTGCTGGAAATTCACTCCAATGGCGGCGAAAAAGCTCAACAGCTTACCGAAAGTATTGAAGAGCAGGATGACGACACCAGTCTGATCGCCTTTGCCATGAACCTGTTTGATATCGTCGGTATTAATCAAGATGACCGTGGCGACAATTTGATCGTGCTGACGCCGTCCGACCACATGCTGGTACCGGATTTCCCTGGCCTGCCGGAAGATGGCTGCACCATTACATTTGAACGTGATGTCGCCCTGTCGCGTGAAGACGCTCAGTTTATTACCTGGGAGCATCCGCTGATCCGCAATGGTTTGGATCTGATCCTTTCCGGCGATACCGGAAGCAGCACTATTTCTTTATTGAAAAACAAGGCATTACCAGTCGGCACTCTGCTGGTTGAACTGGTCTACGTTGTAGAGGTGCAAGCGCCGAAACAACTGCAGTTGAACCGCTTCCTGCCACCAACGCCGGTACGCATGCTGCTGGATAAAAACGGTAATAACCTTGCCGCGCAGGTTGAATTCGAAACCTTTAACCGTCAGCTCAGCGCCGTTAACCGCCACACCGGCAGCAAACTGGTCAACGCCGTGCAGCAGGATGTTCATGCCATCCTGCAACTGGGTGAAGCGCAGGTGGAAAAATCCGCCCGCGCGCTGATCGACGCGGCGCGTAAGGAAGCGGACGAGAAGCTGACAGCAGAACTGTCGCGTCTGGAAGCCCTGCGTGCAGTTAACCCGAACATCCGTGATGACGAACTCAGCGCCATTGAAAGCAACCGCCAGCAGGTGTTGGAAAGCCTGGATCAGGCGGGCTGGCGTCTGGATGCCCTGCGTCTGATCGTTGTGACGCACCAGTAACGGAGCCATACATGGGGATGGAAAACTACAATCCGCCGCAGGAGCCCTGGCTGGTTATCCTGTATCAGGATGAGCACATTATGGTGGTCAATAAGCCGAGCGGCTTGTTGTCCGTGCCGGGCCGTCTGGATGAGCACAAAGACAGCGTGATGACGCGCATTCAGCGCGATTATCCGCAGGCTGAATCCGTGCATCGTCTGGATATGGCAACCAGCGGCGTGATTGTAGTCGCGCTAACCAAAGCGGCAGAGCGTGAACTAAAACGCCAGTTTCGCGAGCGCGAACCGAAAAAGCAGTATGTCGCACGCGTATGGGGACATCCCGCTCCGGCCGAGGGACTGGTTGATTTACCGCTGATTTGCGACTGGCCGAACCGGCCAAAGCAGAAAGTGTGTTATGAGACCGGGAAATCCGCGCAGACCGAGTATGAAGTGGTAGAGTTCGCGGCGGATAACACCGCCCGGGTGGTGCTCAAACCTATTACCGGACGCTCCCACCAGCTGCGAGTGCATATGCTGGCATTAGGGCATCCGATTCTGGGTGACCGCTTCTACGCCCCGCCACAGGCCCTGGCGTTAGCGCCGCGCCTGCTGCTGCACGCAGAGATGTTAACCATCACCCATCCCGAATACGGCAACAGCATGACGTTTAAAGTCCCGGCAGATTTTTAAAACGTTGCTGGGGACGCATTTCGTTTTTGCTTTGTGTCTCTATTTATAGACACAAATCATTCGAGATGCATCGAGGCGGCAAACGAAGAAATCCCCAGGAGCATAGATAACTATGTGACTGGGGTTTCACAGTGCAGCCAACAAAGAGGCAGCTTGAAGGATGCCGTGTATATTTACTTAAATCCTTTCTGCTCTTTAATCAGCTCGTACGCCTTCTGAATTTCCTGCGCCTTCTGCTTAGCCATCTCCATCATCTCCGGCGGCAGCCCTTTCGCCACCAGCTTGTCCGGATGGTGTTCGCTCATCAGTTTACGATAAGCGCGTTTAATGGTGGTCGCATCGTCGGTTGTTTTAACACCGAGAACATTGCAGGCGTCTTCCAGCGTCGGGCCTCGTTGCGCTTGCTGCCAGCCGCCACCACCGGACTGCTGCTGATATCCGCCGCCGAACTGTGCCCCGCCCTGCATCATGCGCAGAAACTGATCAAACTGGGTGCGCGAAATCCCCAACTCTTCAGCGATCACATACAACACTTCGCGCTCGTTAGGATGCAATGACCCATCGGCAAATGCTGCCTGGATCTGGATCTCCAGAAACATGCGGATCAGATCGAATCGACCAAAACAGACGCTGCGAAACTGACGCATCTTTTCACGTAATGGGTAATTGTCTGATTTTCCCACCCGGAAGGCGTGTTGCGCGGCAGTACGGGAATCACCGTGCAAATTCATCCGATCCATCAACTGGCTGGCGATATGAATATCGGCTTCCGTGACGCGACCTTTGGATTTGGTCAGATGTCCCATCACCTCAAAAGTGGTGGCAAAAAAAAGCGCCTGGCGTTCACGTTGGTTGGCAAACCACGCCATTTTGCGCATGCGGGCTTTGTCGAACATGTGGCCGACTAACAGGCCCAGAACCACACCCCAGAAGCCGCCGCCCATCATTAAAGCCACGGCTACACCAATTATCTTTCCCCAATACTGCATAGACTCCCCAAATCTTTATGCTCTCAGCCAGACTATGTCCCACAATATAAGCTGCTTTTACCGTTTGACGGCTGCGGTCAATTGTGGGACATCGCCTATAATTTGCATTATCATACCTGTCATTCAATGCCGTGCCTAACACCACGGATGCCTAAATGGGCAGGATTAACACTAGCGCAGTGAAGATGAGATAAGTTAGGCTGTGACCGTTTGTCACGCGCGACGCTACCGATGATGGAACAATAAATACAACGTATGAAAAAACGTATTCCCACTCTTCTGGCCACCATGATTGCCAGCGCCCTTTATAGTCAACAGGGTCTGGCAGCCGATCTCGCCTCACAGTGTATGCTGGGCGTGCCGAGCTATAACCGTCCTCTGGTGAAGGGCGAAACCAATGAATTACCCGTCACCATCAATGCCGACAACGCGAAAGGGAATTACCCGGATGACGCAGTGTTTACCGGCAACGTGGATATTGCGCAGGGTAATAGCCGCCTGCAAGCCGACGAAGTTCAGCTTCATCAGAAGCAGGCAGAAGGCCAGCCGGAGCCAGTACGTACCGTCGATGCGTTGGGTAATGTCCATTACGATGACAATCAGGTTATTCTGAAGGGACCGAAGGGCTGGTCTAATCTGAATACCAAAGATACCAACATCTGGGAAGGTGATTACCAGATGGTGGGCCGTCAGGGACGCGGGAAAGCCGACTTGATGAAACAGCGTGGGGAAAACCGTTATACCGTTCTGGAAAACGGTAGCTTTACCTCCTGTCTGCCCGGTTCCGATACCTGGAGCGTCGTCGGTAGCGAAGTCATCCACGATCGTGAAGAACAGGTCGCAGAGATCTGGAACGCCCGTTTTAAACTGGGTCCGGTTCCGGTCTTTTACAGTCCTTATTTACAGTTGCCCGTCGGCGATAAGCGCCGTTCCGGTTTCCTGATCCCGAACGCAAAATACTCGACTAATAACTATTTTGAGTTCTATCTTCCGTACTACTGGAACATTGCGCCCAATATGGACGCCACCATCACGCCGCATTATATGCACCGTCGTGGCGGCATCATGTGGGAGAACGAATTCCGCTACCTCACCCAGGCGGGTGCAGGCCTGATGGAGTTCGACTATCTGAACTCCGATAAAGTGTACGAGGATGATAACCCGAAGGATGACAACTCACGCCGCTGGCTGTTTTACTGGCGGCACGCTGGCGTCATGGACCAGGTGTGGCGTTTCAACGTCGACTACACCAAGGTCAGCGATTCTAGCTACTTCAACGACTTTGACAACAAGTACGGTTCCAGTACCGACGGCTATGCCACGCAAAAATTCAGCGTCGGCTATGCGGTACAGAACTTTGACGCTACGGTATCTACCAAACAATTCCAGGTTTTTGGTGACCAGAATAAAAGTAGCTATTCCGCCGAACCGCAATTAGATGTCAACTTCTACCAGAACGACGTCGGCCCGTTTGATACTCGTATTTATGGCCAGGCGGTTCATTTCGTGAACACCACGGATTATATGCCGGAAGCAACACGTCTGCATCTGGAGCCAACGATTAACCTGCCGCTGTCGAATAACTGGGGCAGTGTCAATACCGAAGCAAAACTGCTGGCAACGCACTATCAGCAAAGTAACCTGGATTGGTACAACAGCAAGCCAAGCAACGTGAACAAGCTAGACGATTCAGCCAACCGCGTCATGCCGCAGTTTAAAGTCGACGGCAAGATGGTCTTCGAGCGCGATATGAACATGCTGGCGCCGGGATATACCCAGACGCTGGAGCCGCGCGCGCAGTACCTGTACGTCCCGTATCGCAATCAAAGTCATATTTATAACTATGACTCATCCCTGCTGCAATCTGACTACAGTGGCCTGTTCCGTGACCGCTCTTATGGCGGCCTGGACCGTATTGCTTCCGCCAATCAGGTAACGACCGGGGTCACATCTCGCGTTTATGATGACGCGGCCGTTGAACGTTTTAATATTTCTGTGGGTCAAATCTACTATTTCACCGAGTCTCGCACTGGCGATGACCATACAGAATGGGAGAATGACGACAAAACGGGCTCACTGGTATGGGCTGGCGATACCTACTGGCGCATCTCCGATCGCTGGGGTTTACGCAGTGGGATCCAGTACGACACGCGCCTGGATAGCATCGCAACCAGCAATAGCAGTATCGAATACCGCCGTGACGAAAACCGTATGCTGCAATTGAACTACCGTTATGCCAGCCCAGAGTATATTAAGGCCGCGGTACCTTCACGCGATGTAACTAACGCCCAATATGAAAATGGGATTTCACAGGTGGGTGCGGTGGCGAGCTTCCCGATTGCCGACCGCTGGTCGATTGTCGGTGCTTACTACTTCGATACCAATGTGAACAAAGAAGCAGATTCAATGCTGGGCTTACAGTACAACTCCTGCTGTTACGCTATTCGCTTCGGCTACGAACGTAAGCTGAACGGTTGGGATAACAAAATGCAGCACGCGATTTATGACAACACGATCGGCTTTAATATCGAACTGCGTGGCCTGAGCTCTAACTACGGTCTCGGCACCAACCAAATGTTGCGTTCGAACATTTTGCCGTATCAAAGCGCTTTATGATCTGATTGATTTACAACGTAATCCGCATTGCGGTTAATTGAAATGGAAAAAGTATGAAGAACTGGAAAACGCTGCTTCTCGGTATCGCCATGATCGCGAATACCAGTTTCGCTGCCCCACAGGTAGTCGATAAAGTCGCAGCCGTCGTCAATAACGGCGTCGTTCTCGAAAGCGACGTCGATGGCTTAATGCAGTCAGTAAAACTTAATGCGGGTCAGGCTGGTCAGCAGTTACCGGATGACGCCACGCTGCGTCATCAGATCCTGGAACGTTTGATCATGGATCAAATCCTCCTGCAAATGGGTCAGAAGATGGGGGTTAAAATCTCTGACGAGCAGTTGGATCAGGCTATCGCCAACATCGCCAAGCAGAACAACATGACGCTGGATCAGATGCGCAGCCGTCTGGCACAGGATGGCTTAAGCTATTCGACCTATCGTAGCCAGATCCGCAAAGAGATGACCATCTCCGAAGTGCGTAACAACGAAGTCCGCCGTCGCGTCACCATTCTGCCGCAGGAAGTGGATGCCCTGGCGCAGCAGGTTGGCAACCAAAACGATGCCAGCACCGAGCTGAACCTGAGCCACATTTTGATCCCATTACCGGAAAACCCAACTTCAGATCAGGTAAACGCGGCTGAAAGCCAGGCGCGTTCCGTTGTTGATGAAGCGCGTAACGGTAGCGATTTCGGCAAACTGGCTATCACTTACTCCGCAGACCAGCAGGCGCTGAAAGGCGGCCAGATGGGTTGGGGACGTATTCAGGAACTACCGGGCATCTTCGCTCAGGCGTTAAGCACCGCAAAGAAAGGCGATATCATCGGCCCTATTCGTTCAGGTGTAGGTTTCCACATCCTGAAAGTCAACGATATGCGTGGTCAAAGTCAGAGCATCTCCGTGACTGAAGTGCACGCCCGCCATATTCTGCTGAAGCCATCGCCGATCATGACCGATCAACAGGCGCGTCTGAAGCTGGAACAAATCGCGGCAGATATTAAGAGCGGTAAAACCACCTTCGCGGCAGCAGCGAAAGAGTTTTCTCAGGATCCCGGTTCTGCCAACCAGGGCGGCGATCTGGGCTGGGCTGCAGCGGATATTTTCGATCCCGCTTTCCGCGATGCGCTGACCAAACTTAACAAAGGCCAGATGAGCGCCCCGGTGCATTCCTCTTTCGGTTGGCATCTGATCGAACTGCTGGACACGCGTAATGTGGATAAAACTGACGCAGCGCAGAAAGACCGTGCCTACCGTATGCTGATGAACCGTAAATTCTCGGAAGAAGCAGCGACCTGGATGCAGGAACAGCGCGCCAGCGCATACGTTAAAATTCTGAGCAACTAATGACTCGTATTCAACGCGTTGTCATCACTCCCGGCGAACCCGCCGGGATTGGCCCAGACCTCGTGGTTCAGCTCGCACAGCGTGAGTGGCCCGTAGAACTCGTCGTCTGTGCGGATGCCGCTCTTCTCAGTGACCGGGCAGCGATGCTCGGTTTACCGCTTTCACTCCTCCCCTACTCTTCAGATACTCCAGCCAGACCGCAATCAGCAGGTACGTTGACGCTGTTACCGATTGCGCTACGAGCACCTGTAGTCGCAGGTCAATTGGCGGTAGAAAATGGGCAATATGTCGTGGATACGCTGGCTCGCGCCTGCGATGGTTGTCTGCAAGGTGAATTTGCGGCGCTGATTACCGGCCCTGTCCACAAGGGCGTAATCAATGACGCTGGGGTGCCGTTTACCGGGCATACCGAGTTTTTTGAAGAGCGTTCACAGGCGAAGAAAGTGGTGATGATGCTGGCGACGGAGGAACTGCGCGTAGCGCTGGCCACCACGCATTTGCCGCTCAGAGCCGTTGCCGACGCTATTACACCCGCACTGTTGCAGGAAGTGATCGGCATTCTGCATCATGATTTGCGCACCAAGTTTGGCATTGCCGATCCGCATATTCTGGTGTGTGGCCTTAACCCGCATGCTGGTGAAGGCGGACATATGGGGACGGAAGAGTTAGACACCATCATTCCGGTCCTCGATGCCCTGCGTACGCAGGGGATGAAATTAAACGGCCCACTGCCTGCAGATACGCTGTTTCAGCCCAAATATCTCGACCACGCGGATGCCGTATTGGCAATGTACCACGATCAGGGTCTCCCCGTGCTAAAATACCAGGGATTTGGTCGCGGTGTGAATATCACGCTGGGCCTGCCCTTTATTCGCACATCTGTCGATCACGGTACCGCACTTGAACTTGCGGGTCGTGGGCAAGCAGATGTCGGCAGTTTTATTACGGCGCTTAACCTCGCCATCAAAATGATTGTTAATACTAATGAATAATCGAGTCCATCAGGGCCACTTAGCCCGTAAACGTTTCGGGCAAAACTTCCTTAACGATCAGTTTGTGATCGAAAGTATTGTCTCTGCTATCAATCCGCAGAAAGGTCAGGCAATGGTCGAAATCGGCCCGGGCCTGGCAGCATTGACCGAGCCAGTAGGTGAACGACTGGATAAGCTCACGGTCATTGAACTGGACCGCGACCTTGCCGCGCGCCTGCAAACTCACCCGTTTTTAGGGCCAAAGCTGACGATTTATCAGCAAGATGCCATGACGATGAACTTCGGCGAACTCGCACAAACGATGGGCCAGCCGCTGCGCGTTTTCGGCAACCTGCCGTACAACATCTCCACGCCGCTGATGTTCCATCTTTTTACCTATACTGATGCCATTGCCGACATGCATTTCATGTTGCAAAAAGAGGTAGTCAATCGTCTGGTTGCAGGGCCAAACAGTAAAGCGTATGGTCGATTAAGCGTCATGGCGCAATATTATTGCAATGTGATCCCGGTACTCGAAGTACCGCCATCCGCATTCACGCCTGCGCCTAAAGTCGATTCCGCCGTTGTGCGTCTGGTTCCACATGCGACGATGCCGTACCCGGTTAAAGATGTCCGCGTGCTGAGCCGTATTACCACCGAAGCGTTTAACCAGCGCCGTAAAACGGTACGTAACAGCCTCGGTAACCTGTTTAGCGTTGAGGTCCTGACCGAGCTGGGTATTGATCCGGCGATGCGAGCGGAAAATATCTCTGTCGCGCAATACTGCCGGATGGCTAACTATCTGTCAGAAAAAGCGCCATCGAAGGAGAGTTAAAGATGATCAATTCGCCCCGAGTGTGCATTCAGGTACAAAGCGTCTACATTGAGGCGCAATCCTCACCTGATGATGAACGTTACGTTTTTGCTTATACCGTGACTATCCGCAATTTGGGGCGAGCGCCTGTGCAGCTGTTGGGGCGTTATTGGTTGATCACTAATGGTCATGGCCGCGAAACCGAAGTTCAGGGCGAAGGTGTGGTTGGCGTTCAGCCCCACATCGAACCTGGCGAAGAGTATCAGTACACCAGCGGAGCGGTAATTGAAACACCGCTGGGCACCATGCAGGGTCATTACGAAATGATCGATGAACAAGGCATCGCCTTTACCATCGACATTCCCGTGTTTCGGCTCGCCGTTCCAACACTCATTCACTAAAACAATAACTATGGCGACATACCTTATTGGCGACGTTCACGGTTGTTACGATGAACTGATCGCCTTGCTGCACCAGGTAGACTTTAACCCCGAACAAGACACCCTCTGGCTCACCGGCGATCTGGTCGCGCGTGGGCCAGGCTCTCTGGACGTTTTACGCTACGTGAAATCGCTGGGCGATAGCGTGCGGTTAGTCCTTGGCAATCACGATCTGCACCTGCTGGCCGTGTTTGCTGGTATCAGCCGTAACAAACCGAAAGACCGGCTCACACCGCTGCTCGAAGCAGCGGATGCGGATGAGTTACTTAATTGGTTACGCCGCCAGCCACTCTTGCAGATTGATGAAGAGAAGAAGCTGGTGATGGCGCATGCCGGCATTACCCCACAATGGGATCTGCAGACAGCGAGGAATTGTGCCCGCGATGTTGAAGCCGTATTGTCGAGCGACTCGTATCCCTTCTTCCTTGACGCCATGTATGGCGACATGCCAAACAACTGGACGCCGGAACTCACGGGGCTGGCGCGCCTGCGTTTTATTACCAACGCATTTACCCGTATGCGCTACTGCTTCCCCAACGGTCAGTTGGATATGTACAGCAAAGAGTCGCCAGAAGATGCGCCAGCCCCGCTGAAGCCCTGGTTTGCCATTCCTGGGCCTGTCAGTGAAGCCTATAGCATTGCTTTCGGGCACTGGGCATCGCTGGAGGGGAAAGGCACGCCTGAAGGTATCTACGCGCTGGATACGGGATGTTGCTGGGGGGGAGACCTCACCTGTCTGCGCTGGGAAGACAAACAGTACTTTGTGCAGCCATCAAATCGCCATCTGAATCTGGATCCCGGCGAAGCGGTCAACGCCTGATAGGTTTATGCCTGATGGCGCTACGCTTATCAGGCCTACATCTGGCACAAGAGTAGGCCGGATAAGGCGTTTCGCCGCCATCCGGCACTTACATTACAGTATTAACGACGCTCCAGAATCTCGAAGCAGTAGCTGTGGGAGTTTTGCGCGTCGGCATCGTGAAATTCGCTGAACACCGATTCCCAGTCGTCCGGTTCGTAGTCCGGGAAATGCGTATCCCCTTCAACTTCCGCATCAATGTGTGTCAGATACAGTTTTTGCGCTTTCGGCAGGAACTGCTCATACACGCGTCCACCGCCAATCACCATAATTTCAGGTTCATCGCCGCAGGCCGCTATTGCTTCATCAACAGACTTCACCCACTGCACACGATCGTCGGTGCCTGGTTGACTACTAATGATGATATTTTTACGCCCTGGCAACGGTCGCCCGATGGATTCCCAGGTATGGCGTCCCATGACAACCGGCTTGTTTAAGGTATTACGTTTAAACCAGGCGAGATCGGCAGGTAGGTTCCATGGCATGGCGTTTTCCATACCGATGACGCGATCTACCGCTAACGCCGCAATCAGACTGATCATTGAATGTTTCCCGGATACAAAAAAATTGTCGCCACTATACGGAAAGCGCAATCTTTCGTCGACTGGCGGAAAGAGGATGAGCATGAAAATTTTCCGTTCTGCTGGCGAACCGACCTATTTAAGGTGGTACGCCAACATTACAGTAGTTCAAAAACAGTCAATTAGCAGTAAAGTTTGCAGAACATCACATTTTTTACTCTATGCTGACGGTTTCACTTCCGGCTCATCGGCGACGTCGCCCGTATGTTTACCTTCATCCGTGCCTTGCCAGCCATGGCGTTGAATTAACGATAAGTGTTGGCGATCTTCCGCAATAATTTCACTCAGCATTGCGCTGGTGCGTTTATAAACCGCTGCACGGGAAATCGCGTCATTTTCCCCTTTCACCATCTCCTCAACCATAAGCATATTGAAACGACGGAATACGTCGGCCCGCTCACGCGCTTCATAGCGCCCCAGCCCAAGCCCTTCCAGCGCCAGACGCCCGGTCTTCAGCGCGCCTTCAAAGGTTTCACGTTCCGGCATTTCCACCCCCGCCTGGCGCAGGCGAATGTAATGATCCACATCGCGCGCGCGGGCAATAATTTGCAGATGAGGGAAATGCTCCTTCACCATTTCGGTTAATTGCAGGCTGGTTTGCGGATCGTCAATGGCGTTAATGATGACTTCAGCTTTAGCCGCCCCGGCAGACTCCAGCAGATCCATCCGGGTCGCATCGCCATAGAAAACCTTCATGCCAAATTTACGTAGCGTTTCGATATGGTCCGGGTCATGATCAAGAACCACCATTTTGACGCCGCTCGACAACAGCAAACGACCGGTAATCTGACCAAATCGCCCAAACCCGGCGATGATCACTCGCGGTTGTTCTTCGTCGATTTCATCCGCTTCCCGCTCTTCACCGGTCGCTGATTTTTCCAGTCGCGTCAAAATCACCAGTAAAATTGGCGTCGCCGCCATCGACAGCGCCACCGCCAGGGTCAACGATTTCGCCCAATCAGGATCAAGCACGTCTGCCATTTGCGCCGCGCCAAACACCACGAAGGCAAATTCACTGCCCTGCCCTAATAATACGGCAAACCAGCGACGTTGCTTATTCGGCACCTGCAACGGTTTCGCTATCAGCCACAGCATGACGGTTTTGATAACCAGGAAACCAACCAGCAAGATGATAATGCGCAAAGGGTTATCAATCAGCGTGCCAAAATCGATAGACATCCCCACGCCGATGAAGAACAGACCCAACAACAGCCCTTTGAACGGTTCAATATCGCTTTCCAGCGCGTGGCGATACTCAGAGCTGGCCAGCAGCACACCGGCCAGGAACGCCCCCATCGCCATCGACAGTCCGACCTCTTCCAACAGCAGACCGAAGCCAAAAACGAGGAACAGCGCAACGGCGCTAAACACTTCCCGCAGGCCTGAACGGGCGACAAAACGTAAGGCCGGACGCGTCACATAGCGGCCTAACAACACCACCAGCACCAGTGCGCCCGCCACCTTTAGCGCAGAGAGCGCAAACGCCCCAAGCGTTGTCGATGCGCCGCTCGCCGCGAGTAATGGGATCATCGCCACCAGTGGAATAGCGGCGATATCCTGAAACAGCAGCACGGCAAATGTGCTGCGTCCGAGTTGCGACACCATCAGGTTACGTTCATTCATCGCCTGCATAGCGATGGCCGTGGAGGAAAGCGCCAGCGTCATGCCGATCAGTTCCGCTACCTGCCAGCGCAGGCCGAGGAACATACAGAACAGACCGATCAGCCCACCGCAAACCACCATTTGTAATGCACCACCGCCAAACACCGAGGCTCGCAGCTTCCACAAACGTTGCGGATCCAGTTCCAGGCCGATGACAAACAGCATCAGCACCACGCCGATCTCGGCAAAATGGAGGATTGATTCGGCATCGGTCACCAGCCTCAAACCCCATGGACCGATGATGCACCCGGCAATGAGATAGCCCAGCACCGACCCTAAGCCCAGCCGTACGGCTATGGGGACAATCAGCGCCGCCGAACCGAGGTAAATCAGCGCCTGTATTAGCGTATGACTATCCATGATGCACCTCCTGCCACTCCAGCAGACGCTGTTTATAGTGGCGCGCCTGCGCCTGCAGCGTTTCATCATCACAAATAAACGTACAGTGCATCGCAAACGGCGGCAGCCATTTGAGGCCGCAATATAAAGCCGTTGCCTGTAAGGGCTGGGAAAGTACATCAAAGCCAGGATGGGATCCGATATCAAAGTGGTTTTCACCGCCGCCAGTCGTCACAGCCCACAGCAGATGTTTACCGTGCAGCGCTGTTCCGCCATGGCCATAGGCCCAGCCGTGAGAGAGGACTTTATCCATCCACAATTTGAGTAACGGAGGCGTGCTATACCACTGCATAGGATGCTGCCAGATAATTAAATCAGCGCGTGCCAACGCATCCTGTTCAGCGGCAATATCGATATTGAAATCGGGGTAGAGCTGGTAGAGCGAGCGGATCTCCACGCCCTCCAGCGTCCTTGCCTGATCAAGCATCCGCTTATTCGCATGCGAATGCTGCGGATAGGGATGCGCATAAATGATGAGAATCATGATTAGCCTGTGTCACTGCATTATTGTAATAACAGTGAGTTTAGTCAGTTAATCCACAGGCTAACAGTCAATATTATTGAGTAGATAAATGGAAAAATCTGAGTTAGTTGTCCAGCTCACTCATATCTTTAACCTGGTCGCGGTTAATCTGCTCCGTCTTACCTGTTTGCGCATTTTTATATGACACCAGGCCAGTATCATCATCCACTTGCGGTTTGCCGTCGGTGACGATGGTTTTGCCGTCGGTGGTTTTCACCGCCTGGTTTGAGGAACAACCGGCGACGGTAAACAGTGCTGCTGCGGTAAAAATAGAGGTGATCAGGATATGTTTTTGCATGGTGTTCTCCCTGCTTTTCAGTCGTTTTCAGTGATATATACATTAACTGTAGGCTAACTGACTGAGTTACAGGGAAAATACAGAACACTCCTAATAGCCTGCCCTGGTCACGGGCTTACTGCGAATCGTCATCTGACTGGTTTGAGACAACGTCAGGCCGCGTGTTTCTGGTGCAAAAGCAATGGACACGAGCAGGCCAATCAGCGAAATTCCTGCCCCCATCAGCATGACATTACTGATGCCGTATTTGCTAATGAACACCGGTAGCGCCCAGGTGGAAACAATGGTCCCGATGCGGCTTAACGACATAATCACCCCGACGGCAGACGCGCGAATATCGGTAGGAAACAGTTCGTTAGGATATAGCCACTGCAGATTCCCCGGACCACCAGAGAAAAATGCGTATACGGCAAAGGCCAGCACCACCAGCCACGCCCCCATATCAGGAATTAACCCCAGTACGGCCAGCGCCAGCGTCATCATAATAAAGCTGCCAATTAACAGCGGTCGCCGCCCCGCGCTGTTGAGCCAGAACATCGGCGGAATACATCCCAGCATAAAGCACAAGCTAATCACCACGTTGCCCAACGCGGCGCTTTTCCCGGCGCCCAGTCCCAGTAGTCCAACAATCTGCGGACCAAAGGTGTAAATGGCGAACATCGGGATCACCTGACAGGTCCAGATGGCGGCAACAAACAGCACAAATGGGAAATGGCGGCGGTTAAACAGCTGGAGAAAACGCGTCTCCTGCGGCGCTTCTTCGTCGAACACCACCGGTTCGCCGAACAGCTTGATCATCATCGCCTCGCACTCTTTCACCCGCCCCTTACGCAGCAGCCAGCGCGGCGATTCAGGCAGGTCGAAGCGTCCAATCAGGATCAAAATACAGGGGATCACCGCACTGCCTAGCATCCAGCGCCATCCGCCCTCAACATCATACAAACAGTAACCGACCAGATCGGCACAGGTTGCGCCGACATACCACATAGCCGCGATAAAACCGATAGAGAAGGCACGCTGGCGGGTATTGGAAAATTCGGTAATCATCGAGGTGGCGATCGGGTAATCGGCGCCAATCACAATGCCGATCAGCACGCGCATCACCAACAGTTCAACGGGCGAGGTAACGAACATCGTCGCCGCCGATATCACGCCAATGGCGATGATATCGATAATAAACATTTTGCGCCGCCCGACCTTATCGGAAATGTAGCCAAACAGCGATGTACCAATAAACAGGCCAGCCAGTGTACCGGCCCCCAGCAGACCAATCCAGTCAGCATCCAGTTTCAATGCTGGCGTGAGCTGTTCCAGCGCCACGCCAATCATTACCAGCACATAACCATCCAGAAACGGCCCACCGCTTCCCCATAGCATTATCCGGCGATGAATAGAGGTAAATTTGATATCATCAAAGTTCCTGGGCTGCTGCATGGTGATGTCCTGTTTTATTTAACTTAATGCCTGATGGCGCGTAGCTTTAAGGCCTACGTACTATGCCTGTAGGCCGGATAAGGCGAAGCCACCATCCGGCACCAGGTTTAGCCGTAGCGGAACTCCACGCCAAACGTCCCGCGTGGGTATTCCCATTTTTCCAGCGCCGTATCAAGGCCGAGGATCCGGCACGTTCCGCACTCCAGGCACCCGGCGTAATCAAAACGAACGCTACCGTCGTCCTGCTTTTTATACAGTCCCGCCGGACAGGCCTTAATCAGCACCTCCAGTGCCTGTTTATCAGGATCGGTTTTGAGAATGATGTGCGGGCTGTCTTCATCCACATTGAACTTATTGACGCCCAGTTTGACGTCCACATTGACGGGAGATGTCATAATACGGTCACTCCTTTCAGGCCATCTTTCATCAGGTTGATGAAGCCCACTTTCTTCGCATGGCGCAGGATTTTTTTACGCATTGGCACCGGAGCGGAGCCATCCACGGTGAACAGGTCGCGCGCGATACTGACCGCCATTTCGGGATAAGCGGTAAACATGCGGGGATTATCAAGAAAAGCGGGAAGCTTCTGATACATGCGCATATCGCGCATCGGACCTTCGTCCAGATGCTGACGGTATTCACCCAACAACTGCTTGCTAAAATCGTCACGCTTCATCGCCGAAAGCACCGTCTTCGCCGCCGCTTCGCCTGCGGATATGGCGAGATCCATACCACGGATGGTAAAGCCTAGGTTCATACACATGCCGGCAGCGTCTCCGGCAATCAGTACGCCATCGCCCACCAGTTCAGGCTGCATATTCATTCCCGCCTCGGGTACAACGTGTGCGGCATATTCCACCAGCTTGCCACCGGCGATCAACGGCGCAACTGCCGGATGCTGTTTGAAATCTTCCAGCATTTGCGGGACCGATTTTTTCGCGTCTTTCAGATGATGAAGTCCACAGACCAGCCCCAGGGAAAGGGTTGTTTCATTCGTATACAGGAAGCCACCACCCATCAGACCATCGGTTGGCGCCCCGGCAAACAGACAGGCGGCACCTTCGTTGCCCTGTAACTGGAAACGATCTTCAATTACCGACTTCGGCAATTCGATCAGTTCCTTCACGCCGACAGCAACATGCGATGCCTCAACACGCTTGGCCATGCCCAGCTTTTCAGCCAGCAGAGAATTCACCCCATCAGCGAGGATTACGACTTTGGCTTCCAGAATATCGCCATCGGCTTCCACGCCCACGACTTTGCCATCACGCTGAACGACATTATCCACGCGAATACCGGTGATAAGTTGCGCCCCCGCCTCTTCGGCCTGCTCCATCAGCCAGGCGTCAAATTTACTGCGCAAAACGGAATAAGAAACTTGCGACGATGCGGCGTCCTCGCCGTTGCAATAATCCATCGTCATCGCCCCTTTTTCGGTCATAAAGGCGAGTTTTTCGTGGGTGATCATGCGTTCAATGGGGGCCTGATCCGCAAAGCCGGGAATGATGCGTTCCAGGCTATGTGCATACAAACGCCCACCGGTGACATTCTTCGCGCCAGCAGAATTGCCACGCTCGATAACCAGCACCTGTGCACCTTCGCGAGCAAGCACCAGCGCCGCAACCGAACCGGCCAGACCTGCACCCACGATGATGGCATCAAAGATATCTTCGGACATACGTACTCCTGTCAGCGGCAGGATACCTTCGCATCCTGCCCGAAATGGTTTATCGCGCTAAGGCAGCCGTCAGCGCAGGCAGGATCTTCAGCGCATCGCCAACGATGCCAAAATCTGCATACTGGAAGATTGGCGCGTTTTTATCTTTGTTGATGGCGAAAATCGTCTGCGCGCCGTTGGCACCAACCATATGTTGGATCTGCCCGGAGATCCCCACCGCCAGATACAGTTCAGGCTTGAGCATCAGGTTGGAGATACCGACGTAGCGCTCGTGCTCCATCCACTTCTCGTTTTCCGCCACCGGGCGAGAGCAGGCCAGCTCGGCGCCAATCGTCTGGCACAGCGCTTCGGCCAGCGAGATATTCTCTTTGCTGCCGATGCCACGTCCCACGCTGACCACCAGACGCGCTTTGTCGAGGTCAACGCTGTTGCTCTGACGCGCCTGGGTTGCGGTGCGGGTCACGTTAATGGCCGGAGCCTGCCACTGCACGGTATGCATCTCGCCGCTGCGAGAAGTGTCCGGGTCTTGTGCGTCAAACGTTCCGCTGCTAAGCGTGATCACGGCAAACGGCGAAGCGATGGTTTCCGCTCCTATCGCCAGACCGCCGTAGACCATATGTTTAACCGCCGCTTTTCCATCCTGCAGGGCGACTTCGCTGGCATCGTTGGAAACCGCAGCCGACAAGCGAAAGCCCAGTTTTGCTGCCAAAAGCTTGCCTCGACGCGTATTCGGCAGCAGCACCGCGCCTCCCTCGCTATGCTGACGAATAGTCTCAGCCATCGCATCAGCGTAGTCTTCGATCATGCGGTCTTCTGGTTTGCCGCTGAGCAGCCAGACATGATCCGCGCCCAAATGACATGCTGTCGCGCTGTCCGCTTCGTTCAGTACGAACGCGTTAACTTTTTCACCTACAGCCTGCGCGCCACTCATCAGTTCGGGCAGACGAGAAGGGGTATCGCTGAATACCCAGACACTGGAAAATTTGTTCATAACATCCCCTGATAATTAAATGATTTTGCGCAGATTCTCGACAAACGCGGCGATTTGTTCTTCCCCGTCACCTTCAATCACCACACGCTGACGCTCGCGCTGCTTCGGTGCGGCAACCTGTTGTGCGGAATACGCGGATACGCTGTTCAGCCCGATATCCGCAGGCGACCAGACCTGAACCGGTTTTTTCGCCGCGCCAAGAATGGCTTTCATCGAAGGGATTTGTGGGGTGTTGATGTCGGTGGAAACCGCAATCACCGCCGGGAGCGGGATGCTCAGCGTTTCAACTTCATCTTCCAGTTCGCGTTCTACCGTCAATGTGCTGTCGGTAAGAGAGAGGATCTTACTCACGCCGTTAATCGCCGGAACGTTCAGCGCTTCGCCCACCAGCAGACCAACCTGCTGAGCATAAAGATCGGAAGAACCGTCACCGCAAATAAGCAGATCGAAACCTGATTTTTGCGCGGCGGCAGCCAGCGCGCTGGCGGTTTGTTGCGGCAGAGCCTGCTCAAATTGATCGTCAATCACGACAATCAGTTCATCAGGGCCACGAGAGAGGACATCTTTGCGCCCTTTTGCATTGGTCAGCGCTTTGCCGCCAACGCTCATGGCGACAACCTGAGCGTCTCCCAACTGCTGTTTTAACTGGCAAGCAGCTTCAATTGCATTCAGATCATATTGGTTGATTTTGCCATCCGCTTTGCTGAAATCGAGTGTTCCATCAGCATTATTAATCGCAATATCCTGTTCATCAGGTACGCATTTGTAGCAAGTAATTATCTTCATTGCATCTCCAGAAATCATGAAGGAAACGTATTTATATCGGCGGTGTTAAATACAGATATCACGCTCTTTAATTCGGAAATAAAACCTTAATCACCAATATTGAAAATGTCACACATTGATATTCGTAACTTTCAATAGTGTTACGCACCTCACCAATATTGAAAGAAATATGCCAAACATAAAAATTTTCAATATTGTTTGCTGGCTCAACAATATTGAACGCCAGACACTTAAAAAAGTTAAAAAATCAGCATCAACAATATGATTTACAAAATAAAAATCAGAATTTAAACACAAAATAACCAGCACGAAAAAGTGTGATACCGATAACAGAATCACCCGAAATGAATACCCATTATGAGTTACTCACTGAGGCGTCCCAGAGGTTAAAAATTTATCAACAAATCATTAATAATAAATAAACAAACGTTCATAAACGGGCACGCTAAATAAATTTCGTTTTCACACTGGAATTCACTTATGAAAAATGAAAAGAGAAAATCGGGAATTGAACCGAAGGTTTTTTTTCCGCCATTAATAATTGTCGGAATACTTTGCTGGCTAACAGTAAGAGATCTTGATGCCGCTAACGTCGTTATTAATGCGGTATTCAGTTATGTCACCAATGTCTGGGGTTGGGCATTTGAATGGTATATGGTCGTCATGCTCTTCGGCTGGTTCTGGCTGGTTTTTGGCCCCTATGCCAAAAAGAGATTAGGTGACGAAAAACCGGAGTTTAGTACCGCCAGCTGGATTTTCATGATGTTCGCCTCCTGTACATCCGCTGCAGTTCTGTTCTGGGGCTCTATTGAGATCTACTACTATATCTCCACCCCGCCGTTCGGTCTGGAACCAAATTCCACAGGCGCGAAAGAGATAGGTCTGGCGTACAGCCTGTTCCACTGGGGGCCATTGCCGTGGGCAACCTATAGCTTCCTTTCCGTGGCCTTCGCCTACTTCTTCTTTGTACGCAAGATGGATGTCATCCGCCCCAGCTCCACGCTGGTACCGTTAGTGGGCGAAAAACATGCAAAAGGGCTGTTCGGCACCATCGTCGATAACTTCTACCTGGTGGCGCTGATCTTCGCAATGGGCACCAGCCTCGGTCTGGCTACCCCGCTGGTCACCGAGTGTATGCAATGGCTGTTCGGTATTCCGCATACGCTGCAATTGGATGCCATCATCATCACCTGCTGGATCATATTGAACGCTATTTGCGTGGCCTGCGGCTTGCAAAAAGGGGTCAGAATCGCCAGCGATGTGCGTAGCTACCTGAGCTTCCTGATGCTCGGCTGGGTGTTTATCGTCAGCGGCGCCAGCTTCATCATGAACTACTTCACCGATTCTGTAGGGATGCTGCTGATGCATCTGCCACGGATGCTGTTCTATACCGATGCCATCGGTAAAGGCGGCTTCCCGCAGGGCTGGACCGTTTTCTACTGGGCGTGGTGGGTTATTTACGCCATCCAGATGAGTATCTTCCTGGCTCGTATTTCTCGGGGTCGTACCGTACGTGAACTGTGCTTCGGGATGGTACTGGGCCTGACCGCGTCTACCTGGATCCTGTGGACTGTCCTTGGCAGTAACACGCTGCTGCTGATGGATAAAAACATCCTCAACATTCCGCAGTTGATTGAACAACACGGCGTGGCGCGCGCCATTATCGAAACCTGGGCCGCCTTGCCGCTCAGCACCGCCACCATGTGGGGTTTCTTTATCCTCTGCTTTATCGCCACCGTCACGCTGATTAACGCCTGCTCTTACACCCTGGCGATGTCGACCTGTCGCGAAGTTCGCGATGGTGAAGAGCCGCCGCTGCTGGTACGCATCGGCTGGTCCATTCTGGTCGGCATCATCGGTATCGTTCTGCTGGCGCTGGGCGGGCTGAAGCCCATTCAGACCGCGATTATCGCCGGAGGATGCCCGCTGTTCTTCGTCAACATTATGGTGACGCTGTCCTTTATTAAAGACGCCAAAGTGCACTGGAAAGACAAGTAATTCTAATTAACCCAATTGATCAAGAGGCTGAAAGATGGATTTCAACTTAAATGACGAGCAGGAACTGTTTGTCGCCGGTATTCGTGAACTGATGGCCAGTGAGAACTGGGAAGCTTATTTTGCCGAGTGCGATCGTGACAGCGTCTACCCTGAGCGTTTTGTAAAAGCGCTGGCGGATATGGGCATTGATAGCCTGCTGATCCCGGAGGAACACGGCGGTCTGGAAGCGGGTTTTGTCACCGTCGCCGCCGTCTGGATGGAGCTGGGACGTCTTGGCGCGCCAACTTACGTGTTGTACCAATTGCCGGGAGGTTTTAACACTTTCCTGCGTGAAGGGACTCAGGAGCAAATTGATAAAATCATGGCGTTCCAGGGCACCGGTAAGCAGATGTGGAACTCTGCTATCACCGAACCGGGAGCGGGATCGGATGTTGGTAGTCTTAAAACCACTTATACACGCAAAAATGGTAAGGTTTATCTTAATGGCAGTAAGTGCTTTATCACCAGTAGCGCCTATACCCCGTACATCGTGGTCATGGCGAGAGACGGTGCATCGCCGGATAAACCTGTTTACACCGAGTGGTTTGTTGACATGAGCAAAGCGGGTATCAAGGTCAACAAACTGGAGAAACTTGGTCTGCGCATGGATAGCTGCTGTGAAATCACCTTTGACGACGTTGAACTGGACGAAAAAGACATGTTCGGTCGGGAAGGTAATGGCTTCAACCGCGTGAAAGAAGAGTTTGACCATGAACGCTTCCTCGTCGCGCTGACCAACTACGGTACGGCAATGTGCGCTTTTGAAGACGCTGCGCGTTACGCTAATCAGCGCGTGCAGTTTGGTGAAACTATTGGCCGTTTCCAGCTGATTCAGGAGAAGTTTGCGCATATGGCGATCAAACTGAACTCCATGAAAAACATGCTGCTGGAAGCCGCGTGGAAAGCGGATAACGGCACTATTACCTCCGGCGACGCGGCAATGTGCAAATACTTCTGCGCCAACGCCGCGTTTGAAGTGGTAGACACCGCCATGCAGGTACTGGGAGGTGTTGGTATCGCGGGCAACCACCGCATCACGCGTTTCTGGCGTGACCTGCGCGTTGACCGTGTTTCTGGTGGTTCTGACGAAATGCAGATCCTGACGTTGGGTCGTGCGGTACTCAAGCAATACCGCTAATTCAGCACGATTCGTAGGCCGGATAAGGCGTTTACGCCGCCATCCGGCAACATGCCCGGTGGCGCCGTAGTTGCCGGGCCTACAAAAAATGCCAGGAGAAAAATGATGAATCATTTACCAATGCCAACCTTTGGTCCTCTTGCTGGGGTACGCGTTGTTTTTTCAGGGATCGAAATCGCCGGTCCGTTCGCCGGACAGATGTTCGCCGAATGGGGCGCCGAGGTTATCTGGATTGAAAACGTCGCATGGGCTGATACCATCCGCGTACAGCCTAACTACCCGCAGCTCTCACGCCGCAACCTGCACGCCCTGTCACTGAATATTTTCAAAGATGAAGGTCGGGAAGCGTTTCTGAAACTCATGGAAACCACCGATATTTTCATTGAAGCCAGTAAAGGCCCTGCCTTTGCACGCCGCGGTATTACTGATGAAGTGCTGTGGGAACATAACCCGAAACTGGTCATTGCCCACCTTTCTGGCTTCGGCCAGTTTGGTACCGAGGAGTACACCAATCTTCCGGCGTATAACACCATCGCGCAGGCGTTCAGTGGTTATCTGATCCAAAACGGCGACGTTGACCAACCGATGCCAGCCTTCCCGTATACCGCCGATTACTTCTCCGGGATGACCGCGACAACAGCGGCGCTGGCTGCCCTGCACAAAGTGCGCGAAACGGGTAAAGGTGAAAGCATCGATATCGCCATGTACGAAGTGATGCTGCGCATGGGTCAGTATTTCATGATGGACTACTTCAACGGCGGCGAAATCTGTCCACGTATGACGAAAGGGAAAGACCCCTACTACGCCGGTTGCGGCCTGTATAAATGCGCCGATGGTTACATCGTCATGGAGTTGGTCGGCATCACGCAAATCAACGAGTGCTTTAAAGATATTGGCCTTGCCCACATTCTCGGTACGCCGGAAGTTCCGGAAGGCACGCAGCTAATTCATCGCGTGGAATGCCCTTACGGCCCGCTCGTCGAAGAGAAACTGGACGCCTGGCTGGCAACACACACTATCGCCGAAGTTCAGGCGCGCTTTGCTGAGCTGAATATCGCCTGTGCAAAGGTGCTAACCATTCCAGAACTGGAAGGTAATCCGCAGTACGTTGCCCGCGAATCCATTACTCAGTGGCAAACAATGGACGGCCGCACCTGTAAAGGGCCGAACATCATGCCGAAATTTAAAAACAACCCGGGGAAAATCTGGCGTGGCATGCCCTCACACGGCATGGATACCGCCGCCATTCTGAAAAACATTGGTTATAGCGAAGCAGACATAAATGAGCTGGTCGGCAAAGGCCTGGCCAGGGTTGAGGAATAAACGCGACGCGCTAACCTGCTCGTTGGTTAGCGCTCACGCCTGATTTCAGTGGATAAAGCAATATGGATATCGTTGGCGGACAAAACTTACGTCAGATGTGGGACGACCTGGCCGAAGTGTACGGAGATAAAACGGCGTTAATTTTCGAATCCTGTGAGGGAATCGTTCGGCAGTTTAGCTATGCCTCGCTAAATGAAGAGATTAACCGCACGGCGAACCTTTTTCATTCCTTAGGGATCCGCAAGGGCGATAGAGTCGCACTGCATCTGGATAACTGTCCGGAATTCATCTTTTGCTGGTTTGGACTGGCAAAAATCGGCGCCATTATGGTGCCGATTAATGCCCGCTTACTGGGCGAAGAAAGTGCCTGGATCCTGCAAAACAGCCAGGTGAGCCTGCTGGTTACCAGCGTCCAGTTTTATCCTATGTACCGTGAAATACGCCAGGAAAATAGCACTCCGCTTAATCATATCTGTCTGATTGGCGAGCAGCTTCCGGCTGACGATGGCGTGAGCCACTTTTCCCAACTGCAAGCACGTCAGTCGGCCACGCTGTGCTATACGCCAGCGTTATCCACTGACGATACGGCGGAAATTTTGTTTACCTCCGGTACCACCTCGCGTCCAAAAGGGGTGGTTATTACCCACTATAATCTGCGTTTTGCGGGCTACTACTCTGCCTGGCAAATCGCCCTGCGCGATGATGACGTGTACATGACGGTGATGCCCGCTTTTCATATCGACTGTCAGTGTACCGCGGCAATGCCAGCCTTTTCCGCCGGCAGTACCTTTGTGCTGCTGGAAAAGTACAGCGCCCGAGCATTCTGGGGTCAGGTACGTAAATATCAGGCGACGGTGACCGAGTGCATCCCGATGATGATCCGCACGCTGATGGTCCAGCCCGCCGCGCCAACGGACAGGCAGCATCATCTGCGCGAAGTGATGTTCTATCTCAATCTATCCGCACAGGAAAAAGACGCCTTTACCGAACGCTTTGGCGTCAGGCTGCTGACCTCTTATGGTATGACTGAAACCATTGTCGGAATTATTGGCGACCGTCCAGGAGACAAACGACGCTGGCCTTCCATTGGTCGCGTGGGTTTTAGCTATGAAGCTGAAATTCGCGACGATCAAAATCGCCCGCTGCCCGCCGGAGAAATTGGCGAAATCTGTATTAAAGGCATCCCCGGCAAGACTATCTTCAAAGAGTATTACATGCAGCCGGAGGCAACCGCCAGGGCGCTGGAACCAGAGGGCTGGTTACATACCGGTGATTCGGGTTACCAGGATGAGGATGGCTATTTCTATTTTGTCGACAGACGCTGCAACATGATTAAACGCGGCGGGGAAAATGTCTCCTGCGTCGAGCTGGAAAATATTATTTCTGCACATCCGAAAATTCAGGACATTGTAGTGGTTGGTATTAAAGATGCGATCCGTGATGAAGCCATTAAAGCATTTATTGTCCTTAATGAAGGTGAAACATTAAGCGAGGCCGAGTTTTTCAGCTTCTGCGAAAACAATATGGCGAAATTCAAGGTTCCCTCTTTTATGGAGATCAGAACCGACCTGCCGCGCAATTGTTCAGGAAAAATAATCAAAAAAATCTGAAATAAACCTTCCGGCAGGAATCCCTCCCGCCGGGAAACTATTTATCTGGAGATGAACTATGAGTGAATCATTACATCTGACCCGTAACGGCCCGATCCTGGAAATTACCCTCGACCGACCTAAAGCGAATGCCATTGACGCGAAAACCAGTTTTGCGATGGGTGAAGCTTTTCTTAATTTCCGTGACGACCCGGAATTACGCGTAGCAATCATTACCGGCGGCGGTGAGAAATTCTTTTCTGCTGGCTGGGACTTAAAAGCGGCAGCGGAAGGTGAAGCGCCGGATGCCGATTTTGGTCCCGGCGGCTTTGCCGGTTTAACCGAAATATTTGACCTCGATAAGCCGGTCATCGCCGCGGTGAACGGCTATGCGTTTGGCGGCGGTTTCGAACTGGCGCTGGCGGCAGACTTTATTGTCTGCGCCGAAAACGCCAGCTTCGCGCTGCCGGAAGCAAAGCTCGGCATCGTGCCTGACAGCGGCGGCGTTTTGCGCCTGCCTAAGCTGTTGCCACCAGCTATCGTCAACGAAATGGTAATGACCGGCAGACGAATGAGCGCCGAAGAAGCGCTGCGTTGGGGGATCGTGAACCGCGTTGTCAGCCAGAGCGAACTGATGGATAGCGCGCGCGAACTGGCGCAACAACTGGTCAATAGCGCTCCGCTGGCTATCGCGGCGCTGAAAGAGATTTATCGCGCGACCAGTGAAATGCCGGTTGAAGAAGGCTACCGCTACATCCGCAGCGGCGTGCTGAAGCATTATCCTTCGGTACTGCATTCAGAAGATGCGCTCGAAGGACCGCTGGCATTTGCCGAAAAACGCGATCCGGTGTGGAAAGGTCGTTAATGTGACTATGCCGGATGGCGTTTCGCTTATCCGGCCTACAACACATGCACAACCGTAGGCCGGATAAGGTGTTTACGCCGCCATCCGACAAAAAAACCGAGGTAAAACCATGAGCTATTACGCCTTTGAAGGACTGATCCCGGTGGTGCACCCGGACGCGTTTGTCCATCCCAGCGCCGTGCTGATTGGCGATGTCATCGTGGGTGCTGGTGTTTATATTGGCCCACTCGCGTCATTGCGTGGGGATTATGGTCGCCTGATCCTGGAGGCAGGATCTAATCTGCAGGATGGCTGCATTATGCATGGCTACTGCGATACCGATACCATCGTGCATGAAAACGGCCATATCGGCCACGGCGCTATTTTACATGGCTGCGTGGTGGGACGGGACGCCCTGGTCGGCATGAACAGCGTCATTATGGACGGCGCAGTGATTGGCGAAGAGAGCATTGTCGCCGCCATGAGTTTCGTCAAAGCCGGATTTCAGGGGGAGGCAAGGCAGATGCTGGTGGGTTCACCTGCGCGCGTACTACGCCAGGTCACAGACCAGGAGCTGCACTGGAAACGCCTCAACACCAAAGAATATCAGGATCTTGCGGTCCGCTGTCGAACAGGGTTATCTGAAACGAAGCCGTTAACGCAGGTCGAAGAAAACCGGCCGCGCCTGAAAGGCACGACGGACGTAAAGCCAAAATCAGCACAGTAATTGATGCCGGATGCGCTCACGCTTATCCGGCCTACGCGTCAATCACCGTTTATACAGCCATCAGGTAAACAGACAATTAGCGACGCATACTTTTTGACAGCATCATCTGCCATTTCTGCTCACGGTTAAGCTCTGTTGGAGGAACCGCTGACAGGCGCGGTGTTTTCGCCACGCTCACTTTTCTTTCCTGCAAATTATGATTCAATCGGCGATAGAGATGAGAATCAATACTCACGACTTTCACCAGACGCTGGCACTGACAGCCTCGTCCTGCAATCTGGTTAGGGATCATCTTCACTTCACAAACAATTTCCCCCACTTCTGACAGAATATAGGAGAGCGTATTAATTGCTTTGCAGTGTTCAATATCAAATTGACGGGAAATCTCCTTGGCAGTAATCCATCGGTCCTCTGCCATCATCCAGTCAGCAATTAACAAATAAAGCGGTCTTTCAACATATTTTTCACACATAAGCACACCATTTCACAAATTAAAAATCTGGCTACGGCCTGTCCAAATTAATAAAAACTAAGCCATATTAAAATTGTGGATATAAAGATAGTATGCGACTTGAATGTTGATTAGTGTGAGCAATATCGTGCTTATTACATTGAAAATGTGGTTACGGAAACGGACTTCTCCAGGAATGACCTGAAAGAGTAAAAAAAACGGTTCCTATACAGGAACCGTTTGTAATTTATATTGCAGATCCAATTAACGGCAATATCACCGATATCTTCAGTTTATTACTTTTTGATCTGCGCGTGCATTTCCTGCACCGAGGTTACTTTCTCGGTAGCGTCCGCGTTCAGCGCCATCGCGGTGGCGAAGCCGCCGTTCAGTGTAGTGTCGTAGTGCACTTTGTACTGCAGCGCGCTGCGGCGAATCAGTTTGGAGTCTTCAATCGCCTGACGACCTGCGGTGGTGTTGATGATGTAGGTGTATTCGCCATTCTTGATACGGTCCTGAATGTGCGGACGACCTTCATGTACCTTGTTCACCAGACGCGGGTTGATACCGGCTTCGCCCAGCACAATCGCGGTACCGTGGGTGGCATCCAGCTCGAAGCCCTGTTTCAGCAGCTTAGCGGCCAGGTCAACCACGCGCTCTTTGTCACCTTCGCGAACGGAGAGCAGCGCACGGCCCTGTTTCTTCATGGTGGAGTTACTGCCCAGCTGTGCCTTGGCGAACGCTTCCGCGAAGGTACGGCCCACGCCCATCACCTCCCCGGTAGAGCGCATTTCTGGCCCTAACAGCGGGTCTACGCCCGGGAATTTGTTGAACGGCAGCACCACTTCTTTCACCGAGTAGTACGGTGGAATAATTTCTTTGGTCACGCCCTGCTCGGTCAGCGATTTGCCGGCCATCACGCGCGCCGCCACTTTCGCCAGCGGTACGCCGGTGGCTTTGGAGACGAACGGTACGGTACGAGCCGCACGCGGGTTAACTTCAATCAGGTAGACTTCGTTGTCTTTCACCGCAAACTGCACGTTCATCAGGCCGCGCACCTGCAACTCGAAGGCCAGCTTCTGCACCTGCTGGCGCATCACATCCTGAATCTCCTGGCTCAGCGTGTAGGCTGGCAGGGAACAGGCGGAGTCGCCGGAGTGTACGCCCGCCTGCTCGATGTGTTCCATGATGCCGCCAATCAGCACCATTTCGCCGTCGCAGATGGCGTCAACGTCGACTTCAATCGCATCATCAAGGAAGCGGTCCAGCAGCACCGGCGCATCGTTAGACACGCTGACCGCAGTCTGGAAGTAGCGACGCAGGTCGGCTTCGTCATAGACGATTTCCATCGCGCGGCCGCCCAGTACGTAGGATGGGCGCACCACCAGCGGGTAACCAATCTCTTTCGCCTTCTCAACCGCTTGTTCAATGGCGGTGACGGTGGCGTTCGCCGGCTGCTTCAGCTTCAGACGGTCAACCGCGTGCTGGAAGCGTTCACGGTCTTCCGCGCGGTCGATGGCGTCCGGGCTGGTGCCGATAACCGGTACGCCTGCGGCTTCCAGTTCACGCGCCAGCTTCAGCGGGGTCTGGCCGCCGTACTGCACGATGACGCCCTTCGGCTTCTCGATGCGCACGATTTCCAGCACGTCTTCCAGCGTGACCGGCTCGAAGTACAGACGGTCGGAAGTGTCGTAGTCGGTGGAGACGGTTTCCGGGTTACAGTTGACCATGATGGTCTCGTAGCCGTCTTCGCGCAGCGCCAGCGAGGCGTGTACGCAGCAGTAGTCAAATTCGATACCCTGGCCGATACGGTTCGGGCCGCCGCCGAGGACCATGATTTTATCGCGGTCAACGGACGGGTTAGATTCGCACTCTTCTTCATAGGTGGAGTACATGTAGGCGGTATCGGTGGCGAATTCCGCCGCGCAGGTATCCACGCGCTTGTAGACCGGATGCAGGTTGTACTGGTCGCGCAGCTTGCGGATTTCCGCTTCGCGCACGCCTGCTAGCTTCGCCAGGCGCGCATCGGCAAAACCTTTACGCTTCAGGTGGAACAGGAAGTCAGCGTTGAGGCCGTTAATGCCCACTTCCGCCACTTTCTCTTCCAGACGCACCAGCTCTTCAATCTGCACCAGGAACCAGCGGTCGATGTTGGTCAGGTTGAACACGCCGTCGACGGAGAGGCCCGCGCGGAACGCATCGGCGATGTACCAGATACGCTCAGCGCCCGCATCTTTCAGCTCGCGGCGGATTTTGGTCAGCGCTTCCGGGTCGTCGAGGCTCACTTTCGGGTCGAAACCGGTGGCGCCCACTTCCAGGCCGCGCAGCGCTTTTTGCAGGGATTCCTGCTGCGTGCGGCCAATCGCCATCACTTCACCGACGGATTTCATCTGGGTGGTCAGACGGTCGTTAGCGCCAGCGAATTTCTCGAAGTTGAAGCGTGGAATCTTGGTGACAACGTAGTCGATAGACGGCTCGAAGGAGGCCGGCGTACGGCCGCCGGTGATGTCGTTCATCAGTTCGTCGAGGGTGTAACCCACCGCCAGTTTCGCTGCCACTTTGGCAATCGGGAAGCCGGTAGCTTTCGAGGCTAGCGCCGAGGAGCGGGAGACGCGCGGGTTCATTTCGATAACAATCAGGCGACCGTCTTTCGGGTTCACCGAGAACTGGACGTTAGAACCACCGGTTTCGACGCCGATTTCACGCAGTACCGCCATCGAGGCGTTACGCATGATTTGGTATTCTTTGTCGGTCAGAGTCTGCGCTGGCGCTACGGTGATGGAGTCACCAGTGTGGATACCCATTGCATCGAAGTTTTCGATAGAGCAGACGATGATGCAGTTGTCGTTCTTATCACGCACCACTTCCATCTCGTACTCTTTCCAGCCGATCAGCGACTCATCAATCAGCAGCTCGTTGGTTGGCGAGAGGTCCAGACCGCGTTCGCAGATTTCTTCGAACTCTTCACGGTTGTAAGCGATACCGCCGCCGGTGCCGCCCATGGTAAAGGACGGACGGATGATGCACGGGAAGCCCACGTCAGCGGCAACCGCCAGCGCTTCTTCCATAGTGTGCGCGATACCGGAACGCGCGGTGTCGAGGCCGATTTTCTTCATTGCCACATCGAAGCGTCGACGGTCTTCTGCTTTATCAATCGCATCGGCGGTGGCGCCAATCATGGTCACGCCGAACTCTTCCAGTACGCCCTGACGCTCCAGCTCCAGCGCGCAGTTCAGCGCCGTCTGGCCGCCCATGGTCGGCAGCACCGCATCCGGACGCTCTTTTTCGATGATTTTGCGTACCACTTCCCAGTTAATCGGCTCGATGTAGGTCGCATCGGCCATTTCCGGGTCGGTCATGATGGTTGCCGGGTTAGAGTTCACCAGAATGACACGGTAACCCTCTTCGCGCAGCGCTTTACACGCCTGGGCACCGGAGTAGTCAAACTCACACGCCTGACCGATAACAATCGGGCCCGCGCCCAGAATCAGGATACTTTTTATGTCTGTACGTTTTGGCATGGCTCTTATTACTCCTGATTATTTCGCGGACTGACGGTATTGCTCAATAAGCTCGATAAAGTGGTCGAACAGCGGTGCCGCGTCGTGCGGGCCTGGGCTCGCCTCTGGGTGGCCCTGGAAGCTGAACGCCGGTTTATCGGTACGGTGAATCCCTTGCAGGGTACCGTCGAACAGGGATTTATGGGTTACGCGCAGGTTGGCTGGCAGCGAGTCTTCATCAACCGCAAAGCCGTGGTTCTGCGCGGTGATCATCACCACATTCTTATCCATGTCTTTCACCGGGTGGTTACCACCGTGGTGACCAAATTTCATCTTGATGGTCTTCGCACCGCTCGCCAGCGCCAGCAGCTGATGGCCGAGGCAGATGCCAAATACCGGAATGTCGGTCTGGAGGAATTTCTCAATCGCGTCGATGGCATAGTCGCACGGGGCCGGGTCGCCAGGGCCGTTTGACAGGAACACGCCGTCCGGATTCATCGCCAGCACTTCTTCAGCGGAAGTTTTCGCCGGTACCACTGTCAGGCGGCAGCCGCGGTCCACCAGCATGCGCAGGATGTTGCGCTTGGCACCAAAATCGTAGGCCACCACGTGGAACGGCAACTCTTCTGCGGACTTGGCTTCCGGCAGGTCACCCGCCAGCGTCCAGCTACCCTGCGTCCAGCTGTAGGATTCAGCCGTGGTCACTTCTTTTGCCAGGTCCATCCCATTTAAGCCCGGGAACGCTTTGGCCTTTTCTAAGGCCAACGTAGCATCCAGATTATCGCCTGCAATGATGCAGCCGTTCTGAGCGCCCTTCTCACGTAGCAGACGCGTCAACTTACGGGTATCGATATCGGCAATCGCCACGATGTTATGGCGTTTCAGGTAAGAAGAGAGGTCTTCGGTGTTGCGGAAGTTGCTGGCAATCAGCGGCAGGTCGCGAATAACCAGACCTTGAGCGTGAACCTGAGAAGACTCTTCATCGGCGGCATTGGTGCCGACATTACCAATATGGGGATAAGTAAGAGTGACGATTTGGCGAGAATAGGAAGGATCAGTGAGGATTTCTTGATAACCGGTCATTGAAGTATTGAAAACGACTTCCCCAACCGCCGAACCTGTTGCCCCTATGGCCCGACCGTGAAACTGGGTTCCGTCTTCCAGAACCAATAGCGCTGACTTAATCAAAACACCCTCCAGAGAATATTCACTCACTTTATTTGCATATTAATTCATTAACACCTCATGAATCAATGCAAATTTGCTTACCTATGGATTTCTGGCAAACGGCGGCATTCTAGAGATAGCCCACGTAAAAGTCTACCCAAAAGGGTAATTTTTATTATTATTTTACGCCACTGGAATAAATCATTCGATTTAACAGGCAAAAAGATCATCTAACTCAGGGTGGAAAACGCTTGCGGTAGGTAAAGAGTGTAAAAACCGGAAGAGTGATAGAAAAAAGTGGACCATTTGGTCAAAATTTACATTGAGATAACAGAATAAAGCATGAAGACATAAACAAATACACTCTTAAACAAAAAACCAAGCCAAAATGCAAAAAATTAAAGGGCAATAAAATATTGCCCTATGTAATCAAATAATTATGATTACAATAACCACATCACGAAGGGTAACAAAATCTATAAACTGCGTAAATCAAGCACATCTTTCATATCAAAAAGACCGTTTGACTTATATTTCAGCCAAACAGCCGATCTCACTGCGCCATTGGCAAACGTCATGCGACTGGATGCTTTATGGGTGATTTCAATACGCTCGCCAATATCAGCAAACATTGCGGTATGTTCGCCGACAATGTCACCGGCGCGTACGGTCGCAAAACCAATAGTGCCCGGCACACGCTCGCCGGTATAACCTTCGCGCGTGTAGACCGCGCAGTCTTTGAGATCTTTATCCAACGCCCCGGCGATCGCCTCGCCCATTGCCAGCGCCGTCCCCGATGGGGCATCCACTTTGTGGCGGTGATGCGCTTCGATAATCTCAATATCGGTATAGTCCCCCATCACTTTTGCCGCTTTCTCCAGCAGCTTGAGCATGACGTTAACGCCGACGCTAAAGTTCGCAGCGAAAACGATAGCAATCTCCTGCGCAGCATCGCGAATAGCCTGCTTACCAGCATCATCAAACCCGGTGGTGCCAATCACCATCCCTTTACTGTGCTGGCGGCAAAACGCCAGATGTGCCAGCGTGCCTTCCGGGCGCGTGAAATCGATGAAAACATCGAAATCATCTTTCACCGCCTCAAGGCTGCTTTGTACGGTAACGCCTGTTTTCCCGGCTCCCGCTAACTCTCCGGCATCGCTTCCCAGTAAGGAAGAGCCTTCGCGCTCCAGCGCCGCGCCAAGCTGTACGCCATCCATGCCAAGTGTGGCCTGAATCAACTGACGCCCCATGCGTCCTCCGGCTCCCGCGATGGCAACGCGGATTTGTGCATCATGCATAGCTATTCTCTTTTGTTAATTTTGCGTAAATCGTTTTCAGAGTAACCAGCGCATCGCTGCGCCGCCAGCCGAAAACGTCGATAATTAGAATTTAATGATAAACAGCCAGAGATATCAGTAAAAGGCATGACGATCAGCAAAAACCACATGATTCTCTGACTACCAGCGCCGGCGGCAGGATAATACGTTTCGGCGGTTCGTCATTTCCCTGAATACGGCTATAAAGCAGCTCTCCAGCCTTACGACCTATCTCTTTTGCCGCCACCGACACGGTGGTAAGCGCAGGTTGTACCAGCGCCGCTTCGGTGATGTCGTCAAACCCCACCAGCGCAAAATCCCGCCCAGGTTCCCGCCCCATTTTACGTAGCGCCTGCATAACCCCAAGCGCCACAATATCCTGATAACAAACGGCGGCGGTAATTTGCGGGTAACGCAGAAGAAGAGACTCCGCTACTTTTGCGCCGTCAATTTGGCTGGCCTGCGTAGCCACGATCCATTCTGGATTCGGCGATATTCCTTGTTCCAGCAATGTGCTGGTGAAGCCACCGATACGCTGTGTCCGACTGCCAGAACCAGGCCCCCCCCCAATAAACGCAATATTCTTGTGCCCCATTTTAACTAAATGGGTGGTGGCCATTTGCGTACCGAGAAAGTTATCGGTTCCGACAAAATCAAAATCAGGATCGCTAAGGGGACGGACGACCATAATGGCGGGGATATTGCGCCTTTTCAGCGCCTCGAAGAAGGATGTCGGCGTCTCGCGCGCCGCGCAGAGCACCATGCCGCAGGCATTATTGCGCATCAAAGAATCGACAAATTTTTGCTGCCGTTCCCCTGACTCTTCGCTATTTGCCAGAAACAACAACAGATCATGTCGTTCCATCTCATGGCTTAGCCCTGCAGTCATCTCGCCGTAAAAAGGGTTAGTGATATCGTGGAGCAACAATCCAACCTGATTACTGCTCCGGTTACGCAGGTTAGCGGCGGTTTGATTATACACATAGCCAGCATCATCCAGCGCTTTAAGCACCCGGTCGCGTGTAGCCTGAGAAATTCGCCCCCGGTTACGCAATACCATCGACACGGTCGCCGTGGAGACTCCCGCGCGCTCAGCTACCTGCGCCAAAGTGACTGTGGTCATACCTGCTCCTGATTTTTTATCGAAGGTTAATCGAATAACCGAAATATCGCTTTTTTACGTGTGATTCACATCACGCTAACGCGCTTTTCACCGCTCTTGATTCTGAATATGGCGGGTTAATCGCGTTAACCACACTATGAAAATAAGGTTAATCGATTAATCTTAAATAAGCCAACACGGAGAAAGAAAATGACGACAACCTATAATAAATTCCCTGAGGTTAACGTTCAGGGATATGACGATCACGCCTGGCAGGGTTGGGCGGAGATCCATTCTGTGCTTAACACCAGGGTTTCTGCTGCAGCCAAAACCGTATTGATCGTGGATTGCTATCCGGGCGTGCGGCTTGAAGAACTGGAACAACAGCTTGTCACGACGTTAGATACCACGCTGGTGCTGAATATTGAATCCGCCCGCCGAGATGAGCAGGCCCTGCATGAGTTACTGGCGCGTAACCTTACCGACGATCGCGTGTTCGGCGTCCTTTCCTGCCATCACCTGGATGAGTTTTTTGATAGCGACAAGCTCAGTCAGCTCCGCCAACAGATTGATGCCGTTGCCGAAGGTCTGGTCGTGGTATACGGACCCGGTGCGACGCTGGCACACCCGGGTGACGTACTGGTTTATGCCGATCTTCCGCGCTGGGAAATTCAACAGCGTATGCGCCATGACGGGCTGGGGAACTGGGGGGCGGAAAACCAGGATGAAGATATTCTTCGTCGGTACAAACGTGCCTTCTTCATTGAGTGGCGGGTATTCGACCGACACAAAACGCCGTTACTCAAACGCGTCGATTATTTGCTTGATACCACGGTAGAAAATCATCCCGCGATGGTCAGCGGCGACGCGTTTCGCGCCGGTCTGCAACAAACAACTCAACAACCGTTTCGCGTTGCCCCGTTCTTCGACCCAGGCGTTTGGGGTGGGCAATGGATGAAAAAACACTTCGATCTCGATCCCTCAGCCCCCAATTACGCGTGGTGTTTTGATTGCGTGCCCGAGGAAAACAGCCTGTTACTGCGTTTTGGCAACGTGCGGATCGAGATCCCCTCTCAGGATCTGGTGCTAACCTGTCCCCGCCCCCTGCTGGGCGAGAAAGTTCACGCACGTTTTGGTGCAGAATTCCCGATTCGTTTTGATTTCCTCGACACCATTGGCGGCCAGAATTTGAGCTTTCAGGTTCATCCGCTCACTGAGTACATTCAGCAGCAGTTTGGTATGCACTATACCCAGGATGAGAGCTATTACATTCTCGAAGCCGAGCCGAACGCCGTGGTGTATCTCGGCACCAAAACCGGGATCGCGCCGCAGGACATGCTCGACGATCTCCGAGCCGCGGGTCGTGGTGAAAAAGCCTTTGATGATACGCGATTCGTTAATCAGATCCCTGCGCATAAACACGATCACTTCCTGATCCCCGCCGGAACCGTCCACTGCTCGGGTGCAGGAACCATGGTGCTGGAGATCAGCGCAACGCCATATATCTTCACCTTTAAACTGTGGGATTGGGGGCGTTTAGGGTTAGACGGCTTACCGCGCCCGGTCCATCTGGATCACGGTCAGCAGGTGATTGACTGGCAGCGCGACACGCAATGGGTACACGACAACCTGGTCAACCGTATCGAGCCTCTCGCTGAAGGAGAAGGTTGGCGGGAAGAAAGAACCGGAATGCACGAACGCGAGTTTATTGAAACGCGACGCCATTGGTTTACGGCACCGGTCACGCACCATACCCATGGCGGCGTAAACGTCCTGAACCTGGTCGAAGGTGCGCAGGCCGTTGTTGAAAGCCCGAGCGGCGCATTTGCCCCGTTTGTCGTCAACTATGCAGAGACCTTCATTATCCCGGCCGCCGTTGGAGAATACCGTATTTCGCCGTTTGGCAAGGGTATCGGCCAGCAACTCGCTACGATTAAAGCCTGGGTTAGAGGATAAACGCATGATTAACGTTATTGTTGCCACCCATGGTCCCCTGGCGGAAGCGCTTCTCGCCAGCGGTCGTATGGTTTATGGAGAATTACCGCATGTTTACCCCGTCACGCTGAGTGAACAGGCGGGTATTGAAGGGTTTAAACAGACGTTTGCTCAGGTTCTCGCGAGCGCCGGGAAAGATGCTGACGGCGTACTGGTACTTTGTGACATGCAAAGCGGTACGCCGTGGAATGTCGCCTGCCATCATGCGTTTTCTGCACAAACGGTTCCCCCCGTTGCCGTCGTCGCGGGGGTCAATTTCCCGATGCTGTTACAAAGCGAGGAGATCTGTCAATTAACGGATGTTCACGCCGCAGCCGTCGAGCTGTTGGCGTTGACGGTACCCACGTTGATTAAAGCCGCCCCGGTTTTATCCGTTCAGTCCGACGATTTTTAAAGGAAACCACTATGAGTATTTCTTTTGTACGTATCGATGACCGCGTAATCCATGGGCAGCTCGTGACACGTTGGGCCAAAGAGCTGCCCTGTGACGGGATTGTCGCGATAGACGACGCCGTCGCGGCCGACCCTCTGCTCTCTTCGGTAATGAAAGGTGCCGTGCAGGACACCAAAGTCTGGTTGTTTGATACGGCCACCGCGATTGAAAAACTGCCGAAAGTCATTGCCAGCGAGAAGCGTTATTTCGTCATTGGTAAATCACCCGTCACGCTGAAGCGCATTGAAGAAGCAGGTATTAGCCTAAAAAATACCAACGGCAAAATTAATGTAGGCCCAATGAGCGCCCGTGCCGATACCACCACCATCGGCCCAAATCAGTCGGTGAATGGCGAGGAAATCGCCGCCTTTGACTGGCTGACACAACATGGGCACCTGGTTGAGTTTCGCCTGGTCCCAGACGCCAGTTGCTACAGCTGGCAGGACGCACGTCAGAAGCTGAAATAAGGAGCGCACGATGATTATCGAAGCTACGTTGATTGGCATACTTTGCTACCTCGGCGCGCTCAGCAGCCCCTGGCTGCTGGGACTGACTGGCGGCTGGTATCTGATCACCCGTCCGCTGATTTCCGGAATGTTGGTCGGGATTATCCTTGGCGATATTAAAACGGGGATCATGATTGGCGTCGCGGTTCAGGCAGTGTATATCGCGATGGTTACACCTGGCGGTTCGATGCCCGCCGACCTCAACTTTGTTGCTTACCCGGCTATTGCTTTAGGGATCCTTTCCGGAAAGGGCCCCGAGGTCGCGGTCGCGCTGGCAGCCACCATCGGTATCGCCGGCACCATTTTGTTTAACGCAATGATGGTACTGAACTCCTTCTGGAATCACCGGGCAGATGTGGCGCTGGAGCGGGGCGACGAACGCGGTATTTACCTGAACAGCGCCATCTGGCCACAGGTGACAAACTTTGTCCTGCGTTTTGTACCGACCTTTATTGCGGTCTACTTCGGGGCGCAATACATCAGCGGTTTTATGGACAGTTTGCCGAAAATTGTTCTGTCGACGATGAACGTACTGGGAGGCATTTTACCCGCCGTCGGGATCGCGATTTTGCTTAAGCAGATTATCAAAAATTACACCATGCTGATCTACTTCCTCGTCGGTTTTGTCTGCATCGTCTTTTTAAAACTCAACATGGTCGCGCTAGTGATCGTCGGTTCGCTGTTGGCGTTGATCCATTACAACTACAAACCAGAACCGCCACAGACTACGCATGCAAAGTCGGTCGTTGATGATGAGGATGAATTCTGATGGAAGAACGTACACTTACGCGTAAAGATCTTCGCCGCTGCTGGCGCGCATGGATGATGCACAACTTGTCATCCATGAGCTTTGAACGTCTGGAATCTTTTGGCTTTTGCCTGAGTATGCTCCCGGTGGCGAAAAAGCTCTATCCCGACGCCGCCCAACGTACTGAAATGCTGCGCCGTCACGCCTCGTTTTATAATACGGAGCCGCAGATAGGCGCGATCGTTAATGGCATGGTACTGGGGCTGGAAGAGAAAAAAGCGAACGGTGAGCCGATCGATGGGGAAACGATCAATACCCTGAAGGTTGGACTGATGGGCCCTATAGCCGGGATTGGCGATTCGATGATCCCGGGCATGCTGATCCCAATCCTGCTCAGTATCGGTATGGCCCTGGCGGCTGGTGGTAACATTCTGGGACCGCTGTTTTATACCGTCGCCTGGCTGGCAATCATTATTCCCGGCTCATGGTTTTTGTTCCTCAAAGGCTACAAAATGGGATCCGGCTCGGTGGAAATGCTGGTGAGCAGCAAATCTGCCCGCCTGCGTGAAGCGTTATCGCTGCTGGGGGTGTTTGTTATGGGTGGCGTAGCGGCGAGCTACGTTAAACTGGGCACCGGGCTGGAATTTATCACCAAGGATGGGGTAAATATTCATGTGCAACAGATGCTGGACGGAATTTTCCCGCAGCTATTGCCGCTGATTGTTGTATTGGGCACGTGGTATCTGATGGCCAAGCGTGGCGTGTCGCCAGTAAAAGCGATGATTTTATTGTTGATACTGGCTGCGCTCGGCGTTGCGACAGGCCTGTTTGCAGGGTAGTGCCTGTCATTTGCCGGATGGCGCATACGCTTATCCGGCCTACTCTACTGTACCGCGTTTTTCTGTTTGTAGGCCAGGCAAAATCAGAACCGGGGCTATGCCCCGGTTATTTTATGGATGGAAGTTTTGCCACAGCTCGGGGTGCCTGTCCGGGCGTGATATAAATTGAAAGCGCGCCGGGTCCTCGATGAATTGCTGGTAAACAGGCGCGGAAGTAATCGAGAATTCCGTATATTGTCGGGGCGTAACGGCGTGTAATCTCCCGGGTATGTACCGCGAATTATGCTGCCAGATAACATGGTTGCCCTGCAATAACGGGTACCACGCCAACCCTTTATGCGCGCGCACAGCCTCGTACTCAAAACCATATTCACGATCGCACCACGCACCAAAAGTTAACGGTATATTCGGATCTGCGGATATGGTCGCATGCCCCCAACCGGGCGGAACCAGCACTTTTTCACCGGGTCCGGCAATCACAGCAAAACAACGCCCAGGGTCGTCCTCGACATACTCCTGCATATAGATTATCGCTTTTCCCTGCCAGATTTCGTAAAGCTCTGGCGGGGACCAGCCGCTGTGCTGGCTGATACGATGAATATGCCCCTGGCTACGCACCGGCTCTTCCCCCAGCCGTCCCGCTGCATAAGTCACCACGCCAAACAACAGCATCCGCTTTTTCAGCTCTTCGCGATCCTGCATTCGTGCCACATCCATCGCAATGGCATACACCTCTTCCGGCCCCTCACAATGCGGATCGCGCAGTGAGGCGCGAATGTGATCGAGTCGGCGAATCTCCGGCATCGGTCCAGTGACTTCATCCCCATAGCTAAAGCCAAGCGGATGGTGATGAACCCTCATATCCAGGCCATAAGAATGCGCTAAGTCAGCCATTCTGTACCTCCTTCGCCTGAATCGTCTTATTTTCCTCAAAGACTCTTATTCTGAAGCCCCTGGTCAGCGCCGCATAATCATGGCCTGCAATCCCTGGCCATACGGCGAGCGCCGACAGAATCTCTTCCCCTGTGTTGATTAACCGGTGTGCGGTAAAACCGGGGATGATGTGGACGGATCCGGCGAATACCTTTTCCAGCCTCGCCTCACCCTGTTCAGTTTGCAACAGCAGCAACCCCGTGCCACGCAGACCAAAATAGACCTCACCCTGTTCGCGACGCGCATGGAAATGCCCACGGGTCATAAAATACTCGCGGCCGATCCGGCCAGGATAAAGATGGGTAACACCGGTGTAGAGTTCGCCTTCTGCGGGGGACGTATGCAACATCTCAACGTCATATACGACCTGCTCGCCTGACAGTTGCTGGCGGGCATTTTCATCGGCAAAAACGTCAGTAAGATCCTGAATGCGAGTGGATTTACGCAATAACGGGCCATCGGCTAATGCGCCGCTTGCCCACGCCACCTGCGGTGGCTGGATAAAAGAAAGGTTCATATGTGTCTCCGGCCCGAGGAGAACAACAGGATAAGATTAGCAGATTAATCGATTAACCTGCTAATTCTGTCTGCATATTGCGGGCCGGATCACAGCCTCAAGGTGCCAGCGCCAGCACCTCTGCCACCCACTGCTGGAACCCCTCAACGTCAAGATCCAGTGCAACCTGGGCATTTGCCGGATGACCCAAATGCCCTTCAATATCCACCACCGTGGTACCCGAGGTATATTCCCCCTGAGTTTCCACCGCCACGAAGCACGGCTGCAGGGTAAACAGTTCCGGGCGCACCAGCCAGGCAATCGCGCACAGGTCGTGCATCCGCAGTCCTGTATTCATACTGCCGCTGCGGTAATGGCTAAATAGCGCGTGCAGCATTTTTCCCGTCTGGTTAAGCTGAGGCAAGGTCGCCAGATAGTCCGGGGCGAGCATAGCCTGATTAGTGACATCCAGCCCACACATCACAATCTCCAGCCCGCTGTGGAAAACTTTCGCGGCGGCCTCAGGATCGATAGCAATATTAAACTCGGCGTTTGGCGTGAAGTTCCCGCGCCCGGCAGAACCGCCCATAATCACCAAACGGTGAATATTGAATACGCATTCAGGGTAATGAGTCAGCAGTAGCGCGATGTTGGTCAGCGGGCCAATCGCCACCAACGTCACGGGCTGCGGGGCATGCATCAGCGCGTCACGAATAGCCTGGAAGGCGGGTTTTGCCATCGCCTGGCGGTCATGTTCAACAAATTCATACCCTTCCATACCGGACTCGCCGTGCACGGAAGCGGCATCTCGCAGCGGCCGTACCAGTGGCATTGATGCCCCTTGCGCCAGCGGAATATCCGCATTCCAGAAATGCAGCAACTGCAACGCATTACGGGTAGTTTTTTCCACCGAAACGTTGCCTGCTACCGTGGTCATCAGTTGCAGATCCAGCTCAGGGGCAAACAGCGCGGCGGCAATAGCGGCGGCATCATCAATGCCGGGATCGGTATCAAGAATGATCGGTAAGCGCATGGTTTCTCCATAAAAAATGCCAGACGTTAAGTCTGGCATCTTCTCATAATCGTATCGTGAAAGACTTACTCTACTTCACGAACATCCACACGCAGCTCTTTAGGCACTTCGAAAACAATATTTTCTTCACGGCCTTCCAGCGGGATAGCTTCCCCACCGCCAAGCTCCTGCAGGCGAGCGATCACGTTTTGCACCAGGATATCCGGTGCCGAGGCTCCGGCCGTCACGCCCACACACTTCGCCTCTTTTACCCACGCTTCCTGGATATCGGTCGCATCGTCGATCAGATACGCCGCTTTCCCCATGCGCTGGGCCAGTTCAGCCAGACGGTTGGAGTTAGAGGAGTTTTTCGAGCCGACCACCAGCACCACATCAGCCTGTTCCGCCAGCGCGCGAACCGCTTCCTGACGGTTGGTGGTGGCATAACAGATATCGTCTTTGCGTGGCCCGACAATTTTCGGGAAGCGTTGACGCAGCGCGTCAATAACGTCAGAGGTGTCGTCAACGGAGAGCGTGGTCTGCGTCATGAAGGATAATTTTCCTTCATTTTTCACATTCAGTTTCAGTACATCTTCCGGTGATTCAACCAGATACATTCCCCCTTGCGGGTTGCTGTACTGCCCCATCGTGCCTTCGACTTCCGGGTGCCCGGCGTGTCCAATCAGAATTGACTCTTCACCGCGACGGCTGGCGCGCGCCACTTCCATATGCACTTTGGTGACTAACGGACAGGTGGCATCGAAAACCGTGAGGTCACGACCTTTGGCTTCGTTACGTACCGCCTGAGAGACACCGTGGGCGGAGAAGATCAGGATCGCGCCGTCAGGCACTTCACTGATTTGCTCAATAAAAATAGCGCCGCGCTCGCGCAGGCTATCCACCACATAGCGGTTATGCACCACCTCATGACGGACATAAATCGGCGCGCCATAAATAGCCAGCGCGTTTTCTACAATGCTGATAGCGCGGTCTACGCCAGCGCAAAAACCGCGCGGGTTAGCCAACAGGATCTGCATTTTACGCCTCCAGCGCCGGTTCGACTTCCAGCACTTCAATATCAAAATGAACGGTATGCCCGGCCAGCGGATGGTTGAAATCAACCGTGATCGAGTCACCGTTGATTTCACGAATCACACCTGGCATCTCACTGCCGTCCATTGCGGTAAAGAGCATGATAGCGCCAATTTCTGGCTCGCCCGCGTCCATAAATTCCCGACGCGAGAAATACTGAATTAAGTCCGGGCTTGACACGCCAAAGGCGGCATCCGGCTCCAGAGCAAAAGTGGTTTTATCACCCTCTTTTAGGCCCAGCAGGTGTTGTTCCAGTCCTTCAGACAGAGAACCATCGCCCAGGCGAAACAGCGCAGGCTTGCCGTTATTGCGGGTTGACTCTGCGGTGGAGCCATCGTCGAGCTTAAGGGTGAAGTGCACCAGCACCGCACTGTTACTCTGTACTGATTTAGACATGCAGGTTGCTCTTTAAAATTGCTGCCGCCTGTTTGCCCGGTGGCGCTACGTTTACCGGGCCTACAAGGTTCGCGATAGATTGTAAGCCGGATTAGCATAGCGCCATCCGGCATTTTTTTATGCGGCTTTTTTCTCTTTCGACGGTAAGAAGCCTTCGAGAACAATCAATGCCGCGCCGATACAGATTGCCGTATCAGCCAGGTTGAATGTCGCGAAATGCCAGTCACCGACGTAAAAGTCAATCATATCAACCACGAAGCCATGCCACAGGCGATCGAACAGATTGCCCAGCGCACCGCCAATGATTAACGCATACGCGATGTTGTTCAGCTTCTGCGTCGCCTTCGAGCGATACATCATCACCATCAGGATGACGCAGATACCAATAGCGATACCGGCAAAAAACCAACGTTGCCAGCCGCCGCTGTCGGCTAAGAAGCTAAACGCCGCGCCATAGTTTCGCGCGTAGTGCAGATTAAGCGACGGGAACAGCGATACCGTATCCCCCAGAGCAAAGTTCTGGAGGATCAGGTACTTGCTGCCTAAATCGATAATCAGCACGACTACCACCAGCCATAGCCAGCGTAGTCCTGTTGAACAAAGAGGCTTACTCATCAGGCAAACTTACGTTGTTCGCCATCACCGGCGATGTTGCTGACACAGCGTCCGCAGATATCTGCATGTTCCGCCACCTGGCCGACGTCGGTAGTGTAATGCCAGCAACGCGGGCACTTCTCACCTTCGGCTTTGCTCAGTACGATTTTCAGACCTTTGAGCAATTCGCTCTGCTGAGCATCAGCTGGCGCCGCGGCATAGTCCGCAACGCTCGCGCCGGAGGTCAGCAGCACAAAGCGCAACTCTTCGCCGAGTGCGGTCAGTTTCGCCGCCAGTTCGGGTTCAGCGTACAGGGTGACTGCCGCTTCCAGAGAACCGCCGACTTTCTTATCCGCACGCGCTTGCTCGATAACCTTGTTCACTTCGCCGCGTACTTTCAGCAGCTCGTCCCAGAAGGTATCGTTCATCGCCTCGGTTTCGCCTAAGCCAAACAGGCCTTCGTACCATTCACCGGTAAAGACGTATTTTTCACGATCGCCCGGCAGGTAGCCCCAGATTTCATCAGCGGTGAAGGACATGATCGGCGCCATCCAGCGAACCAGCGCTTCTGCAATGTGGAACAGCGCAGTCTGGCAGCTACGACGCGCCCGGCTTTCCGCTTTCGCGGTGTACTGGCGGTCTTTGATGATGTCGAGGTAGAACGAACCCATTTCGACGGAGCAGAAGCGCATCAGGCGCTGTACCACTTCGTGGAAGTCATAGGCTTCGTAAGCTTTCAGGATCTCTTCCTGGGCCGCTTGTGCACAACCTACCGCCCACCTGTCCAGCACCACCATCTCTTCCGGTTTCACCATGTCTTTTACTGGATCGAACCCGTTCAGGTTCGCCAGCAGGAAGCGCGCGGTGTTACGGATACGACGATAGCTGTCGGCTGCACGTTTCAGGATTTCGTCAGAAACCGCCATTTCACCGGTGTAATCGGTAGACGCGACCCACAGACGCAGAATATCCGCGCCGAGTTTGTTCATCACGTCCTGCGGAGAAACGGTGTTACCGATAGACTTGGACATCTTACGGCCCTGACCATCCACGGTGAAACCGTGAGTCAGTACCTGGCGATAAGGTGCTTTGCCTTTCATGGCAGTGGAGATCATCAGAGAAGACATGAACCAGCCGCGGTGTTGGTCAGAGCCTTCCAGATACATATCCGCTGCGTGGCCAGCAAATTCAGGACGCACGTCCACAACGGATGAGTGGGTGGAACCAGAGTCAAACCATACGTCCAGCGTATCCGGGACTTTGACATACTGGTCTGCTTCATCGCCGAGGATATCTTTCGGATCGAGATCCCACCACGCCTGGATACCGTCAATTTCAACGCGTTTAGCCACTTCTTCCATCAGTTCGATAGCGCGCGGATGCAGCTCTTCGGTGTCTTTGTGAACGAACAGAGACATCGGCACACCCCACGTACGTTGACGGGAGATACACCAGTCAGGACGATTGGCAACCATGGATTCAATACGTGCCTGGCCCCAGTCAGGGATCCACTGCACGCCTTTGATCTCTTTCAGAGACTGCGCGCGCAAGCCTTTCTGATCCATGCTGACGAACCACTGCGGGGTCGCACGGAAGATGATCGGCGTTTTATGGCGCCAGCAGCACGGATAGCTATGCTGCATCTTCTCGACATGCAGCAACGCGCCTTTTTCGCTCAGCAGAGCGACAACAATATCGTTGGCTTTAAAGACGTTTACGCCGTCCAGGGTCGGGTAGGTGCCCGCCAGATAAGCGCCATCCGGACCAACCGGGTTCGCCACTTCCAGACCATATTTTTGACCGATGACATAGTCGTCCGGGCCGTGGCCAGGCGCGGTATGTACCGCCCCGGTACCCGCATCCAGCGTGACGTGATCGCCCAGAATCGCTGGCACGTCAAAACCCATAAACGGGTGGGTAAAGCGCAACAGTTCCAGCTCTGCGCCTTTAACGGTACCCAGAATGGTGTAGTCAGCCGCGCCAATACGCTGCATGACGCTTTCAACCAGATCTTTCGCCAGAATCACGGCCTGGCCATCGATCTGCACCAGCGCATAGTCAAAATCAGGCGCCAGGGAGATCGCGCGGTTCGCCGGCAACGTCCACGGGGTGGTGGTCCAGATAACCAGCGAGATCGGGCCGTTAACGTCAGAAACGGCAAATTTCGCTTTCACCGCGTCCTGATCGGCTGCGTGGAACGCCACGTCGATGGACGGGGAGGTTTTGTCATAATACTCAACTTCCGCTTCCGCCAGCGCGGAACGGCAGTCAACGCACCAGTGCACCGGCTTCGCACCTTTATGCAGGTGACCGTTGCCGATGATTTTACCCAGCGCGCGAATGATGTTGGCTTCGGTTTTGAAGTCCATGGTCAGGTACGGATGCGACCAATCGCCCAGCACGCCAAGACGGATAAAGTCTTTACGCTGACCGTCAACCTGTGTAGCAGCGTATTCACGGCATTTAGCGCGGAACTCAGCGGCGGTGAACTTCTCGCCCGGTTTGCCATATTCCTGCTCTACTTTCAGCTCGATCGGCAGACCGTGGCAGTCCCAGCCCGGAACGTAAGGCGAGTCATAGCCCGTGAGTCCTTTGGACTTCACGATAATGTCTTTCAGAATCTTGTTAACCGAGTGACCAATATGAATACTGCCATTCGCATAAGGAGGGCCATCATGCAGAATGAAGGTTTTTTTGCCTTTTTTGGCCGCACGAATGATGCCGTACAGGTCATCATCAGTCCAACGCGCCAGCATTCCCGGTTCGCGCTTGGCGAGATCGCCGCGCATCGGGAACCCTGTTTCCGGCAAATTCAGGGTTGATTTATAGTCACTCATCAGATTCTCGGTTCCGTATTTAAAACTCGTATAGGCATTAAGCCGGTTTTGTTAGCCCAAAAAAATCGCGGGCAGTCAACTCATCACGCGCAATCTGCGCTTTTAGTTCATCCAGCGAGGCAAATCGCTGCTCGCTGCGAATTTTTTTACGCAGCACTACATCTATATGGCGACCGTAGAGGTCCATTACAACGTCCAGTAGATGCACTTCCAACTGCTGACGTACGCCGGCTACCGTCGGGCGGGTGCCGATATTGGCAACGCCGGGAAAAGGTTTGTCACCCAGCCCCATCACTTCAACCGCATAAACCCCTTTCACCGGAGAAACCTGGCGACGAAGCGGTAAGTTTGCCGTCGGAAAACCAATGGTGCGTCCTAACTCGTCACCATGTACCACCCGTCCTGAGATGGTAAAAGGGTGCCCAAGCAGGCTTTCGGCCAACTGCAGGTTATCTTCAGCCAGCGCCTGACGTACCGCGGTGCTACTAATACGCACACCGCCTTCACAGAAGGTCTGGGTACTGGTGATATCAAAGCCATACTCAGCGCCCGCTTCCTGTAATAACAAGAAATCGCCCGCACGGCTAGCGCCAAAGCGGAAATCATCGCCCACGGCAAGGAATTGTACACCAAGGCGCTTAACCAGCAGATCGCTGATAAAATTCTGCGCCGTTAATGCCGCGAAGCGCCTGTCAAAACGCACGCACAGTACGTAATCTACGCCACACTCCGCCAGATAACGCAGTTTTTCTCGCAGGCGAGTAAGGCGCGCAGGCGACTTGTCCGTTGCAAACAGCTCTAATGGCTGTGGCTCGAAAATCATCACCATCACCGGCAAATTGCGTTTGCGCCCTTCTTCCCGTAAGCCCTGCAGCAACGCACGATGACCACGGTGCACGCCGTCGAAATTACCAATAGTCAGCACACACCCATGCGGGGCCTGACTGAGATTATGTATGCCTCGTATCAGCTTCATGTCTGGCTCAAAACAGTGAAAATCGTGAAAGTATACCCTGTACCGCGGTCAAGGTTAACCGGCGATTGTTTCTCCGAAACAGAAAGAGGATGGTTTTCATTGTTATGAAACAAATTGCAGACCTTTACGGGCAATCCAATGCAATTTTTCTCGTGGAAAAGCTGTATTCACGCCACGCAAGCTGGTAGAATCCTGCGCCATCACTACGCAACGAGTGCTGCAATTTAAACGGCGCTTATTTGCACAAATCCATTGACAAAAGAAGGCTAAAAGGGCATATTCCTCGGCCTTTGAATTGTCCATATAGAACACATTTGGGAGTTGGACCTTGGCTAATATCAAATCAGCTAAGAAGCGCGCCGTTCAGTCTGAAAAGGCCCGCAAGCACAACGCTAGCCGTCGCTCTATGATGCGTACTTTCATCAAGAAAGTATACGCAGCTATCGAAGCTGGCGACAAAGCTACTGCACTGAAAGCATTTAACGAAATGCAACCACTCGTGGACCGTCAGGCTGCTAAAGGTCTGATCCACAAAAACAAAGCTGCACGTCATAAAGCAAACCTGACTGCACAGATCAACAAACTGGCTTAATCGCCTGCTTGTTATCGCTTTGTGAAAAAACCCGCGCAAGCGGGTTTTTTTATGTCTGTCGTTCAAGTCCACACTTTCTCCACAGCGGCCTGCTATCGCACCGTTCGTGCACTAGGCATGTTTAATCCCCTGTCCACCCACATCGCCATCAGGCAGATGAAAGTTATTTTCTTTCACTGTTTACTTTTTTTTATTTCATTACTGTCGAAATTGTGACCACCATAGCAAATAGTATCATTGCTCAACAAAAAACGAATAAACGCAATCCTGATGTGAGATTTGATAATTGATCGCCACGCCGGGGTTAACTACTTTTCATAAAACGTCTTTATCCCTATTTTACCTAAAGGTTAATTTTCCCCGGACAATAAAAAATAACGACAACCCTACTGCTTAGAAAGTAAAAGCTGTTTTTCTGGGCGTATCGCACCAATATCGGAGTTATCATTATGAGTTCTGTTATTGAGGATACCCAGTCTTGCGGGTCAACATCATTATCTTTACTACAGCGAATTAGCTACGGTTCTTTAGATGTAGCGGGAAATCTGCTGTACTGTTTCGGTTCAACATACATTCTATATTTCTACACAGACGTTGCCGGTATCAGCCTCGCCGTAGCGGGTGTCATCCTGCTGTTGGCGCGTATTGTTGATGGCGTAGATGCTCCAATCTGGGGGATCATCATCGACAAGACCCGTTCACGCTACGGTAAATGCCGTCCCTGGTTTTTATGGTTACCGCTGCCTTTTGCCGTATTCAGCGCGCTTTCATTTTGGTCTCCTGATATCAGTATGACCGGAAAAGCCATATATGCAGCAATATCCTACATGATAGCCAGTATTTTATTTACCGGACTTAACACCCCGCTCAGTGCAATATTGCCCTTAATGACCCTATCCCCCAAGGAACGGCTGGTCTTAAATTCCTGGAGAATGACCGGCGGGCAAATAGGGGTTTTATTAATGAACGCAACCGCCTTACCGTTAGTCGCTTTTTTAGGTAACGGTGATGACCATGCGGGTTTTATTTATACGGCAATTACATTTGCCATTATATCTTGCGCGCTAACGCTCTTTGCGTTTAAAAACATTCGTGAAATGGATGCGGATAAAATACAGCAAGAGCCAAGATTGCCGATGAAAAAAAGTTTCGCGGCTATGAAAGGCAACTGGCCGTGGATCCTGATGGTGCTGGCTAATCTAATCTTTTGGATAGCGCTTCAGCAGCGCTCAACGACCATTGTCTACTATCTGACCTACAACCTGGTTCGCAAAGATCTGGTCCCGCTAATCAACAGCCTGGCGACGATTCAGATCCTGTTTATCATCGCCATCCCTTTCTTTAGCAAATACCTCTCTAAAACCTGGATCTGGATCGGCGGTCTGCTGGTCGCTACGTTTGGCGGTGTGATGATGTGGCTGGCTGCGGATAACATTCCAATGCTGATTGCCGCCTGGGTTCTGGGCAATATCGGTAGCGGTATCGCCTGCTCAATGCCCTTCGCCATGCTCGGATTCGCCGTCGACTTTGGCGCATGGAAGACGGGTGTCAAAGCTACCGGCATTCTTATCGCCTTTGGCAGCACCTTCTGCATCAAAATGGGCAGTGGTCTCGGTACCGCTTTTGCCGCCTGGATCATGAACAGTTTTGGCTACGTCCCTAACCATGCGCAGAGCGCTACAGGCCTGGAAGGGATAACCTGGGCTTTTATCTGGGCGCCCGCCCTCCTCTTCACGCTCGCAGCAATCCCCCTGCTTTTCTTCCGTAAATATGAAGCCATGGAAGACGAGGTTCGCCGCGATCTGGAAACGATCAATCACTAACGTTCTTATCTTTACCAGCCAAATATGGGAGAAACCACCATGCCATTTTTGCAACAAGACCCGCATCGTCTGGTCTGGCAGCAAAACGATCGCTATTTATGGATTGAACCCTGGGGCGAGAACAGCCTGCGCGTGCGTAGCGGCCGTCATCTGCCGGTTATGAGAAATGAAGACTGGGCGCTAACGGAGCCGGTGGCGGAGAGCGCCTGCCATATCGTCTACGACCAAAAGCAGGCCACGCTGACTAACGGCAAGATTATCGCTATCGTCAATCAAAAGGGCCAAATCAGCTTTTACCGCCATCCCCATAAATGTTTACTACAGGAGTTCTGGCGTCTGCGGGGAGAAATCGGCGAGGACGAATCTTCACACGGCCAGTACGTCAGCGCACTTAACCTTGAGGGGCGTGAATTTCGCCCTATTCAGGGTGGAAAATATGCGATTAAAGCCCGTTTCGAAGCAGCCGAAGACGAAAAAATTTATGGCATGGGCCAGTATCAGCAAGCCAATCTGGATCTCAAAGGGTGCGTGCTTGAGCTGGCACAGCGTAATTCCCAGGCCTCAGTACCGTTCATGCTCTCCAGTCTGGGCTACGGTTTTTTATGGAACAACCCGGCTGTAGGCCGCGTAACCTTCGCCCACAACCTTACCGAATGGGAAGCTCAGGTCAGCGAACAACTGGACTACTGGATCACCGCAGGTGATACGCCAGCGGAAATCAGCCAGGCTTACGCGCTCGCAACCGGCACGCCGCCGATGATGCCGGATTACGCCATGGGTTTCTGGCAGTGCAAACTCCGTTATCGTACCCAGGAAGAACTGCTGGCGGTCGCCCGCGAGTATAAACAGCGCAATCTGCCCATTTCGGTTATCGTTATCGACTTCTTCCACTGGCCGAATCAAGGTGACTGGATGTTCGACCCGCGCGACTGGCCCGATCCCGACGCCATGATCGCCGAACTGAAATCACTGGGTATCGAACTGATGGTGTCCGTCTGGCCAACGGTAGATAACCGCACCGAAAGCTATCGGGAGATGCGTGAAAACGGCTGGCTGGTGCAAACGGAGCGTGGCTTGCCGATCAATATGGATTTCCTCGGGAATACCACTTTCTTTGATGCCACCCATCCGGGCGCTCGCGACTATGTCTGGGGCAAAGCCAAGCGCAATTATTACGATAAAGGCGTGAAGCTGTTCTGGTTAGATGAGGCCGAGCCTGAATTCAGCGTTTACGACTACGACAACTATCGCTACCACGCCGGTCCGGTACTGGAAGTGGGCAATATCTACCCGCGGATGTATGCCAAAACCTTTTTTGACGGCATGAAAGCCGATGGCGAAGACAAGGTTATCAATCTGCTGCGCTGTGCCTGGGCGGGGAGTCAGAAATACGGCGCGCTAGTGTGGTCAGGTGATATTCACTCCTCGTTTCGATCGCTGCGCAATCAGTTTGCCGCCGGACTCAATATGGGGATTGCGGGTATCCCGTGGTGGACCACGGATATTGGCGGTTTTCATGGCGGCAATATTCACGATCCACGCTTTCATGAACTGCTGATCCGCTGGTTTCAGTGGGGCGTCTTTAGCCCGGTGATGCGCCTGCACGGCAATCGCGATCCGCAAATTTTACCTGAACAACCGTATCGGGATGGCATTGCTCAATGCCCGACCGGAGCGCCGAATGAAGTCTGGAGCTATGGCGAAGACGTTTACGATCTATTAACGGGTTGCCTGGCCTTGCGTGAAAAGCTGAAGCCCTACATCAAGGCGCTGATGGCAGAAACGCATGAGCGCAATGCGCCGGTGATGCGCACCCTGTTTTTTGAATTTCCTGAGCAGGCTAAAAGCTGGGAGATCGCCGACCAATACTGTTTTGGTCCCGATCTGCTGATTGCTCCGGTGATGCATGAAGGCATGCGCGAGCGTGATGTCTGGCTACCGGAAGGGGAAAAGTGGACAGATCTTGCGACCGGGGAAAGCTATTCAGGAGGGCAGACGCTGCATTACGCTACGCCACTGAACAGAATTCCGGTATTTATTCGCGAAGGTGGGCAATACCGTAGCCTACTGAGGTTGTAGATTGATTCCGGCTGCGGTAATTGCCCGCAGCCGGAAGTCTTACCGTGTTGATGTCTACTGCAGCTTAAATAACGCCGAGTAGTCCGCATTACAAATACGCTGCACCGCCGGATGCTGGATCATCCTTTCCGCAAATATAGCGTGGTACTCCTCCATCACATTCTCCACGCGCCCAATCTCAACAATCGAATCATCGGCATAGAAGTTGTTCGAATAGAGCGTCGGGGCAACGAATATAGCGTTATGCGTTGCACCAAAAGCTTTCATCAGCGCTGCGTCATCAAACTCGCCGAGGATTTCAACGTTCAAGCCTTGTGAGTTAATCCAGTTCAACAGCTTACGACCGAGCATCGAGCGACGTCCTGGGATCAGCAATCGACGCTCTTCCAGGCAGGCCGGAAACGGCTTCTCAGGCAAAGGCTGGGTACACCAAAAACTCACGCCGCATTCGCCTATGCGCACCGAGAACAACCCTTCCTGTTGCGTAGAATCAATCGGACAGTCAGAGATAATCATATCCAGCTTATGCTGGCTGAGTTGATCCAGCAGCATCTCGTGCGTTGATTCAAAACAACGCAGATGGATTTGTTCATCTTCCACCACCGCGGCATCCAACACACGGCTGACCAGCTGTTTGGATAGTGCATCCGCCACACCGACATCAAACAACAAGTTAGACTCTTTGCGGTAGTTCACGATATCCAGCATTTCCTGGCTTAACGTGAACATTTTATCCGCATAACGAAAGACTAACTCGCCCAACTCGCTTGGCTCCAGCCCACGCCCCTTCCGCTTGAACAACTTTCCCTGTAAACGTTCTTCAAGCGCTTTGATCTGCCCGGTAATGGTCTGCGGTGTCAGATAAAGCGCTTCTGCTGCACCAACCACCGAACCTTCTTTATAAACATGCCAAAAGTAATACAGGTGGTTGTAATTTATATGAGACATACTCTCTCCCTGAAAATTGTCACGAAAGGGTTATCCTGTCAGGCGGATGCGTTTAACCGGGTGCGTAACCAGCAGTAACCAATTACCGCCGACAGCAAGGAGCCAATCAGGATCCCCAGTTTCGCCCAGTTAATCAGCTCAGGATCGACATTACCAAACGCCAGGCTGGCGATGAAAATCGACATCGTAAAGCCAATACCGCACAGAATCCCGACCGCCATGATCTGCTGGAAATTCGTTCCTTCAGGTAATTGCGCCAGCTTTAAGCGTAACGCCAGCCAGCAAAACAGGCTGATACCCAGAGGTTTACCAATCAACAGACCTGCAATAATCCCCAACGGTAATACGGAGGTCAGTCCATCAATAGTGACGCCCTGCAGTGAAACGCCTGCGTTGGCGAAGGCAAACAGCGGCAGGATCAGGTATGCCACCCACGGATGCAAAACATGCTCCAGACGCTTTGCCGGTGAACGTCCGTGTTTTTCCTTTAACGGAATGAAGAAACCGACGATCACGCCAGCCAGCGTCGCATGCACGCCGGACTTCAGTACCGCAGTCCATAGCACCACGCCCACCAGAATATAAATCCCGGTACGTCTCACGCCACACAGATTCAAGGCTGCCAGGACGAGAATGGCGCACGCGGCAACGCCCAGCGACAGCAGCGAGAGATCGCTGGTGTAGAACAGCGCGATGATCACGATAGCGCCAAGATCATCGATAATCGCCAGCGCCATGAGAAAGATTTTCAGCGCCAACGGAACACGACTGCCCAACAGTGCCAGCACGCCTAATGCAAAAGCGATATCCGTTGCAGCCGGGATCGCCCACCCTTCACGAGTGATAGGGTCAGCATAGTTAAATGCCAGATACAGTAGCGCCGGGACAATCATCCCCCCGATAGCGGCAATGATCGGAAATGCAGCCTGACGCAGACTGGCCAGCGACCCCTGCATCAACTCGCGCTTTACCTCCAGACCAATCAACAGGAAGAACACCGCCATCAACGCGTCATTGATCCACAGCAGCATATTTTTGTTGATCTCAAGCGCGCCAACCCGCAGTTGAACGGGCGTTTCCAGAAAGGCGTGGTACCATCCACTGGTGATCCCGATATTTGCCATCAACATAGCGACGACGGCTGCGATGATCAGGATGATGCCCCCCGAGGCGTCACTACTAAAAAAACGATGCAGATGTTTCACTTTTATTCTCTCTATTAGGTGAATACTTCGTAAATACTATCTTACACCCTCAAAAAGCTCGTTAAAATTAGATTATTTATGATGAATGATTCGGTTTTTACGATCCAATAAAGTAAAGTCGATAAAGATTTTCCGAACGGAAAACAGAAATAAAAAAGCCTGAAACATTTCAGTCCCAGGCTTTTAATCGAAGATTTCTGAGTCGAGAATTAGCGCGTCAGATCGTCAAAGAACTTCTTCACACCGTCGAAGAAGCTTTTGGAACGCGGGCTGTTGTTTTCTCCGGTGGGACCGCCGAAGCTTTCCTGCAGATCTTTCAGCAGTTGCTTCTGCTTGTCATTCAGACCAACCGGGGTTTCAACAACTACACGGCATAGCAGATCGCCCTGAGCGCCACCGCGAACCGACTTCACGCCTTTCCCGCGCATGCGGAACAGTTTGCCGGTCTGCGTTTCGCCCGGAATTTTTAACTTCACGCGACCGTCCAGCGTTGGGACTTCAATCTCGCCGCCCAGCGCTGCCATCGCAAAGTTAATCGGCACTTCACAGTACAGGTTGTTGCCTTCACGCTCAAAAATTGGGTGCTGTTTTACCTGCACCTGAACGTATAAATCGCCTGCTGGCGCACCATGCTCACCGGCTTCACCTTCGCCAGACAGACGAATACGATCGCCAGTGTCAACGCCTGCCGGGATTTTAACGGACAGCGTTTTGCTTTTCTCAACGCGACCATGACCGTGGCATTTATTGCACGGATCTTTAATCAGCGTACCGCGCCCCTGACAATGTGGACAGGTCTGCTGTACGGCAAAAAAGCCCTGGCGCATCTGCACCTGGCCGGAACCGTGACAGGTTGGACAGGTCTGCGGTTGAGTACCTGCCTTCGCACCGCTGCCATGGCAGACGTCACACTCTTCCAGCGTCGGAATACGGATCTCTTTGGTGACGCCACGCACGGCTTCTTCCAGAGTGAGATCCATGTTGTAACGTAAATCAGCACCACGTGAGGCGCGCTGACGACCACGACCGCCGCCAAAGATATCGCCAAACACGTCACCAAAGATATCGCTGAAGTCAGCCCCGCCGCCAAAACCGCCGCCGCCGCCCATACCGCCTTGCTCAAACGCGGCATGACCGTACTGATCGTAAGCCGCGCGTTTTTGTGCATCGGTCAGGATCTCGTAGGCTTCTTTGATCTCTTTGAACTTGGCTTCGGCCTCTTTATCACCCTGGTTACGGTCCGGGTGATATTTCATGGCCAGGCGCTTGTAGGCCTTTTTGATTTCACGCTCTTCCGCTGATTTGGAAACGCCTAAAATCTCGTAATAGTCTTGCTTAGCCATCTCTTTTTATCTGCCCCTAACATGCGTGCACGGGCGGAGAGGAAACCTCTTCGCCCGTGCCAGTAATTACCCGTTCAAAGGGCGATTATTTTTTGTCTTTCACTTCTTCAAACTCAGCGTCGACAACGTCGTCATCTTTCGCATTGTTTGCAGAAGCATCAGCGCCTGCTGCACCAGCCTGCTGCTGTGCGTGCTGCTGCTGAGCGATTTCCATCAGTTTCTGGGAAACCTGTGCCAGCGCCTGCATTTTCGCTTCGATATCCGCTTTGTCTTCGCCTTTCAGAGAAGTTTCCAGCGCGGTCAGTGCAGACTCGATGGCAGTTTTGTCGTCAGCCGGCAGTTGGTCGCCAGCTTCTTCAACCTGCTTACGAGTGCTGTGCAGCAGATGGTCACCCTGGTTACGGGTCTGAACCAGCTCTTCAAACTTACGGTCAGATTCTGCGTTCGCTTCTGCTTCGCGAACCATTTTCTGGATTTCTTCTTCGTTCAGACCAGAAGAAGCCTTGATGGTGATCTTCTGCTCTTTACCGCTGTTTTTATCTTTCGCGGAAACGTGCAGGATACCGTCGGCATCGATGTCAAAAGTTACTTCGATCTGCGGCATACCGCGCGGAGCCGGGCTGATACCATCCAGGTTAAACTGACCCAGATCTTTGTTATCGGCAGCACGTTTACGTTCACCCTGCAGCACGTGGATGGTTACCGCAGACTGGTTGTCTTCAGCGGTAGAGAACACCTGGCTGTGCTTGGTCGGGATAGTGGTGTTTTTCGCGATCAGTGGCGTCATCACGCCGCCCATGGTTTCGATACCCAGAGACAGCGGGGTAACGTCCAGCAGCAGCACGTCTTTCACATCACCAGTCAATACACCACCCTGAACGGCAGCACCGATTGCTACAGCTTCGTCCGGGTTAACGTCTTTACGCGGCTCTTTGCCGAAGAACTCAGCAACTTTCTTCTGGACCATCGGCATACGCGTCTGACCACCAACGAGAATAACGTCGTTGATATCAGAAACAGACAGGCCGGCGTCCTGCAGAGCAACTTTCAGCGGCTCGATAGAACGGTTAACCAGGTCTTCAACCAGGCTTTCCAGTTTCGCACGGGTCACTTTGATGTTCATGTGTTTCGGACCAGTCGCGTCTGCAGTGATGTACGGCAGGTTCACGTCGGTCTGCTGAGCGGAAGACAGCTCGATCTTCGCTTTCTCAGCGGCTTCTTTCAGACGCTGCATCGCCAGCGGGTCATTACGCAGGTCGATACCCTGATCTTTCTTAAACTCGTCAACCAGGTAGTTGATCATACGGCTGTCGAAGTCTTCACCACCCAAGTGGGTATCACCGTTGGTTGCCAGAACTTCGAAGGTTTTTTCGCCGTCAACTTCGTCGATTTCGATAATAGAGATATCGAAAGTACCACCACCGAGGTCATACACCGCGATAGTACGGTTGCCGACTTCTTTATCCAGACCGTAAGCCAGCGCAGCTGCGGTTGGTTCGTTGATGATACGTTTTACTTCCAGACCTGCGATACGACCGGCGTCTTTGGTTGCCTGACGCTGAGCATCGTTAAAGTATGCAGGTACGGTGATAACTGCTTCAGTTACCGGTTCACCCAGGTAATCTTCAGCCGTTTTCTTCATTTTTTTCAGCACTTCAGCAGAAATCTGCGGCGGTGCCATTTTCTGACCTTTTACGTCAATCCATGCATCACCGTTGTCAGCACCGATGATTTTGTACGGCATGATCGCTTCATCACGCTGTACTTCTTCGTCCTGGAAGCGGCGGCCAATCAGGCGTTTAATCGCAAACAGGGTGTTTTGCGGGTTTGTCACTGCCTGACGTTTAGCCGGCTGACCAACCAGAGTTTCACCATCCTGGGTATAAGCAATGATAGAAGGCGTGGTGCGATCGCCCTCGGCGTTCTCCAGCACACGTGCAGTAGTGCCATCCATAATCGCTACACAAGAGTTGGTAGTACCCAGGTCGATACCAATAATTTTACCCATCTAAACGTCTCCACTAAAAATTCGGTCATCATGTGGTTGTGAATCTGTAATAAGGGCGAAACGTGCGGTTTCAACTACCCTGAATCGTTTTTTTTCAGACTCACCACTGCGGTTGACTACTAAGTGGGGTCGTAACCCACTTCATCAAGGGGGGCATGAAAATTTTTTTTAGCGCAGAAGCAATAAATTTGCCGAAAAAAGGCACAAAACTACAAAAAATGAATAATCGCCAATCAAAATTAATTCATAAAACCGATTAATACGGCGCTGTCATTCACACAAAAATTGTAATAAAAAGAAAAGATTACGTGAATGAATCGTTTTTATGTCGGCGGTAAAATAGCGCGAAGCCACACACTTTTGCAGCCGTCAAAGAGAAATTCCATGAAATCCGTTTTAACCCTTTCCGCCAGCCTGCTTATGGGTCTGCTGCTGAGCAGCGCCGCGCACGCTAACGATCATAAAGTTCTGGGGATGATTGCTATGCCCCGCAATGCAACCAACGATCTCACGCTCAAAATTCCCGTTTGTCGGGTGGTGAAACGTATTCAACTCACCGCCGATCGAGGCGATATTAACCTTAACGGCGCATCCGTTTACTTCAAAGCTGCGCGCACCTCCAGCCAAAGCCTGAATGTCCCGTCTTCCATTAAAGAGGGACAAACCACCAATTGGATCAACATTAATAGCGACAACGACAACAAACGCTGCGTATCCAAAATTACTTTTTCAGGCCAGTCGGTAAACTCCTCTGACATGGCGACGCTTAAAGTCATCGGCGACGACTAATTCCGCCCTTTTATTCAGAAGCCATAGAAAACATGAATGTCACGTATTTGCATGACGACGACCTCGACTTTCTGCAGCATTGCAGTGAGGAACAACTCGCCACGATTACTCGCCTGTTAACGCATAATGAAAAAGGCAAAGCCCGTCTGTCGAGCGTTCTGAGCCACAACGAATTATTTAAATCGATGGAAGGACACCCGGAACAGCACCGCCGCAACTGGCAACTGATCGCCGGAGAACTTCAGCATTATGGTGGCGACAGCATTGCCAATAAACTCCGTGGCCATGGAAAGCTATATCGGGCGATTTTGCTGGATGTTTCGAAGCGCTTGAAGCTTAAAGCCGACAAAGCGATGTCCACGTACGAAATTGAACAATATTTGCTGGAACACTTTCTACGGAATGCCTGGCAAAAAATGGATGCCGGGCATAAGCAGGAATTTCTGCAGGCGGTCGATGCAAAAGTCTCTGAACTGGAAGAGTTACTGCCGCTATTGATGAAGGATCGCCATCTGGCGACTGGCATTTCTCACCTGCTCTCCAGCCAACTCACTCAGATCCTGCGTACCCATGCCGCAGTGAGCGTCATTGGGCATGGATTGCTACGCGGTGCTGGGCTTGGCGGCCCGGTCGGCGCGGCTTTAAACGGGGTTAAAGCAGTGAGTGGCAGCGCCTATCGCGTGACGATTCCGGCGGTGCTACAAATCGCCTGTCTGCGCAGAATGATCAACAGCGTACAAGCGTGATGCCCATCACAGGGAAAATAATTCATTTTCCCTTCGTTAGATCATAGACAGTGCCCTCTCCCCTGATTATCATGCCGCGCCCCGAAGACAGTGATCGTTATTCGGGGAAACTATTTCACCATTCAATCAATGATGATTTTGAGGAATTATGGGCAACACTAAGTTGGCTAATCCGGCACCGCTGGGCCTGATGGGCTTTGGCATGACCACCATTCTGCTTAACCTGCATAACGCGGGTTTCTTCGCCTTTGACGTTATTATTCTGGCGATGGGCATTTTCTACGGCGGTATTGCGCAAATTTTTGCCGGGCTGCTGGAATATAAAAAAGGCAACACCTTCGGTTTAACCGCCTTTACCTCCTACGGCTCGTTCTGGCTGACGCTGGTTGCGATCCTGATCATGCCGAAAATGGGCCTGGCGGATGCGACCAATGGTCAGTTCCTGGGCGTATACCTGGGTCTGTGGGGCGTGTTCACACTGTTCATGTTCTTCGGCACGCTGAAAGCTGCTCGTGCGCTGCAATTTGTCTTCCTGAGCCTGACGGTGCTGTTCGCACTGCTGGCCGTGGGCAACATTGCAGGTAACGAAGCGATCATCCACGTTGCTGGCTGGGTTGGCTTAGTGTGTGGCGCAAGCGCCATTTACCTGGCGATGGGCGAAGTGCTGAACGAACAGTTTGGCCGTACCATCCTGCCGATTGGTGAAACACACTAATCTGACGCTATCCCCCCGAACGGGGGGATATTCCTTACAAGCGCTGTAACTCTCCCTGCACGCTGGTATCGCGATGATAAATATCCTGTCGCAGCCAAATCCCCAGTCCTAATCCCACCAGCGATAACGCCAGTACATACCAGGCAGGAGCCATTGGCGACACGCTCATTAACATCGTCACGGCGATTGGCGTCAGACCACCAAAAATGGCGTACGAAACGTTGTAAGAAAACGAGATACCGGTAAAGCGGACTTCCGCTGGAAACGCTCGTACCATGACATAAGGCACGGCCCCCACCACGCCAACGCACAAGCCCACCAGCCCATACAACAGGAACAAATGCTGAGGATGGCTACCGGTCAGATGATAGAAAAACCAGCTCGAACAGGCCAGCAGCAGGCTACCGACAATAAAGGTTTTGCTGGCGCCAACCCGGTCGACAATAAACCCGGCCAGCAGACAACCGACGCACAGCATAATGGTAGCGACGCTGTTGGCTTGTAACGTCAATGCTGGCGCAAAGCCATACTGCTTTTGCAACCAGACTGGCGACATCAGGATCACCACCACAATCCCGGCCGATAACAGCCAGGTCAGCAGCATGGAAATGACCACCGCTTTTTTATGTTTGCTCACCACCGACTTCACTGGTAGCTCTTGTGCCAACGCTTTACGCTGCTGCATTTCGAGGAAGATAGGCGTTTCCTGAAGCCAGCGGCGCAGGTACATCGCCACCAGCCCAAACACGCCGCCCAGCAGGAAAGGAATACGCCAGCCGTAGTCATGCACCGCTTGCTGCGTCAGGCTGGTGTTCACCAGCGTTGCAACCACCGAACCCAGCAGAATCCCCACCGTCAGCCCGGCGGTCAGCGTTCCGCAGGCAATGCCAATGCGACGCTCCGGTACGTGTTCCGCCACGAACACCCACGCCCCCGGCACTTCTCCCCCAATGGCAGCCCCCTGCAAAATGCGCATCAGTAATAACAGTAACGGCGCAAGGATCCCCATGGAGGCATAGGTAGGCAACAAACCAATCGCCAGCGTCGGTATCGCCATCAGCAAAATGCTCAGGGTAAACATTTTCTTGCGTCCGACCAGGTCGCCAAAATGCGCCATAATGATGCCGCCCAATGGGCGCGCCAGGTATCCGGCGGCAAAAATGCCGAAGGTTTGTACCTGACGTAGCCATTCAGGGATATCTGCCGGGAAGAAAAGTTCGCCAACAACAGCGGCAAAGAAGACGAAGATAATGAAATCATAAAACTCAAGCGCCCCGCCGAGAGCAGCAAGCGTAAGGGTTTTATAATCCTGGCGATTTAGCGGTCGAGTGTGTTGTGACATAGCAAACCATGATTCAGTGGAGTAATTGATTATGTCTGTCGATATATGTAAAGCAAAAATTACTATATCGTAAACAATTCAATACTCCACCTTCATTGTTACTTATATCACGAATAGTCTACTTTCAGGCATTTGTATCGCGTATTGCGCTTTTAGGGCGAAAAGATGCTACAACTGCCGGTGCAGTTTCGACATAAGGCCCATCTAACAGCTGTATACAATACGGTACACTTGCAAAGATACCTGGCACAATTACCTTACCCTCGGCATCTTTCACGCCTTCCAGCGTTTCTTTGATCGATTTCGGCTGCCCAGGCAGATTCAGGATCAGCGCCTGTTTGCGAATCACCCCAACCTGACGGGAAAGGATTGCGGTTGGCACAAAGTGCAGACTTATCTGGCGCATTTGCTCACCAAAACCTGGCATCTGGCGGTCAGCTACGGCCAGCGTAGCGTCTGGCGTTACGTCGCGACGTGCCGGACCCGTTCCGCCGGTCGTCAGCACCAGATGACAGCTCATTTCATCAACCAGCTCGCATAAGGTTTGTTCGATGATCGCCTGTTCATCCGGGATCAACCGCGTTTGCAGCTCAAAAGGGGTCGTAAGGGCTGATGCCAGCCACTCTTCAAGGGCCGGGATACCTTTATCCTGGTAAACGCCGCTGGAAGCACGGTCAGAAATGGACACCAGGCCAATGCGTAAAGTATTCATGATTATTCCATTTAAACAGTCTCGTTAAACAGAATGATACACTGCGAAAGGAAGGACAGACAGGTTTCAGAAGAGGTAGCGTGACCCCAGTCAGGGCCACGCCGAAATGATTACAGCAGATCGCCGATCATTTTTTCCAGTTTACCCTGGTCTACAGCAAACTTACGGATACCGTCCGCCAGTTTGTCTACAGCCATTGGATCCTGGTTGTGCTGCCACAGGAACTCAGCTTCTGTGATACGTGCCGGACGCGCTTTCACTTCGCCAGAGAAGGACAGTTTACGTTCGATAGCACCTTCGCTTTCCGCCAGCTCTTTCAGCAGAGCCGGTGCAATCGTCAGACGATCGCAGCCCGCCAGCTCGATGATTTCGCCGATGTTACGGAAGCTCGCGCCCATAACTACGGTTTCGTAACCGTGCTGTTTGTAGTACTCGTAGATTTCCGTTACGGAAACCACACCCGGATCTTCTGCCGGTGCATACTCTTTCTTATCGGTATTGGCTTTGTACCAGTCAAGAATACGACCAACGAACGGAGAAATCAGGTATACGCCAGCTTCTGCACATGCACGCGCCTGCGCGAAGGAGAACAGCAGGGTCAGGTTACAGTTGATGCCTTCTTTTTCCAGCTGCTCAGCAGCACGGATGCCCTGCCAGGTTGAAGCCAGTTTGATCAGAATGCGATCGTTGCTGATGCCAGCATCGTTGTACAGTTTAATCAGACGTTTTGCTTTCGCGATGGATGCGTCGGTGTCGTAGGACAGGCGAGCGTCAACTTCTGTGGAAATGCGACCCGGGACCAGTTTCAGGATCTCCAGACCGATGTTTACCGCCAGTTTGTCGGTCGCGTCGACGACCTGCTGCGCGCGGTCGTTGCTCTGCTGCTTAGCCCAGGCTACAGCGTCATCAATCAGCTTGCGGTATTCCGGGATCTGCGCTGCGTTAAGAATGAGAGAAGGGTTAGTTGTGGCATCCTGAGGCTGATACAGCTTCATTGCCGCGATGTCTCCGGTGTCGGCCACTACTGTGGTGAACTGACGAAGGGAGGTCAATTTGTCCGTCATGATAGCGATTCTCTTTAAACAGCTTGTTAGGGGGATGTAACCGATCTTCCCTGATGATAGCACGACGCACTCTCAGCGCAACCGCCTGGATTGTCCTACCTGCCGCTCAGCCCTGATTACGCATCCCAAAGCCTGAGATGCGCAATTAAGGGGGATACCTATTGTTATGATAAACTCCCGCAATCAATCTGCTTATAAGGTATATACTGGTCGATAATTGGTAGCGCTTACATGGGATTATTCGCGCTTACCGGCATCAACAAGAGGGATGTTAATGCCTGATTTTTTCGCATTTATTAATGAAATACTCTGGGGATCGGTGATGATCTACCTCCTGCTTGGCGCAGGATGTTGGTTCACCTGGCGCACGGGGTTCATCCAGTTTCGCTACATTCGCCAGTTTGGCAGAAGTCTTAAAAACAGCATCAACCCGCAACCGGGCGGTTTAACCTCCTTTCAGGCTTTATGCACCAGTCTTGCCGCGCGGATCGGCAGTGGAAATCTGGCGGGCGTGGCGTTGGCAATCGCCGCAGGCGGCGCGGGAGCCGTTTTCTGGATGTGGGTCTCGGCAGTCATTGGTATGGCAACCTCGTTTGCCGAATGCTCACTTGCGCAACTGTATAAAGAACGCGATAGCAAGGGACAGTTTCGTGGCGGTCCTGCGTGGTATATGGCGCGTGGGCTGGGTATGCGCTGGATGGGCGTGCTTTTTGCCATCTTTTTACTCATCGCATATGGGCTGATTTTTAACAGCGTGCAGGCAAACTCGGTCTCGCGCGCACTTGCTTTTGCCTTCGATATCCCTCCCCTCTTCTCCGGTATCGCCCTGGCTATCGCATCATTACTGGTCATCGTCGGCGGTATTAAAGGCGTTGCCCGTCTGATGCAATGGTTTGTTCCGGTAATGGCTCTGTTGTGGGTCGGTTGTAGCCTCGTCATCTGTCTATGGCATTTCGCTCAGCTTCCCGACATTATCATGACCATCGTTAAAAGCGCCTTTGGCTGGCAGGAAGCCGCCGCCGGCGCCGCCGGATACACGCTAAGCCAGGCCATTGCCAGCGGCTTTCAACGCGGTATGTTCTCGAATGAGGCCGGAATGGGCTCAACGCCGAACGCCGCCGCCTCGGCTGCGTCATGGCCTCCGCATCCTGCGGCACAAGGCATTGTGCAAATGATTGGTGTTTTAGGCGATACGCTGATTCTCTGTACGGCCAGCGCGATGATCGTTCTGCTGGCGGGTAATGGCACCAGTTCCATGCCCATTGAAGGCATCCAGTTGCTGCAGAGAGCGATGGTCTCGCTGACGGGTGAATGGGGCGCCGGATTCGTCGCCTTTATTGTGATCCTGTTTGCCTTTAGCTCTATCGTCGCCAACTACATCTATGCGGAAAACAACCTTGTTTTCCTGAAGCTGGACAATATCCGGGTAATTTGGCTATTACGTATCGCGACCGTGAGCACCGTTGTCGGCGGCACATTACTCAGCTTCCCGCTGCTCTGGCAACTTGCCGACATCATCATGGCCTGTATGGCTATCACTAACCTGACGGCGATTTTACTGCTCTCGCCGGTTGTCCATACCCTCGCCAGCGACTATCTACGCCAGCGTAAACTCGGAGTGCGCCCGGAATTTGATCCGCGCCGTTATCCTGATATCAGACAGCAGCTTGCGCCTGAAAGCTGGGATGAAACGCCGCGTGATTAGCGCGGCAATCGCAACCATCGATCAATTCTGTCCATTTTTTTGCTAAAGTCGCAGTAAATTTCCTGCAAGGACTGGATATGCTGATTCTGATTTCACCTGCAAAAACGCTCGACTACCAAAGTCCGCTGGCAACCACACGCCACACGCTGCCTGAACTGCTGGATCACTCGCAGCAGCTTATTCACGTGGCGCGCCAACTCTCCGCACCGCAGATTGGCAAGTTGATGGGAATTAGCGACAAGCTGGCTGATCTGAACGCCACCCGTTTCCATGACTGGCAACCCGATTTCACACCGGAGAATGCGCGTCAGGCTATTCTGGCGTTTAAAGGCGACGTCTATACCGGGCTGCAGGCTGAAACCTTCAGCGAAGCGGATTTTGACTTCGCTCAGCAGCATTTACGCATGTTGTCCGGGCTGTACGGCGTGTTGCGTCCGCTGGATTTGATGCAGCCTTACCGTTTGGAGATGGGCATTCGTCTGACTAATCCAAAGGGTAAAGATCTTTACCAGTTCTGGGGTGATACCATCACCGACAAACTTAACGAAGCACTGGAAGCGCAAGGTGACAGCGTGGTGATTAACCTCGCCTCGGATGAGTATTTTAAATCCGTGAAGCCGAAAAAGCTGAACGCCGAGCTTATCAAGCCGGTCTTCCTCGATGAGAAGAACGGCAAGTTCAAAGTCATCAGCTTTTATGCCAAAAAAGCGCGTGGCCTGATGAGCCGCTACATCATTGAAAATCGCTTAACGCAGCCAGAGCAACTGACGGCATTTAACAGTGAAGGCTATTTCTTTGATGAAGAAGCGTCAGGGAATGGCGAACTGGTGTTTAAACGCCACGAGCAGTAGTGTACATGCCGGATGGCGGCTAACGCCTTATCCGGCCTACAGGTTTTGTTGGCCCGCTAAGCAAAACGCCAGCGGGCACCACCGTTAACCGCGGGTCATCATCAGCTTACGTAGTGCAGAAAAATCCGCTGGCAGGTGATGAGAGAGCAGCGGCAGATCCGCGCGCTCCGCCAGCTCTTTTGGCAGAGCCAGCGTAAGCTCAAGAATCTCTTCAACGCTTTCCTTAAACTTCGCCGGATGCGCGGTGCCGAGGAACAAGCCATACTCGCCAGGATTCAACTGGTCACGCAGCGCACGGTAAGCCACCGCCGCATGCGGTTCTGAGGTGTACCCCATTTCATGCAGCTCGCGCATCGTATCCTGAGTGGTAGCATCGTCAACGGCGGCATAACCCAGCTCATTCAGACGCCAGATTTTACGGCGGAACAGTTCTTCCACACGCGGCCAGTTGTTCGGCTGGCTGACATCCATCGCGTTGGATAACGTCGCCTGCGTCGCCTTCGGCGCCCACTCGCCTTCTGCAAGGAAGCGTGGAACTGTATCGTTAACGTTGGTCGCCGCGATAAAACGCTTCACCGGCAAGCCCAGCGATTTCGCCAACAATCCGGCGGTCAGATCGCCAAAGTTGCCGCTGGGAACGGAAATAACCAGCTGGTTGCGCGATTCTTGCGGCAGTTGAGCCACAGCTTCAAAGTAGTAACAGATTTGCGCCAGCAGACGGCTGATATTGATTGAGTTAGCCGAGTTCAGCCCCAGCGCTACCTTCAGTTCTTCGTCATCAAACGCCTGTTTCACCAACGCCTGGCAAGCATCAAAATCACCATCAATAGCGACGGTTTCAATGTTACCGCCCAGCGTACAGAACAGTTTTTCCTGTAATGGGCTGATCTTGCCGTTCGGGTAGAGGATCACCACACGAACGTTCGGCAGGCCATAAAACGCATGCGCCACTGCGGCACCGGTATCGCCGGAGGTCGCCGTCAGAATCGTTACCGGTTTGTCGCCGCTGATGTGCGTCAGCATCTGCGCCATAAAGCGCCCGCCAAAGTCTTTAAATGCCAGCGTAGGGCCGTGGAACAGCTCCAGACAGCCAATGTCCGCTGCAACCTGAGCAACCGGCGCCGGGAACGCAAACGCCGCGCGCACGCGCTCTTCCAGAATCTCCTGCGAGATCTCGTCACCAATAAATGCGGAAAGGATCTTAGCGCTGCGGCTAACGAAGTCCTGGTTCAGCATCTCATCCACTTCTGTCAGATTGAATTCCGGCAGATCGTGCGGAAAAAACAACCCCTGATTCTTGCCAAGCCCTTGCGTGACGGCCTGCGCAAAGCTGACCTGTTCGTTATGATCTTTCAGATTATAGAGTTTCATTGATTATCCCAGTACCCGTGCGCCTGCCGTGTCCAACCGGCAAATATGAACAAAGCCTTCCTGATTTTGCAGATAATGTTTAGCCAGCCAGTCTGCGACACGCTGCGCCGTATCCGGCTTATCGCACAAGGCGAACAGCGTCGGCCCTGACCCGGAGATCCCGCTGGCCAGCGCGCCGATTTCCGCTACCGCCTGACGCGCCTGGCTGAAGCCTGGCAGCAAGCGGGTACGATACGGCTCAGCAATGACATCTTTCATCAGCTTCGCGGCCAGAAGAGGCTGACGGGAATAGCAGGCATGGATAAACCCAGCCAGATGCCGCCCGTGGGCGATACAGTCCTGACGGCGATACTGCGCAGGTAAAATGGCCCGCGCTTCCGCCGTCGATACTTTAATCCCCGGATACGCCAGTACCCACAACCACTCATCAAAGCCTGGCACCTGCTGGCTGATAATGCCGTTTTCTTCGATCATTAACTGCATACCACCCAAAAAGCACGGGGCAACATTATCGTAATGAATACTGCCGGAGATACGTCCTTCCAGCTCACCCATGATCGCCAACAGGCGCGTGTCGTTGAGCGGTTTCCCACAGTGCTCGTTCATGGCGACCAACGCCGCCACAACGGAACAGGCGCTGGAACCTAACCCGGAGCCAATCGGCATATTTTTTTCCAGCGTCATCGCCACCGGAACGGTTTTACCCAGCTCCTGACAGAATCGCTCCCAGCACTGATAGACGATATTTTCTCGCGGCTCAGAAGGCAGTTTGTCAGCAAAGCGCCCAAGATTATTCAGACTGAACTGGTCGGCTGGCTCAACAGAGACCACATCACCCAATAGCGAACCGTCTACGGGGGTTACCGCCGCCCCAAGCACATCAAACCCGACGCTCATATTGGCACTGGAAGCCGGGGCATAAACTCTCACCATGTCAGACTCCTAACTTCCATGAAAGGGTACGTAGCAGGTCGGCAAATACGCCCGCCGCGGTTACGTCATTCCCCGCGCCGTATCCGCGCAGCACTAACGGTAACGGCTGATAGTAATGGCTATAAAACGCCAGCGCGTTTTCACCGTTTTTCACTTTGAACAGCGGATCGTTGCCGTCTACTGCATCAATTTTCACGCGACAGACGCCATCCTCTTCAATATTGCCAACATAGCGCAATACTTTCCCCTCATCACGAGCTTTCGCCACCCGCGCGGCAAAGTCATCATCCAGTTGCGACAACTTCGCCATAAAGGTGGAAACATCGCCGGAATCATCAAATTCTGTTGGCAGAACCGGCTCAATGACAATGTCAGACAGCTCCAGCTCACGCCCGGTTTCACGAGCCAGAATCAGCAGCTTACGCGCCACGTCCGTACCGGAAAGATCGTCACGCGGATCGGGCTCGGTATAACCCAGCTCACGCGCCATGGTGGTCGCCTGGGAGAAGCTCATGCCTTCATCCAGCTTGCCAAAAATAAACGACAGCGAACCGGAAAGAATGCCAGAGAATCGTTGCAGTTCATCGCCTGCACTGAGCAGATTTTGCAGGTTTTCAATAACCGGTAAGCCCGCGCCCACGTTGGTGTCATACAGGAATTTACGTCGCGACTTCGCCGCAGCAAAACGCAGTTGATGGTAGTAATCCATCGACGAAGTATTGGCCTTTTTGTTCGGGGTGACCACATGAAAGCCTTCACGCAGGAAGTCGGCGTACTGATCCGCCACCGCCTGGCTTGAGGTACAGTCGACGATCACCGGATTGAGCAGATGATATTCTTTCACCAGACGAATTAAGCGCCCAAGGTTGAAAGGTTCTTTCGCACACTCCAGCTCAGACTGCCAGTTTTCCAGATTCAGACCATGAACGTTGGTCAGCAGGGCCTTCGAGTTCGCCACGCCGCACACGCGCAGATCGATATGCTTGTTTTTCAGCCAGGTTTGCTGACGTTTAAGCTGCTCCAGCAGCGCACCGCCCACGCCACCGACGCCAATCACAAACACTTCAATCACCTGATCGGTATTGAACAGCATCTGATGGGTCACGCGTACGCCGGTAGTGGCGTCGTCGTTGTTCACTACCACCGAAATAGAACGCTCAGAAGACCCCTGGGCGATCGCCACGATGTTGATGTTCGCGCGAGCCAGCGCGGCAAAGAATTTCGCCGAGATACCGCGCAACGTGCGCATACCGTCGCCAACCACCGAGATGATAGCCAGACGCTCAGTCACCGCCAGCGGCTCCAGCAGACCTTCTTTCAGTTCGAGATAGAATTCATCCTGCATGGCGCGTTGCGCACGCGCGCAGTCGCCCTGCGGGACACAGAAGCTGATGCTGTATTCAGAAGAGGATTGGGTAATCAGCACCACCGAGATGCCTGCACGCGACATCGCGGCGAAAACGCGCGCCGCCATGCCCACCATACCTTTCATTCCAGGGCCGGAGACGCTAAACATTGCCATGTTATTGAGGTTAGAAATACCTTTTACCGGCAAGTCGTCGTCATCGCTGCTGGCACCGATCAGCGTACCGGGCGCTTGCGGATTGCCGGTATTTTTAATCAGGCACGGGATCTGGAACTGGGCAATAGGGGTAATGGTGCGCGGATGTAGCACTTTAGCGCCGAAGTAAGAAAGCTCCATCGCTTCCTGATAAGACATCGACTTCAGCAGTCGGGCGTCGGGTACCTGACGCGGATCGCAGGTATATACGCCGTCGACATCGGTCCAGATCTCGCAACAGTCCGCACGCAAACAGGCGGCCAGTACGGCGGCAGAGTAGTCAGAGCCATTACGCCCCAGCACCACTAACTCACCTTTTTCATTCCCGGCGGTAAATCCGGCCATCAGAATCATATGGTCCGCAGGAATACGGCTGGCGGCAATGCGGCGTGTAGACTCGGCGATATCAACAGTAGATTCGAGGTAATGGCCTACCGCCAGCAGCTTCTCAACCGGGTCGATGACCGTCACGTTGTGCCCGCGCGCTTCCAGCAGGCCAGCCATGATGGCGATCGACATTTTTTCGCCACGGCAGATAAGCGCGGCATTGATGCTGTCCGGGCACTGCCCCAACAGGCTGATACCGTGCAGGACGTGCTTAATCTGAGCAAATTCTTGTTCAACCAAGGCTTTGAGCTGAGCCAGCGGGAAACCCGGCTGTGCAGCGGCAAGACCAGCTAAAAGCTCTGAGAAAATGCGTTCGGCGTCGCTGATATTGGCTAAAGCATCCTGACCACCGATGGTCTTTTCAATCATCGCCACCAGATGGTTGGTAATTTTGGCGGGGGCAGAGAGAACGGTCGCGACCTGCCCCTGTCTGGCATTGCTTTCCAGAATGTCGGCAACCCGCAGAAATCGCTCTGCATTTGCCACTGATGTACCGCCGAACTTCAACACTCGCATGGTTTACCTCATTGCCTTTGGTCGAAAAAAAAGCCCGCACTGTTTAGGTGCGGGCTTTTTCTTGTGTTTCCTGTACGCGTCAGCCCGCACCGTTACCTGTGGTAATGGTGATGGTTGTGGTAATAGTGATGCTGATGCGTTTCATGATGTTGTGTGCTCTGTAATTATTATCTGTCTGTCTTGTATTCTTTTAGGGTTAAAGTATCTGCTGACCTAAGTCAATAAATTTTTAAATTGATCACATTCCGAAACTTGTTCATGAGCCACTGCTTGCCCTTTTACTTTCAACCAATACAGCATGTCCGCCCCACTTGAAACCAAAGTAAAACGCTAATAATACAACATTAGCCAGCATTTTATTTTGTTATGTTTTTTTCTATATCATGTAAAAAACGGTGCAGCATTGCCGTGTCTCGCTGCCCTAATAAGCCCATTCGCTGTTGCAGCCAGTCGGTGAGTTTGATGTCGTCAGAAACGTTCAGCGTAGCTAATAAACGTAAAACGCGCGCGCGCAATGCCTGCAACTGAAGTTCATCCGTCACCTCACTATTTTTGGCCGGTTGTTGTATTAAACCTGCTAATTGATAGCAATATACCATTACCGCCTGCCCCAGATTGAGTGAAGGGTAGTCAGCCACCATTGGTACCCCGGTAAGGATATCCGCCAGCGCTAATTCTTCGTTGGTCAGCCCGGAATCTTCGCGCCCAAACACCAGCGCGGCGTGATCCATCCACGCGGATTTTTCCTGCAGCAGAGGAACGAGTTCGACCGGTGTGGCGTAATAATGGAACTTCGCCCGGCTACGCGCCGTGGTCGCAACGGTAAAATCAACGTCGTGCAGCGCTTCGGCTAGCGTTGGAAAAACACTAATATTATCAATAATGTCGCCCGATCCATGAGCAACCCATCGCGTTGCAGGTTCCAGATGGGCCTCGCTGTCCACGATCCGCAATTGGGTGAATCCCATGGTCTTCATCGCGCGGGCAGCCGCACCAATATTTTCCGCTCTGGCAGGGGCAACCAGAATAATTGTTAAACGCATTTCGATACTCTTTTAGCCAGTCGGCAGGTAATAATGTGACCCACATCAACATATTACGCAGCGCGAATTTACATATTTTTAACAGAAATCACTGAAAAAGGATTTCGCATCCAATAAAAAATGCTAAACTATTTCCAACCTGTACTATTGCTTTTTATGTTAACAGAAGTTGCATATCCTGCTGTTTATCCATGATAATTTAATTTAAAATGGATAGCATTGGTTGGATTCATTACATTTATTAATTAGCTCGTGCAACTAGTTGTAATATTGCAATTTTGTGATGAAAGCAAACATTTGGATGCGTTGATTTCATCAAACTGTTAACGTGCTACAATTGAACTTGATATATGTCAACGAAGCGTAGTTTTATTGGGTGTCCGGTACGTCTTAGCCTGTTATGTTGCTGTTAAAATGGTTAGGATGACAGCCGTTTTTGACACTGTCGGGTCCAGAGGGAAACTACCCACGACCAAGCTAATGATGTTGTTGACGTTGATGGAAAGTGCATCAAGAACGCAATTACGTACTTTAGTCATGTTACGCCGATCATGTTAATTTACGGCATGCATCAGGCAGGTCAGGGACTTTTGTACTTCCTGTTTCGATTTAGTTGGCAATTTAGGTAGCAAACATGCAGACCCCGCACATTCTTATCGTTGAAGACGAGTTAGTAACACGCAACACGTTGAAAAGCATTTTCGAAGCAGAAGGCTATGATGTATTCGAAGCGACAGATGGCGCGGAAATGCATCAGATTCTCTCTGAATATGACATCAACCTTGTGATTATGGATATCAATCTGCCTGGGAAAAATGGCCTTCTGTTAGCGCGCGAACTCCGCGAACAAGCTAACGTTGCGCTGATGTTCCTGACGGGCCGTGATAACGAAGTCGATAAAATTCTCGGCCTCGAAATCGGCGCCGACGATTACATCACCAAGCCGTTTAACCCGCGCGAACTGACTATCCGTGCTCGTAACCTGCTGTCACGTACCATGAACCTGGGTACCGTCAGCGAAGAACGCCGTAGCGTCGAGAGCTACAAGTTCAATGGCTGGGAGCTGGACATCAACAGCCGCTCTCTGATTGGTCCTGATGGCGAGCAGTATAAACTGCCACGCAGCGAATTCCGCGCCATGCTTCACTTCTGTGAGAATCCTGGCAAAATCCAGTCTCGCGCAGAACTGCTGAAAAAAATGACCGGTCGCGAACTGAAGCCACATGACCGTACCGTTGACGTGACTATCCGCCGCATTCGTAAACATTTCGAATCAACGCCGGATACGCCAGAAATCATCGCTACCATCCACGGTGAAGGCTACCGTTTCTGCGGCGACCTGCAGGATTAATTCGATCCTCACACGTACAAAAACGGCGCTTTATGCGCCGTTTTTCATTTCACCGCTCCGCTATTTCCATATACGTAATTCATCACTCTCACCGGGTTGCGGCTCAGGAAGCGCTTTCGACGCAGGCTTTGGCTGCGCCAGCGAGTGCCAGTCAAGATGACGCGTCAGGAACATCACGCCACACAGTGCGAATAACAGTACGCTGGTGCCAAGCAGTAAAGAACTGTCCTGTGAACGGAGCAACACCCACATCACGCCATCCAGCCCCAGCAGCGCTACGGTGAACAAAATACTCTTACGCCAACCCTGTAATATCGCCTGCAGGTACACACCGTTCATCAACGCTCCCACCAGACTGGCCGTAATCCACGCGGCGGTAAAACCAATGTGTTCTGACAACGCCAGCAGCAACAGATAAAACATCACCAGCGATAACCCCACCAGCAGGTACTGCATCGGGTGCAGTCGAAGGCTGGTCATGCTTTCAAGGACAAAGAAAGACATAAAGGTCAGCACAATCAGCAAAATGGCATATTTTGTCGCCCTGTCCGTCAGTTGATATTGATCCGCTGGCGTGGCGACAGCAACGCTAAATGCAGGCATTCCCTCCCAGCCAATCTTTTCACCATCAAAGCGTTCGCCGAGGTTATTGGCAAACCAACTGCTTTGCCACTGGGCATTGAATCCAGACTCACTGATTTCGCGCTTCGCCGGAAGAAAATCTCCAAGAAAGTTGGGATGCGGCCAATTGCTGGTTAAGGTCATTTCACTGTTTCGGCCAACCGGAACGACGGAGAAATCGCCGGTGCCGCTCAAATTAAGCGACAGCGCCATGCTGAGATTTTGCGCCGTCCAGCTCGCGTCGGGCAGCGGAATATGGATCCCCTGAGCACGACCAGCCAGCCCCGTTCCAGGCTCAACGGCCAGCGACATGCCGTTAACCAGGGGGGCTTTCACCACGCCGATCCCACGCGCATCACCCACGCCCACCACAATAAACGGTTTGCCCAGGCTGACATTGGGATGGTTTAAATCACTCAAACGTTCAGCGTTAAACTCAGCTTTCACCGCCAAATCGTTATGCCAGACCTGGCCTTCATAAATACCAATTTTACGCGCTTCAACGTTTTGGCTTCCCTCAACGACCAACGATTCCGGTAGCCAGAAATGGATATAGCTGCGCTTACGCTGGACCTCTTTACCCTCCTCCAGCTCGGTATAAAGTTCCGTCACCGGAATGGCAATCAACGGGCCGACCATCTTTTGCGGTCCGCTGGTGCTCTGGCGGATTGCATCTTCAACATCATTGCGATAGTCCGATCGCTCAACGATTATCTGCCTGACCATTGTCAGGGGAATTAACAACAGCAGCATAGCGCCGCCTAAGGTGACGATTTTCCAGAACAGGGGTGATTTCAACATAGCGTTCTCCTTTGCAATAGCAGCAAGGTAGAACAGCTATGTGCGGGGAATTTGAAGTTATGTGAAGTGACGGTGAAGCGTAAACGAAGCCTGGGCGCCGCCTTCCGGTCGATTGCGTAAGGTCACCGAGCCTGCATGCAGTCGCGCAACCTCACTGACAAACGCCAGTCCCAATCCGCTGCTCTTAAGCCCATTTTCACGGGGCAGCGAGTAGAAGCGTTCAAAAATACGCGGCAACGCAAAATCAGGGATCCCGCTGCCGCTGTCGGTAACCTGCAATATGATCTGCTCTTCGTGCTGATGCGCACTCAGCACAATCGTCCCGTCCTGTGGCGTAAAGTCGATAGCGTTGTCGAGCAAATTCCCCAATGCCTGCTCCAGCAGCGCGGGATCGGCATCGACGCTAAGCGATGAAGGCATAATGGTCAGCGTGATGTTTTTTGCCGCCAGCTGCACGCTCCGGGCTTCTTTAAGCTGGGCAAACAGCGCATCTACCGCCACCGGCGTCAACGTAATGTCCTGTCGATTCTCCAGTCGCGCCTGGCGTAACAAGGTTTCAACCAGCGCCTGCATGCGCGCATTTTGCGTCAGAATATTATCAGTAAAACGCGCAACCACGTTCGGCGGCGGGCCTTCGCGCAAAATTTCCGCCGCGCCGCGAATGGCCGCCAGCGGGCTTTTGAGTTCGTGCGTTAATGCATAAACGTATTGCTCAATATAATTCTTGCCCTCCAGCTTCAGACGCATACTTTCCAGCGCCTGCGCCAGTTTACGTAACTCGCTGCTGCCTAAATCAGGCAGTGCGACGGGGCGGTTCTCGGTCACAGAGTCGGCATAACGCGCCAGCCGGGCAATGGAACGGTTGATCCACCATACCATTCCGGCGCCAATCACTAAGGCGATCCCCAGCAACACCGCGCTGGCCCAAAGCATCCGCCGTTCACTGCGTTTAATCACCGGCGCCATCGCCGCATTGGGTTTGCCGACGCTAAGCACGCCAATAATACGCCCGCCGTCAACGATCGGCGCGGCAACGTACATCACCGAACTTTCCGGATCGTTCGGATTTTGCAACGTACTGCGGGCGCCATACTGCCCACGCAACGTTAACCACACGTCATTCCAACGGGAATAGTCCTGGCCGACCGCCTGGTTAGCGGAATCAAACAGCACCTTACCCTGCGCGTCCGTCATATAGACATGGTATTCATTACGCACTTTGTTAATGCCGCTGATATTGGCACGGAATGGGCGGTTATGCAGTTGGGAAAATGCTTGCGCCAGCTTACCGTTGGCGGGAGCGTCAGAGAGTAAATCATCACGCGCCAGCGCAGCCAGCAACGTGGCGGTATCAATCAATGTGCCTTCCGTCGCCCGGCGGACGCCAGGCTTAATTTCCTGCACAAAGATCGACAACACAAACCAGGCGGCAACGGCGACAATCAGGAAATAGCCGAGCAGCAAACGCATACCAATGCGCATCAGACGCTCCTCAGGCTGTATCCCATACCGCGATGCGTATTAATAGGGGAAAACTCGGGGTTGATGGCCCGCAGCTTGGCGCGCAGCGTTTTGATGTGGGTATCGACCGTTCTGTCGAAGGTGTCCTGCGCATCGGCCCAGACTAAATCCATCAATTGCTGGCGAGAGTAAATGCGCCCCGGCGACATCAGCAGTGTTTTCAGCAACAGGAATTCATAGCGCGTCAGAGTTAACGGTATACCGAACCAGGTAATCTGCGCGGCCAGCTCATTAAGCTCAAAATCCCCGCAGCGCGTCGTTGAGGAAGGAGAGGCGAATTTTTGCACCCGCCGCAGCAGTGTACGTACGCGGGCGCACACCTCACGCGGCGAGAAGGGTTTGGCAACATAATCATCCGCGCCGATTTCCAGCCCCAGCAGACGGTCCACTTCATCGCTGCGCGCGGTGAGAAAGAGGATCGGCAATGCCGGATGGCGTTCAAGTAAACGTCGACACAGTTCAAAACCGCTGATATCCGGTAGGCCGACGTCCAGAATTATCGCATCGGGGCATCTCTGGCGCGCATTTTCCAGCACCGGTAGCCCGCGCTCGAACGCTTCTACGCTAAAACCTTCCTGTTGCAGCATATAGATAAGCGTATCGGCGATTCCCTGCTCATCCTCAACCAACCAGATCAACGGCTGTTGCATTTTGCTTCCTTGTTATTGCCGCCACGGCATGATTGGCACAGCGCTGATGGCATTTTTGGGCGATCCATCAACCACTTTATCTGAATAGGCCAGATAGGCCAGCGCATTACGTTTTGCGTCATAAAAACGTACGACCTGTAAGGATTTAAACACCAGCGAGGTCCGTTTTTTAAACACCACTTCGCCTTGCGCTTTACCGTTCTTGATTCTGTCGCTCAGTTCCACCGGTCCTACCTGCTGGCAGGAGATGGCGGCATCAGAGGTATCCTCAGCCAGCCCCAACCCACCTTTGATGCCGCCGGTCTTGGCACGACTCACGTAGCAGGTCACATTGGTTACATCCGGATCGTCAAACGCTTCGACCACAATTTTATGATCCGGCCCAAACATTTTGAACACCGTATCGACAGATCCAATCTGCTCCGCATGGGCGACCTGCGCCAACATCAGCAAAATTGAGGAAATGGCTAAGCTCTTATATTTCATATTGTTACCATTCTTAAAAGTTACTCTGAGTAATTATTCGACATTCTAAGATAAAACGTATACAGATCACAGGATTACAATAATCACGCTTTCGAATGTCCAAAAAAAGCATTTATGAGCAAAAAAAACACTGAATGCTAAAACAACAAAAAATGCTATTATCCTCATACCTGACGTCAGGTACTCGTTGTTGAAAGGATGAGGATATTTTATGGATCAGGCTGGCATTATTCGCGACCTATTAATCTGGCTGGAAGGTCATCTGGATCAGCCTTTGTCGCTTGACAATGTGGCGGCAAAAGCAGGCTATTCCAAGTGGCACCTGCAGAGAATGTTTAAGGACGTGACGGGCCATGCTATTGGCGCCTATATCCGCGCCCGTCGTTTATCGAAATCCGCAGTGGCGCTTCGCCTGACTGCGCGCCCTATTTTGGATATTGCCCTGCAATACCGCTTCGACTCTCAACAAACCTTTACCCGCGCGTTCAAGAAACAGTTTTCTCAGACGCCAGCGCTGTATCGCCGCTCGCCGGAATGGAGCGCTTTTGGTATTCGCCCGCCAATGCGACTCGGTGAATTTGCCATGCCTGCGCACGAGTTTGTGACGCTGGAAGATACGCAACTGCTTGGCACCACGCAAAGTTATTCCTGCTCGCTGGAACAGATTTCAGATTTCCGTCATGAAATGCGTATTCAGTTCTGGCGCGATTTCCTTGGCCATGCGCCTTCAATCCCGCCGGTGCTGTACGGGCTGAATGAAACGCGTCCGAGCATTGAAAAGGATGATGAACAGGAAGTGTTTTACACCACGGCACTGACGCCGGAACAAGCCAATGGCTATGTACCGGCGGCGCAGCCTATCCTGCTGCAGGGCGGCGAGTACGTGATGTTTACCTATGAAGGGCTGGGAACCGGCGTACAGGAGTTTATCCTGACGGTGTATGGCACCTGCATGCCGATGCTAAACCTGACCCGCCGTAAAGGACAGGATATCGAGCGATACTACCCGGCAGAAGATGCCAAAGCGGGAGATCGCCCGATCAACCTGCGCTGCGAATTCCTGATACCGATTCGCCGCTAACGCTGCAGCTCATCCAACGCAGGGGCGTCCAGATGTGAGATGTCCCCTGCCGTTTCAACCACCCATCCCGGCGCAAGCCATAAACTTTCCTGGTAATCAACGCGGGAAATTGAGCAATTGCGCAGACGCAAGCGACGTTCAGCCCATGCCGGCAATCCCAGAATCGTACTCACCAGGCAGCCCAGCGCGATACCGTGGCTCACCAACAGTGGGCGGCTCCCCTGCGGAAGGTCCAGGCAGGCTGCTAGCGCCGCGTTGACGCGATCGCTCAGCTCCTGCATCGATTCCCCTTCCGGAATACGCCCATCAACCGTACCGTTCACCAACTGGCGACGCCAGCCCTCTTCTTCTGGCGTCAGCGTGTCGATATGGCGTTTTTCCAGCACGCCCATATTCAGTTCACGCAGCCGGGAGTCATAAGTGATATCACAACCACAAGCCTGAGCGATGATTTCTGCTGTGCGTCGTGTACGACCTAAATCACTACTGATGACATGCGTAATACCCAACGAGCGGGCGCGTTCACCAACCTGCATGGCCTGCTGCTCACCTTTAGCGGTCAGTGGGCTGTCTGACTGGCCTTGAATACGTCGCTCGGCGTTCCACTGCGTTTCACCATGGCGAACAAGGTATACCTGTAACATGCTTTTTTTCCGTTATACTGCGATGCGATGAATTTTCAAACTGAGCTTTATTATGCACAAGGTTATCTCTGCTACCACCAATCCTGCCAAAATTCAGGCAATTCTCCGGGCATTTGAAGAGATTTTCGGGGAAGGATCCTGCCATATCGAACCCGTCGCCGTCGAGAGCGGCGTACCGGAACAGCCTTTTGGAAGCCAGGAAACGCGCACTGGCGCACGAAATCGCGTGGATAATGCGCGACGCCTGCATCCACAAGCTGATTTCTGGGTAGCCATTGAAGCCGGAATTGACGATGACGCCACCTTCAGTTGGGTGGTGATTGATAACGGCGTTCAGCGCGGTGAAGCGCGATCGGCCACGCTGCCGCTGCCCGCCGTCATTCTCGACAGAGTCCGCCAGGGGGAAGCGCTTGGCCCGGTGATGTCGCAGTACACAGGTATTGATGAGATTGGTCGTAAAGAGGGCGCGATTGGCGTGTTTACCGCGGGTAAGCTGACGCGCTCAAGCGTTTACCATCAGGCGGTGATTCTGGCGTTAAGCCCGTTTCATAACGCGGTGTATCGATAATTATTTGCGCTATGTTGTAGGCCTGATGGCGCTGTGCTTATCAGGCCTACGAGCAAATCAGACGCTTTTCAGCAGTACCTGCTCCAGCCACTGGCGCAGATCCACCGGCGCGGATTTCAGGCTGTTTGAACCGCGCGTAATGGTGGCGATGCCCGCCCCAAGCTCATTTTTCAGCTCGCGCTGGCTCATCTCGCCGCGCAACAGCTCTTCAATGATACGCACTCGCGTGCCCAACGCTTCGCGCTCATCCGGCGTCAACATCAAATTGAGCAGCGGCAGATGTAAATCTTGCTCATAGGCGTGTTTAAGTAAGTCGACAAAACGTAACCACTCCTGGTGACGCTGTTCTGCCATCTCTGCTGAATAGGGTGATTGCTGAGTCATAAGATATCGCCATCGTTGTGGGGGAAGCGTGCTTGCCTCCCCCCTTTTGTACTCTTTAACGAGTACGATAGCATAACACAACCGATACGATCAGTAACGACGTTGCCATTCTGCGTCGCTCATCAGTTCCGGTTTATCGCCAAGGAAATAACGATAGTACGCATCGTAAGCCAGCACGTTCTTCACATAACCACGCGTCTCTGAGAACGGAATACTTTCGACAAACGCCACGGCATCGATCCGACCTGCGCTATTACCCAACCAGGTGCGCACGCGCCCCGGTCCGGCATTATAGGCCGCCGATGCAAAGATGCGGTTATTGCCAAATTGCTGATAAACATACTGCAAATAGCTGGTGCCAATGTTGATGTTGGTATCAGGATCCAGCAGTTGACTCGGACTGCTGTAACCCGGAATCGAGAACATTTTCACCGTGTGCGTTGCGGTGCCCGGCATAATCTGCATCAGCCCACTGGCGCCAACCGGCGATTTCACTTTCGGGTTCCAGGCGCTTTCCTGACGCGCGATCGCCATCGCATAACTTGGCGGAATATCTTTCCCACTGGTATAGCGGGTAAACAGATCTTTATAGGCCAGCGGAAAGCGCTCTTCCAGATGATCCCACAGTTTACCGGCGATCGTGGCCTGTACGCTCAGATCCCACCAATGATTGTTAAACGCGTAGCGCGCCAGCTGCGCCTGCTCGGACTTGGTGCGGCTGGTGACCAGATTTGCCCATTCACTGCGCGCGGTATTATCCAGATTCCAGTACATCAGCTCGCGTACGCGCGCCATTTCCGGTCCCTGAGTCAGCGCAGAGTCAACGTTCGCTGGGGCTTTATCCACCTTCAGCTCGTACTCTTCACCGAGGCGTTGCGCCGCCACCATCGGGTAGAAACCGCGCTGCTGCATGAGTTGATGCAGAATCTCTTTCGCTTCCGCCTCGCGTCCGCGCTCCAGCAGCAGATCCGCTTGCCAGTAGCGCCACTCATCTTTTTCTTTAGCGTCCATCGGCAGACGCGCCAGCCAGGTATTCAGGCCGCGACGATCGCCAGTTCCCAGCGCCATCCGCACGCGACGCTCCACAAGCGAGGTGGAATTTGAGCGCATAATCGCATCATCACGCCATTTCGCCTGCTCGTCGGTAACGTCATTGCCCATCAGACGCCAGGCGACGATGTCGCGCAGCTCCTGAGTCTGCTCGTCATTTAGCTGCTGCGCCTGCACCAAAGAGGGGATCATCAGGCGGGCGTTTTCGACATCCTGACGCGCCACGCTGGCAAAAGCCACCGCCGCCATCTGCCGGGTGAAATCCGTTGCGCCAGTGGTGCGCGCAAAGGTCATTACGGTGTTTGGATCGTTAGCCAGCGCGATGATCGCCGACGCAATTGTCTGGTACTCCCCAGGCATTTGCCCGGCCAATGCCGTAACCAGCCCGGTATTACCCGCTTTCATCGCCAGACGAATACGCTCCAGATAAGCCAGCGGATCCTGAGTGCCTGAAGCGCGCCACACGCCGAATAATTTGTCACAGGCGTTCGGCTGACTTTTCCCGGTCAGCCACAGATCTTTCGCGCCCTGCCAGGCCTCTTCGGTTTGTCCGGTACTCCATTTCGCGAAGTAATAGTTACATTGCGCTTCCGTGGTACCCGGTTTTTCCGGGCTGAATGCCAGCAGTCCACGCCAGTCTTCCCGTCGCGCCAGTTCATTCACAAAACGCGATTGCAGAGTACGCGCCGGGGGCAGCGTCGGGTTGGCGCGCACAAAATTGGTGACGGTAATGGTCGGCTGATTCATCAGATCGTCAGTAATCTGACGATATTCCAGATAGGGATACAGAGGATAGTTCTTCAGGCCGGGCATCATCTGCTCTACGACATCCATCTGTCGGTTGTCCCAGGCCTGCTTAATTTGCGCATAGCGATTGCGCTGCTCATCCAGGGAATCGGCTCGCGCCACTTGACTGACCGTCAGCAGACATACGCTGGCCGCCAGCAGGCGCCAGGTAAATTGTTTGGCTTTGTCCACAAGCTCTTCCTCTTGTCATGTTACGTCTGTGCAGCATCATGCCGCTTAATTCATTCATGCTAACCAGACATTGCAGAATGCGCCACGTCACGGACACTTTTTTACTTTTGTTGCGAGTGAGATCTGCTGGCTGGGATTGGGCAATGAAAAAGGCTACACTTCGCTTTTGATAACTCTATTCATCACTATAAAAGAGGCGAAGTCCACGTGGCTCAATTCGTTTATACCATGCATCGTGTCGGCAAAGTCGTTCCGCCGAAACGTCATATTCTTAAAAACATCTCACTGAGCTTCTTCCCTGGCGCCAAAATCGGTGTACTCGGTCTGAACGGCGCGGGTAAATCTACCCTGCTGCGCATCATGGCCGGTATTGATACCGAAATCGAAGGCGAAGCTCGCCCACAGCCTGGCATTAAAATCGGTTACCTGCCGCAGGAACCAAAACTGAACCCGGAACACACCGTCCGTGAGTCTGTTGAAGAAGCGGTGGCCGAAGTGGTTAACGCCCTGAAAGGCCTGGATGAAGTGTATGCCAAGTACGCAGAACCGGACGCCGACTTCGATAAACTGGCCGCGCAGCAGGGCAAGTTTGAAGAGATTATTCAGGCGCATGACGGCCATAACCTGAACGTGCAGCTCGAGCGTGCCGCTGACGCCCTGCGTCTGCCGGACTGGGATGCCAAAATCGGGAACCTGTCCGGTGGTGAACGCCGCCGCGTCGCGCTGTGCCGCCTGCTGCTGGAAAAACCAGACATGCTGCTGCTCGACGAACCAACCAACCACCTGGACGCCGAATCCGTCGCCTGGCTGGAACGCTTCCTGCACGACTTCGAAGGTACCGTCGTGGCGATTACCCACGACCGTTACTTCCTCGACAATGTTGCGGGTTGGATTCTGGAGCTGGACCGCGGCGAAGGTATTCCATGGGAAGGCAACTACTCCTCCTGGCTGGAGCAGAAAGATCAGCGTCTGGCGCAGGAAGCTTCTCAGGAAGCCGCTCGTCGTAAATCTATCGAGAAAGAGCTGGAGTGGGTGCGTCAGGGCGCGAAAGGCCGTCAGTCTAAGGGCAAAGCCCGTCTGGCACGCTTTGAAGAGCTGAATAACACCGAATACCAGAAGCGTAACGAAACCAACGAACTGTTTATTCCACCTGGACCTCGTCTGGGCGATAAAGTCGTTGAGGTCAGCAATCTGCGTAAATCCTACGGCGATCGCGTGCTGATCGACGATCTGAGCTTCTCTGTACCGAAAGGCGCTATCGTCGGCATCATCGGTCCGAACGGCGCGGGTAAATCAACCCTGTTCCGTATGATGTCCGGTCAGGAACAGCCCGACAGCGGCACCATCTCGCTGGGCGAAACCGTGAAGCTGGCCTCTGTTGACCAGTTCCGTGACGCAATGGATAACAGCAAAACCGTGTGGGAAGAAGTTTCCGGCGGTCTGGATATCATGAAGATCGGCAACACCGAAATGCCAAGCCGTGCTTACGTAGGCCGTTTTAACTTCAAGGGCGTGGATCAGGGTAAACGCGTGGGCGAACTGTCCGGCGGTGAGCGCGGTCGTCTGCACCTGGCCAAGCTGCTGCAGGTTGGCGGCAACATGCTGCTGCTCGATGAACCGACCAACGACCTGGATATTGAAACCCTGCGCGCGCTGGAAAACGCCCTGCTGGAATTCCCGGGCTGCGCGATGGTTATCTCGCACGACCGTTGGTTCCTCGACCGCATCGCGACCCATATTCTGGACTACCAGGATGAAGGTAAAGTGGAGTTCTTCGAAGGTAACTTTACCGAATACGAAGAGTACAAGAAACGCACACTGGGCGCCGATGCTCTGGAGCCGAAGCGTATCAAGTACAAGCGTATTTCGAAGTAATTACCGTTAAGCGCCGTATCCGGTCTACGAGGTTAGTACGACTTGTAGGCCGGATAAGCGCGGCGCCATCCGGCATTAAAACCTAACCCTGCTCACCCATCAATTCTTTCACCAACTCCACGCAGCGCAGGAATCGGCCATCGTAGTCAGGCTCCTGAACGTGCACGAAATTGATATTGTTTTCCTGCAGCATCTCGACCAGCAGCGACTGAAACGCTTTTCGGTCAACCGAGCTGCCAAGGCTACGCAAACCATCCGCCACCCATGGAGTGTTATTTTCCAGCAGGATCACCAGGTCAAAACGGTACTCATCAATCAGCGCCTGCACAAACGGGTGTTCGCGCCCTTCGTACTTTTTACAGAATGCCTGAGTGGTCACGAAATCGGTATCGATAAACGCCACTTTATTGGCATACTTGACAGCAAAATCAATGTATTGCGCTTGTCCGAGGGCAATCTTATCGTAGTCGGAATATTGCAACGCCATCTCGTCGCCGCCCAAATGGGAGAAGACGTAATCACGCCCGTATTCCCACGCACTGGTGGTGTTAAAGATATTGGCGAGCTTGTTCACCAGCGTGGATTTTCCGCTCGACTCCCCGCCGAGGATCGCCACGGTGCGCACGAAAAACGGTTTCACTTCGGTGGGAATATACTCCCAATAGCGAAACGGGTTTTCGCGAATTTGCCCGCCACTGATGTTCATAAACGTCCGTTTCGGATCCACCAGCACCGTTTCGATCCCCAGATGTTTCAGATACTGCGGCGCATCTGACTCTTCAGAGGTGTAGATCCAGTTTGGCTGGATCCCCTTCTCCTGCATAAACGTTTTGATACCGTTGCTCCACACGTCCCAACCGTGCGGATACGGCTCCATACCCTCTTCGTTGAAGGCATGAATTCGGATATTTTTCTGATATTTAAATGTTTGCAGCAGCCAACGTAAACGATCGGGCACCGTCGGCTGTTGCGACATGGCGCTGTCTTCAAACAGGCTGCGATCGCGCGTATCGTCATACCCCATGATGATATGCAGCTCATCGACCTGACTACAGGCGCGCTGGATCAGATAGATGTGGCCGGTGTGCAGCGGATAAAATTTACCGAATACCACACCGATATTTTTCTGCTGGCGCGGAAACTCCAGCCCGAGAAAACGGTGCAACGCCTCCAGCTTTTGCGCGCTGGGGCTTTTGATTTTGGCATTCAGCAGTTGGCTTAAATATCCCTTGGTCATGCCACTGGCATCCGCCACCTGTTGCAGGGTACAGCCCTTTTGCTTTATGGCGGTTTTGAGATAGTCGAACGATGACACAAGAGCCTCCTGCTGGAAAAATCGCGTAACACTGCCTGATGGCGCTTCGCTTATCAGGCCTACAACATCAATCCGTAGGCCGGATAAGACGCATTGCGTCGCCATCCGGCAAATTATACAACATCACTGCATACAGAGGATTATAAGTCGTCAAACACGCTTAACGCATCTGCAAGCTTTTTAACGCCGAAAACCTGCATCCCTTCCGGCACTTTTTTCGGGACGTTGGCGGCAGGTACAATCGCCCGACGGAAACCATGCTTCGCCGCTTCAGAAATACGCTCCTGGCCACTCGGCACCGGGCGAATCTCGCCTGCCAGTCCCACTTCGCCAAAGACCACTAAATCCTGCGGCAGCGGTCTGTCACGCAGGCTGGAGACCATTGCCAGCAGCAGCGCCAGATCGGCGCTGGTTTCCGTAACTTTGACACCGCCGACCACGTTGACGAACACGTCCTGATCCGCCATCTGTAAGCCGCCGTGACGATGCAGCACCGCCAGCAGAATCGCCAGACGGTTCTGTTCCAGACCGACCGCCACGCGACGCGGGTTCGCCATCATTGAGTGATCGACCAGCGCCTGAATCTCTACCAGCAGCGGACGCGTACCTTCCCAGACCACCATCACCGAACTACCGGAAGTAACTTCATCGCCACGGCTTAAGAAGATAGCGGAAGGGTTGCTGACTTCACGCAGGCCCTGCTCGGTCATGGCAAAGACGCCAAGCTCATTCACCGCGCCAAAGCGGTTTTTATGGCTACGCAGGGTACGAAAGCGGGAATCAGCGTCACCGTCGAGCAGCACCGAGCAGTCGATACAGTGCTCCAGCACTTTTGGCCCCGCCAGCGATCCGTCTTTAGTCACATGACCTACCATCACAATTGCCACGCCACGCGTTTTGGCAAAGCGCGTCAGGTAAGCGGCAGTTTCGCGCACCTGCGCCACGCTGCCCGGCGAAGACTGAATATCCGCCATGTGCATCACCTGAATGGAGTCGATCACCATCAGTTTCGGCTGTTCTTCTTCGGCAATCAGGCAAATTTGTTCGATGCTGGTTTCCGACAGCATGTTCAGATTCGCCGTCGGCAGGCCAAGCCGATGCGCGCGCATCGCCACCTGCTGTAGCGACTCTTCGCCGGTGACGTACAGCGTTTTCATCTGCTCCGCCAGCCTGCACAGAGTTTGCAGCAACAGGGTCGATTTGCCCGCGCCGGGGTTACCGCCAATCAGAATAGCGCTGCCGGGCACCACACCGCCGCCCAGCACACGGTCAAACTCTTTAAATCCGGTGGAAAAACGCGGCAATTCTTCAAGACTGATGTCAGACAGCTTCTGCACTTTTGCGACACCCGCATTCCCGGCATAGCCGCTGAGCCGCTCGTTACGCGCCACCGTCGGCGACGCGGCAAGGCGCACCTCGGTAATGGTGTTCCAGGCCTGGCAGGCGCTACATTGCCCCTGCCAGCGCGGGTAATCGGCCCCGCATTCATTACAAACAAAGGCGCGTTTTGGAGCTTTTGCCACGTTTTACCTCTTTCGTTAACGCTGTTGCCGGATGACGCTGACGCTTATCAGGCATCAAAACTATTTCTGGTTCATGCTGCCGGAGAGAATGCAGAACACCCCCATTAGATCGGCGTGACGGATAGTAATCTCTGTCTTTTCATTCACTTTGGGTTTGGCATGATACGCAATGCCCAACCCCGCGGTTTTGATCATCGGCAGATCGTTCGCGCCGTCGCCGATCGCCACCGTCTGCGCCATCGGGATCTCATACTCTTGCGCCAGACGGGTCAGCGTATTGGCTTTGTACTGCGCATCGACGATGTCGCCAATCACGTTGCCGGTAAATTTCCCGTCCATGATCTCCAGCTCGTTTGCTACAGCCGCCGTCAGACGTAACTTATTACGCAGATAATCCGCAAAGAAGGTAAACCCGCCGGAGGCGATGGCCACTTTCCAACCCAGCGTTTCCAGCTTCAACACCAGTTGAGTCAGGCCAGGCATCAGCGGTAAATTTTCGCGTACCTGATGCAGAATATTGGCATCCGCACCTTTCAGCGTTGCCACACGGCTGCGCAGGCTGGCGGTAAAGTCCAGCTCACCGCGCATCGCACGTTCGGTAACTTCGGCAACCATCTCACCGGTGCCGGCCAGCTTCGCGATTTCATCAATGCACTCGATCTGGATCGCCGTTGAATCCATATCCATCACCAGCAAACCCGGCGTACGCAGATGTGGAATCTTGCCGAGTGGCGCAACATCCAGTTTGGCATCATGCGCCAGTTTTGCCGCACGCGGCGTTAACGAACCTGCCAGGCGAATCACCTGATAATCCTCAACGCACCAGGCGGCCACGATCACCATCGCCGCGCCCAGTTTGCTCTGGTATTGCGTGAGACGTTGTTTATCCAGCCCGCGACCATACAGCAGCCAGCCACTACGGCCCGCGTGGTAATCCAGCGGCATGACTTCATCGCCACTTAAAGAGAGGGGCAGACCTGGCCACAGAGAGACATCTTCAGGTAGATCGCACCAGGTAATGTTAGGCATTAAAGCTCCTGTAAAATCGTTCGGGTCGGAATCATCCAGGGGAAAATAACGCATGAGGCTACCCTGTAACCAGCGCTTCTGGCAACATTAAGTCTCAAATTTTCAGCAGGTGGAATATGGCTCGCACAAAACTGAAATTCCGACTACATCGTGCAGTGATTGTATTGTCCTGCCTGGCGCTACTCGTCGCCCTGATGCAGGGCGCATCCTGGTTTAGTCAAAGCCACCATCAACAACGTAATCCGCAACTGGAAGAGCTGGCCCGTACGTTGGCACGTCAGGTCGCATTAAACGTCGCACCGCTGATGCATACCGAAACACCGGATGAAAAACGCATTAAAGCAGTGCTCACGCAGTTGACGGAAAGTAGCCGTATTCTGGATGCGGGCGTGTACGATGAACAGGGTGACCTGATTACCCGTACCGGTGAGAGCGTTAACGTTCGTGACCGACTGGCGCTGGACGGTAAAAAAGCCGGGGGATATTTCAACCAGCAGATTGTCGAACCCATTCAAGGCAAAAATGGTCCACTGGGCTATCTGCGCCTGACGCTGGATACCCACACGCTCGCCACCGAGGCCAAACAGGTGGATAACACCACCAACATTCTACGCCTTATGCTGCTCCTGTCACTGGCGATTGGCGTGGTGCTGACCCGGACCTTACTGCAAGGTAAACGCACCCGCTGGCAACAATCGCCGTTCCTGCTTACCGCCAACAAACCGGTGCAGGAAGAAGATAAAGATGATTAAGAAAAGGAAATCGCTATGACTACCCTGCGTCTGCTTATCTCAGACTCTTACGATCCGTGGTTTAACCTGGCGGTTGAAGAGTGCATATTTCGCCAGATGCCCGCCACACAGCGCGTTCTGTTCTTATGGCGTAACGCCGATACGGTGGTGATTGGCCGGGCGCAAAACCCATGGAAAGAGTGCAATACCCGCCGTATGGAAGAGGATAACGTGCGGCTCGCTCGTCGCAGCAGCGGCGGCGGCGCGGTGTTTCATGATTTAGGCAATACCTGCTTTACCTTTATGGCCGGCAAACCGGAATACGACAAAACTATCTCTACCTCTATCGTACTCAACGCATTGAATTCATTGGGCGTTATGGCCGATGCTTCGGGACGCAACGATCTGGTGGTGAAAACGCCGGACGGCGATCGCAAAGTCTCTGGTTCAGCCTATCGCGAAACCAAAGATCGCGGCTTCCATCACGGTACGCTGCTGCTGAATGCTGACCTCAGTCGCCTGGCGAACTATCTGAATCCGGATAAAAAGAAACTCGCGGCGAAAGGGATTACCTCCGTTCGCTCTCGCGTGGCCAATCTTACCGAGCTATTACCGGGCATCACCCATGAACAGGTCTGCCAGGCGGTCACGGACGCCTTTTTCGCCCATTACGGCGAGTGCGTCGAAGCAGAAGTAATATCCCCGGATAAAACGCCGGATCTGCCGAATTTTGCCGAAACCTTTGCGCGCCAGAGCAGTTGGGAGTGGAATTTCGGCCAGGCGCCGGCATTCTCACATTTGCTGGACGAGCGTTTCACCTGGGGCGGCGTCGAGCTACATTTCGACGTCGAAAAAGGTCATATCACCCGTGCACAGGTCTTTACCGACAGCCTCAATCCCGCGCCGCTGGAAGCGCTGGCGGGGCGACTACAAGGGTGTTTGTACCGCGCGGATATGCTACAACAGGAGTGCGAGGCGCTGCTGGTTGATTTCCCGGAGCAGGAAAAAGAACTGCGGGAACTGTCGGCATGGATTGCACTCGCCGTACGTTAATAAAAAAAGCCGGATGGCGGCTACGCCTTATCCGGCCTACGATCGCGAGGCCCGGTAAGCGCGGCGCCACCGGGCATAACACAGTCTTACTCTTTATCGCCCAGCAGAACGGATTCCAGCGCGATTTTGATCATGTCGTTGAAGGTCGTCTGACGCTCAGCGGCAGTGGTCTGCTCGTGGGTACGGATATGGTCGGACACGGTGCAGATAGTCAGCGCTTTCGCACCAAACTCAGCAGCAACGCCATAGATGCCCGCCGCTTCCATTTCCACGCCCAGTACGCCGTATTTTTCCATCACGTCGAACATTTCGCCGTCCGGAGAGTAGAACAGGTCAGCGGAGAACAGGTTACCTACGCGCGCGTCAACGCCCAGCGCTTTTGCCGCATCAACTGCGTTACGTACCATGTCAAAGTCAGCGATAGCCGCAAAGTCATGATCTTTAAAGCGGATACGGTTCACTTTAGAGTCGGTGCAGGCGCCCATACCGATCACCACGTCGCGCAGTTTGACGTCCATACGCACAGCGCCGCAGGAGCCAACGCGAATGATTTTCTTCACGCCGAAATCGGTGATCAGCTCTTTGGTGTAGATGGAGCAGGATGGGATACCCATACCGTGGCCCATCACGGAGATCTTACGGCCTTTGTAAGTACCGGTGAAACCTAACATGCCGCGAACGTTGTTCACTTCACGAACATCTTCGAGGAAAGTTTCAGCAATATGTTTTGCACGCAGCGGGTCGCCCGGCATCAATACGACGTCAGCGAAATCACCCATTTCTGCATTAATATGTGGAGTTGCCATTTTTTTATCCTTATCTCGTTGTTATCGCCTGATGGCGGCTACGCCTTATCAGGCCTACAAAACGTGTGCAAAAACAGTGAAATACCCTAAGGATTTCGCGTTGTAGGAAGGCGACGAATTCGTGAATCCCCGGGAGCATAGATAAACTATGTGACCGGGGTGAACGAATGAAGTCAACGCATCTACAGCGCGAAAGACAACGGGCATTACAGCATGTTTTTACCGTAGTCCATTGGCGACGTACCGAAGTAGCTCGCCAGCGTCTGGCCGATATCCGCGAAGGTTTCACGGTGACCTAAAGAGCCCGGTTTCACTTTCGGACCGTAGATCAGCACCGGAATGTGCTCACGGGTATGGTCGGTACCGGTCCAGCTCGGGTCGCAGCCGTGGTCGGCGGTGAGGATCAGAATATCATCTTCACCCACCAGCTCCATCAGCTCCGGCAGACGGCGGTCAAACAGTTCCAGACCTGCGGCATAGCCCGCGATGTCGCGGCGGTGGCCCCAGGAAGAGTCGAAGTCCACAAAGTTAGTGAAGACAATGGTCTCGTCACCCGCTTCTTTCATCTCTTTGATGGTGGCGTCGAACAGCGCATCCAGACCGGTCGCTTTCACTTTTTTAGTGATACCGCAGTTGGCGTAAATGTCCGCGATCTTACCGACAGAGACAACATGACCTTTTTTCTCGTCAACCAGTTTCTGCAGCACGGTCGGCGCTGGCGGCTCAACGGCCAGGTCGTGACGGTTACCGGTACGCTGGAAGTTACCGGCTTTATCACCGATAAACGGACGCGCGATAACACGACCGATGTTGTAACCGCCTTCGGTCAGCTCTTCACGGGCGATTTCGCACAGCTCGTAGAGTTTATCCAGGCCAAAGGTCTCTTCATGACAGGCAATCTGGAACACGGAGTCAGCGGAGGTATAGAAAATCGGCTTCCCGGTTTTCATATGTTCTTCGCCCAGTTGATCCAGAATCACAGTACCGGAAGAGTGGCAGTTACCGAGGTAACCCGGCAGGTTGGCACGCTTAACCAGTTTATCCAGTAGCTCCTGCGGGAAGCTGTTTTCATGATCGGAGAAATAACCCCAGTCAAACAGAACCGGAACACCGGCGATTTCCCAGTGGCCAGACGGCGTGTCTTTCCCGGAAGAGAGTTCATGCGCCCATGCGTAGGCGCCAATGACTTCCGCGTTACCGTCCATACCAGCAGCAATTTTACCGGTAGAACCTTCGTGAGCTTTCACCAGGCCCAGACGGGTCAGGTTAGGCAGATTCAGTGGGCCTTTGCGACCATTATCAGCTTCGCCTTTCGCACAGGCTTCTGCAATGTGTCCCATAGTGTCTGAGCCTACGTCGCCAAAGCGATCCGCATCTTCAGTCGCACCAATACCAAAGGAGTCCAGCACCATAATAAATGCACGTTTCATCTTGTTCTCCATACATCTGCGCCGCAAAAAAGCGATCAGATCAGTATACAGTTATTCGGTTATACGACGATAGACTGTCGGTGTAATTTCTGGCGCTTTATCGTCAAGGCTGATTGCCGCTTTGACCGCTTTCGCCGCTTCCTGCCAGCTGGCTTCATCTTTCGCGTGGATCACTGCCAGCGGACGCTGTCCGTCTACGCTGTCGCCCAAACGGGCCATGTCGCTAAAGCCGACGCTGTAATCAATGGTGTCCGATGCCTGACGGCGTCCGCCGCCCATAGAAACGACTGCCATACCCAGCGCACGGGTATCCATCGCGCTGACGAAACCTTCGGTATCAGCATAGACGGCTTTACTGAGCATCGCCGTCGGCAGATACTTCGCATAGTTTTCGACGAAGTCGGTCGGGCCTTTCTGCGCCGCAACCATACGGCCAAAAATTTCCGCCGCTTTACCGTTGTCCAGCACCGCCTGCAATTTCGCGCGGGCTTCGGCGTCATCTTTCGCCAGATTGCCGGAGATCAGCATTTCCACGCACAGCGCCATGGTGACGTCTAACAGACGTGGATTACGGTATTCACCGGTCAGGAACTGGACGGCCTCGCGGACTTCTACCGCGTTACCTGCGCTGGAAGCCAACACCTGGTTCATATCGGTTAACAGTGCGGTGGTACGGACACCCGCCCCGTTCGCCACGCCGACAATCGCTTCGGCAAGGGCTTCAGAAAGTTCATAGGTCGGCATAAACGCGCCGCTGCCTACTTTCACATCCATCACCAGCGCATCCAGCCCTTCCGCCAGCTTCTTCGCCAGGATAGAGCCGGTAATCAGCGGGATGGAATCCACCGTCGCGGTAATATCGCGGGTGGCATAAAAACGTTTATCCGCCGGTGCGAGCGAGCTGGTTTGCCCAATAATCGCCACACCCACGTCTTTAATAATTTCACGGAAACGTGCGTCGTCCGGGAAGATGTCAAACCCAGGAATCGCTTCCAGTTTATCGAGCGTACCGCCGGTATGACCCAGGCCGCGCCCGGAAATCATCGGAATATAGCCGCCACAGGCAGCAACCATCGGGCCTAACATCAGTGACGTTACGTCACCCACGCCGCCGGTAGAGTGTTTATCCACAATCGGGCCGTTCAGTTGCAGGCTTTTCCAGTCCAGCACGGTTCCTGAATCACGCATTGCCATGGTTAGCGACACACGCTCGGGCATTGTCATATCGTGGAAGAAAATGGTCATCGCCAGGGCGGCGATTTGCCCTTCAGAGATGGTGTTGTCACGAATCCCGTTGATAAAGAAGCGAATTTCTTCATCGCTCAGCGCATGACCATCACGTTTTTTACGAATAATTTCTTGTGCGAGAAACACGTTAACCTCCCGATTATGGGCCGGGTAAGCAGTGCGCTCCCCGGCAAGTCGTATTGATGCCAGATGGCGACTAGCGCCTTATCCGGCCTACGATGGGCAATTTAAACTTAGTAGCTGCTTGCGCTCTTACCGTCGCCGTGACCCAGCGCTTTTAGCAGGCTCGCCAACAGGCTGGATGCGCCAAAGCGGTAATGACGGGAATCCGCCCAGTCGGCGCCAAACAGTTCGTCAGCAATCGCCAGGAACTGCTGCGCATCTTCTGCAGTACGCACGCCGCCAGCGGGTTTGAAACCAACGGTTTTAGAAACGCCCATATCACGGATCACTTCCATCATGATGCGAGCGCTTTCAGGGGTCGCATTGACCGGGACTTTACCGGTAGACGTTTTGATGAAATCAGCACCCGCTTTGATAGAAATTTCAGACGCTTTGCGAATCAGGGCTTCTTCTTTCAGCTCCCCAGTTTCGATGATCACTTTCAGCAGCACGTTTGCCGCTGCACAGGCGTCTTTACAGGCTTTAACCAGGTCAAAACCAACCTGCTCGTTACCCGCGATCAGCGCACGATACGGGAACACCACGTCAACTTCGTCAGCACCGTAGGCAATCGCCGCGCGGGTTTCAGCCAGCGCGATCTCGATGTCGTCATTGCCGTGCGGGAAGTTGGTGACGGTGGCAATACGGATGTCCGGCGTGCCCTGCTCTTTCAGAGTCTTACGCGCAACAGGAATGAAACGTGGATAGATGCAAATTGCTGCCGTGTTGCCAACCGGGGTCTTCGCCTGATGACACAGCGCGATCACTTTTTCATTGGTGTCGTCGTCATTCAGGGTGGTCAGGTCCATCAGTTTCAGGGCACGCAGGCTGCTTGCTGTTAAATCGGTCATAACATTCTCCAACGGCTTCGCCGTATAAAATTTCACCTTGCGAGTTTGTTAGTATTCTAACATCCGCTCGCCATTACACTTCGATATACATCACAGTTAATGAAAACCACATACAGATTTGCATTACTCTAATGAGATCCACTTCAAATAATTAACCTTTACAGACACGATGGGGTGGCATCAGGCGCATCCGGATCAAAGGTTGGGGCGCTGTTGCTTTCTACAATGGCGCGATACCTTCGGCACATAAAGGAACCAACGATGCCCACTTCATGCGAATTCGCGCTGCAACAGCGGTGCCAACAAATCGTGACCAGCCCGACGCTCAGCCCTGAGCAGAAACGCCACTTTCTGGCGCTGGAGGCTGAAAACGCGCTGCCTTATCCGCAACTGCCCGCTGAAGCCCGCCAGGCGCTGGATGACGGGGTGATCTGCGATATGTACGAAGGTCATTCCCCGTTCAAACCGCGCTATGTCTTACCCGACTATGCGCGTTTTCTGGCCAACGGTTCCTCATGGCTTGAGCTTGAAGGAGCCAGTGACCTTGATGATGCGTTGTCCTTGCTCACCATCTTGTACCACCACGTTCCATCAGTGACCTCAATGCCGGTCTACCTCGGTCAGCTCGACGCCCTGTTGCAACCATATGTTAGAATTCTAACACAGGATGAGATCGATATTCGAATAAAACGTTTCTGGCGTTATCTCGACAGAACCCTGCCAGACGCGTTTATGCATGCCAATATCGGCCCCGCCGATACGCCAGTCACCCGCGCAATTTTACGCGCAGATGCAGATTTAAAGCAGGTTTCACCGAATCTGACATTTATTTATGATCCGCAAATCACCCCTGACGATCTGCTGCTCAACGTGGCGCAAAATATCTGCGAGTGCAGTAAGCCACATATATCCAACGGCCCCGAAAATGATAAAATTTTCACAAAAGGTCAGTATGGCGTCGTGAGTTGTTACAACTCTTTACCGCTCTCCGGAGGCGGTAGCACGCTGGTCAGGCTTAATCTGAAAGCCATCGCAGAGCGCAGCACCTCTATCGATGACTTCTTTACGCGCACCCTACCGCACTACTGCCAGCAGCAAATCGCTATCATTGATTCACGATGTGAATTCCTCTACGAGAAATCACATTTCTTTGAGAATAGCTTCCTCGTACAGGAAGGGTTGGTTGATCCCGAACGTTTTGTGCCGATGTTCGGGATGTATGGTCTGGCGGAAGCGGTAAACCTGCTATGTGAAAAGGCAGGACAAAGCGCCCGCTATGGGAAAGAGGCGTTCGCCAATCAGCTCGGATACCGCATTAGCGCCCAACTGGCGGAGTTTGTCGAACGCACACCGGTGAAGTATGGCTGGAAGCAGCGCGCAATGCTGCATGCGCAGTCGGGGATCAGTTCTGACATCGGCACCACGCCCGGCGCGCGTCTGCCTTATGGTGATGAACCTGACCCGATCACCCATCTGCAAACCGTCGCGCCGCATCACGCATATTATCACGCCGGGATCAGCGATATCCTGACGCTGGATGAAACCATTAAGCGTAATCCACAGGCGCTGGTGCAACTGTGCCTCGGCGCGTTTAAAGCCGGAATGCGTGAATTCACCGCCAACGTGAGCGGCAACGATCTGGTCCGCGTCACGGGCTATATGGTGCGCCTGTCGGATCTGGAAAAATATCGTGCCGAAGGATCTCGCACTAACACCACCTGGCTTGGTGAAGAGGCCGCACGCAATACGCGTATTCTGGAACGACAACCTCGTGTGATAAGCCATGAACAGCAGATGCGCTTCAGTCAGTAAACTGATCCCTTTCTCCTGCGTCGACGGGCCGGGCAGCCGCCTGGCTCTGTTCCTGCAAGGGTGTAATCTGCGCTGTAAGAACTGCCACAATCCATGGACGATGGGGCGCTGCAACGACTGCGGAGAATGTGTGCTGCATTGCCCGCATGAAGCGCTAAGCCTGAGTGCAGGGAAAGTATGGTGGCAGTCCGATGTGTGTCAGCAGTGCGACACCTGCCTGCACCTGTGCCCGCAGCAGGCGACGCCGATGGCGCAAACCATGAGCGTTGATCAGGTGCTGCAGCATATTCGCAAGGCAGCCCTGTTTATTGAGGGAATTACGGTCAGCGGTGGCGAAGCAACTACCCAGTTACCGTTTATTGTGGCGCTGTTTACCGCGCTCAAAAGCGATCCTCTGCTGCAACATCTGACCTGCATGGTCGACAGTAACGGCATGCTGAGCGAAACCGGCTGGCAAAAACTATTGCCGGTGTGCGACGGCGTAATGCTCGATTTAAAAGCGTGGGATAGCACGTACCATCGCCAGCTTACCGGGAGAGATAATACGCTTATTAAACAAAGCATTACCTTTCTGTCAAGGCAGGGAAAGCTTGCTGAGCTACGCCTGTTAGTGATCCCCGACCATGTGGATTATTTGCAACATATTGATGCGCTGGCAGCGTTCATTAAGCAGTCAGGCGACGTACCGGTGCGGCTGAACGCCTTTCATGCGCATGGGGTGTATGGCGAAGCAAAAGACTGGCCGAGCGCAACGCCAGAGGATGTGGAGCAACTGGCGGCAGGATTGCGCGAACGTGGTGTGGATAACCTGATTTTCCCGGCGCTGTATCTGTGATTGCCGGATGCGACGACATCATTTGTAGGCCGGATAAAGCGCAACCGCCATCCGGCACCCAACAATCACACATTAAACAACGCGGTCGTATTGCGATACAGCGCATCTGCTATCACGTCCGCAGGCTCCGAACGCAGTTCGCATAATGTCCCAAATACTCTGACCGCCTGCTCGGGGCGGTTGGGCTGCCCCTGAAAGCCATTGAGCGGCATGTCCGGCGCGTCGGTTTCCAGCAGGAGTGATTCCAGCGGCAGTTGCGCCATCACCTCACGGGTTTTACTGGCGCGTGGATAGGTAATAGTGCCGCCAACGCCAATTTTGTACCCCAGTTGCACAAAGCGTTGCGCCTGCTGCAAACTCCCGGAAAAACCATGCACCACGCCGGTTCGTGGCAGAGCATGACGTTTCAGAAGCATCGCCAATTTGTCATGAGTCCGTCGCGAATGCAGGATCACCGGCAGTTCGTAACGCTTCGCCAGTTTAAGCTGCGCTTCCAGCACCCGTTCTTGTTTATCAAATTGCGGATCGTCCCGGTAAAGATCCAGTCCAATCTCGCCCACGGCTACCAGCTTTTGCGGGCGCGTATCCAGCGCCTGCTGCAGTTGGTCCAGACTTTCATCGCCGTGTTGTTCAATAACAATGGGATGCAGACCCAAAGCAGCAAACAACGGCGGATACTTTTCCGCTAACGCCAGTACGCGGGAAAAGTTTGCCGCCTGCGTCGCCGGAACAATGATGCAATTCACACCGACCGCCGCAGCACGTTGAATGCTGGCGGGCTCATCGTCAGTAAACGGCGGGAAATCAAAGTGACAATGTGTATCAATGAAGCGAAAACTCACGCCAGATCCTCGTTATCAAACGTTGTATCGTTAGCCTGAGGCGCATTGGTCACCACCGGCGCGTGGGCATCGTTGGCCACCGGTGCGGGAGGAACCACCACCGGTCCCGGCACGACAATCTTCGGCGTCTGACGAGGCAATGGCGCGTTTTTCGCCAACAACTTGCCGACGGTGGCCAGGAAGTAACGACCACACAAACGCCCGGTCTTATAGTCTTCTCGCAGCGCCGGAATACGGCTGCCCAGCGCCATGCTATGGAGCGGTTTTGGCGGATAGATCTCAAAGATTCGCAGCTTACCCGGCGGCTTTTCAATAAAGCTCTGGATCGCGCGATAGCTGGTTTCATGGTGCTGGACCAAATTCAGCAACGGTTGCAGACTGCTTTCGCCCAGCCAGCGCTCCATACGTTTAAACCACTGCGGGGTGTAGTACATTTGCGAAGGCACAGTGCGGATCACCACCAGCGTTTTTGCGCCGCGCTTCGCCGCCTCCTGCACGGGTATGGCATCGCTTACTCCCCCGTCCAGATAGTTCACACCGTCCAGCGCAACACCTGTGCGGTAGAATCCCGGAATAGCGCTGGAGGCGCGAATGAGATCGAGCCAGTTTTGTCGGTTCGGCGAAAAATAACCTGGCGTATAATCATCCCCCCGACAGGCGCACATATAAAACGCTTTCCCTGCGGCAAACAAACGCTCGGCGTTATCCATCGCCAGCGGCATCTGGGATGCGGTCGAATCCACCAGCCAGTCGAGATCGATTAAGTTTCCCCCGCGCACAAAGCGTACCGGGTCAAAAAACTCACGACGGGTGGTGTAACGCATAATGACTTTACGGCCATAACCAGGCTGGTTACACAGATAGGCTGAAAGGTTTTGCGCACCGGCGGACGTCCCGTAGTAAAGGTCAAAGGGATTAAACTGCGCACGCATGAATTCATCCAGTACGCCAGCGGTGAAAATGCCTCTTTGTCCCCCGCCCTCACACACCAGCGCCATACTGCCTGGTTGGAACGGACGTAACGATAACGGCGCAATATTACCGAGCGTGACGGGTATTCTCTGCCCCACCTCTGCCTTCCTGTTGTTTTTGTAATAGAACAACAAAGTAACGCAAATTGCCTGACGCTAAAACCGTAAAAGCCAGTCCACTGGACTGGCTTGGTAGCAAGTTATCTTTACGGTTTACTTACTAGGGTCGTTTACGACCGGTAAACAGGCTGACCAGAAACAGAATGATCCCCACCACGAAAACAATTTTCGCTGCGCCTGCAGCGGTACCTGCCAGTCCACCAAAACCCAGTGCGGCGGCAATTAACGCGATAACCAGAAATATGATGCCCCATCGAAACATGCGCTTCTCCTTTACCATAGTTAATGTCACCGCTTGTTATGAGCGCTCAGGCTGCTCATCGGCGATATTTTTAGTGTGGTGCACAACACGCCTCCCGACAAACGTCAGGAGGACGAATTAAGTCGAATTACTGAGTTTTAAGGTCGTTTTTGACGCTTTTCACGCCATCAACCGCTTTGGCGATGCTCTCAGCACGATCGCTTTGTGCTTTTGAGTCAACGGTGCCGGAAAGTTGAACCACTCCATCAGTGGTCTCTACTTTCACTTTACGGGAAGGGACAATGTCATCAGCCAGCAGTTTTGCTTTAACTTCGCTGGTGGTTGCCGTGTCGCCCGCATAGCCTTTTACGGATGTGCTTTTGCTGTCGCGTACGTGTAGTTTGTCGCTCACTGAGGTTACGCCCTCGACGCCTTTGGCCACTTTCACGGCTTCTTCAGCCTGTGCCTGGCTTTCAACAAACCCGCTTAACGTCACCACTTTCTGGTCTGTTTTCACAGAAATATCGGTGCTCTTGATGCTTTCGTGATCCACCAGCGCAGCTTTTACTTTTGCTGTGATAGTGCTGTCATCCATGAAATTACCGACTTTGTTCATAGAGCTATCGACTTTCTGCCCCGCACTTTCGACACCAGATTGCGCTTTATCCGTCGTGGCGTTTTCTGCAAAAGCAGAACCCGTTGCAACAGCGGAGGTCAGCATCACGGCCAGCAGCGTTTTAGAAATCTTAAGTCCTGTCATTGTCATCGATGTATTCCTGTATGTTTTGCTAAAAGCGATGGTCTGCCGTAAACGGCGTTAACCAGCAACTAATCTTGTAAGTGGAATAAATATCAGCAATAGAAGCTGCAACAGGCAGCCTAAAAAGCATTTAACGCCGATATTTATGTCATCACATTGTTAAATATAGTTCAGGATTTCGTGATCGCAGTCCGGATTGACTAAAAAACAGGCAAACAACAGAAAAACGAGAGGTTTTAAGAACATTCCGCAAGGGATTTAAAAGACAGGGAAAGTTGCAGGGCACGGCGAATACCGTGCCCTGGAAGGCGATTAGTGTTCGCGCGTTTTGCGGAACTGAACGTCAGGGTAACGTTCCTGGGTGAGATTCAGGTTAACCATGGTCGGTGCGATATAGGTGAGGTTATCGCCGCCGTCCAGCGCCAGCTGCACTTCGTTTTTACGCTTAAATTCTTCGAATTTTTTCACGTCAGAACATTCTACCCAGCGCGCGGTCGCCACGTTGACCGACTCATAAATCGCTTCAACGTTGTACTCACTTTTCAGACGCGAAACCACCACGTCGAACTGCAGCACACCAACAGCGCCCACGATCAGATCGTTATTAGCAATTGGACGGAAGACCTGCACCGCACCCTCTTCCGACAGCTGAACCAGCCCTTTCAGCAGCTGTTTCTGCTTCAAAGGATCTTTCAGGCGAATACGACGGAACAGCTCCGGCGCGAAGTTCGGAATACCAGTGAACTTCATCATTTCACCCTGGGTGAAGGTATCGCCGATCTGAATAGTGCCATGGTTGTGCAAACCGAGAATATCGCCCGGATACGCTTCTTCCACATGAGAACGGTCACCCGCCATGAAGGTCAGCGCATCGGAGATCACCACGTCTTTACCAATGCGTACCTGACGCATTTTCATGCCTTTCTCGTACTTACCGGAAACCACGCGCATGAACGCCACGCGGTCACGGTGTTTCGGATCCATGTTGGCCTGGATTTTAAACACGAAGCCGGTGAACTTCTCTTCTGAGGCTTCCACGGTGCGGGTATCAGTTTTACGCGGCATCGGCGCAGGCGCCCACTCCACTAAGCCGTCCAGCATATGGTCAACGCCAAAGTTACCCAGCGCGGTACCGAAGAAGACCGGGGTGATTTCGCCCGCGAGGAACAGATCATGGTCGAACTCGTTAGACGCGCCCTGCACCAGCTCCAGCTCGTCGCGCAGCTGCTGCGCCAGATCTTCGCCCACGGCGGCATCGAGTTCCGGGTTATTCAGCCCCTTAACAATGCGCACTTCCTGAATGGTGTGGCCTTTACCCGTCTGGTACAGGTAAGTTTCGTCTTTATAAAGGTGATAAACGCCCTTGAACAGCTTCCCGCAGCCAATCGGCCAGGTGATCGGCGCACAGCCGATTTTCAGCTCGTTCTCGACTTCATCCAGCAGCTCCATCGGGTCACGGATGTCACGGTCGAGTTTGTTCATAAAAGTCAGGATCGGCGTATCGCGCAGACGGGTAACTTCCATCAGCTTGCGGGTACGATCCTCAACGCCTTTCGCGGCGTCGATAACCATCAGACAGCAGTCTACCGCCGTCAGAGTACGGTAAGTATCTTCGGAGAAGTCTTCGTGCCCCGGGGTGTCCAGCAGGTTTACCAGGCAGTCGTGATACGGAAACTGCATCACAGAGGTGGTAATGGAGATACCACGCTGCTTTTCCATCTCCATCCAGTCAGATTTTGCATGCTGGCTGGAGCCACGGCCTTTTACCGTACCGGCGGTCTGAATCGCCTGTCCGAATAACAGCACCTTTTCAGTAATGGTCGTTTTACCGGCATCCGGGTGAGAAATAATGGCAAAAGTGCGGCGCTTGGCCACCTCCTGCAAATAAGGAGACAACGTCATAATTCAATCTTCTTAGTAAACGCGGCAATGCGCCGCGCATGTTGAATACGAAAAAATTGCGGCTATTTTACCCATCAACGGGGGGGAGGCAATCAGTGTTTACACAGGAGCTGCTCCAGTTCGCTTAATGACGCCACCGTCCATGTCGGCTGAATGCCCGCTGGCAGCTCGCGATGGTGCGTATTTAGCCAGCAGGTGGATAGCCCAGCGTTAATGCCGCCCAGAATATCGGACTCTGCGGTATCGCCCACCATCAGCACGCGGGAACGATCAGGATTGCCCGCCTGCTCCAGCGCGTGGTCAAAAATACGGGGATCGGGTTTTGCCACTCCAACCTGCTCAGAAATCACCAGCAGATCGAAATAGTCGCGCAGCCCCGTCCGCTCAAGGCGGATTTGCTGCAACGCCGTAAAGCCGTTAGTAATGATACCGATTTTCGTTTTATCACGAATCGCATTGAGCAGAGAAACCGCCCCAGGCAACGGCGAGCAGATCTCCGCCATCGCATTGATAAATGCGTCATTAAGCTGGCCTGGTTCGACCTTCAGGCGTTCAGCCCAGCTCTGGAAACGGGCGTGCTGCAGTTGCAATGAAGTAATCGCGCCGTTTTGATAATCCACCCATAGCGGTTTATTCACGGCCTGGTAGTCCTGAAAATCTTCAGCGGTAAAGGTAATGCTATAGTCGAGAAACATCCGCTGTAAGCCGGTAAACGAGTCAAATGTAAACAGCGTTTCGTCGGCATCAAAGAAAATCCAGTCCCACTTCTTCATCATTACACCTTGTCTTACATGCTGATTGGCAATGCCATGATAATGGCGTCTTCATGACCATCGGCCGTCGGATAATAATTGCGCCGGATCGTCGCCTCGTTAAAGCCCAGGCTTTCATACAGTGCAATAGCGGCAGCATTTGAGGCGCGCACTTCCAGCCACAGCGTCAAAATGCCACGCTTTTCCAGCTCATCGATCAGGTGCTCCAGCAGCTCGCGCCCCAGGCCCTGGCGCTGAAAGTCAGGATCGACAGCGATATTGAACAGCGTAGCTTCATCCAGCACCACCTGCGTAATCGCAAAGGCGGCCATCACGTCGTCAACCCTCAACTGAAAATTGAGGTAGCGATCGCCCTGGTTGCTGGCAAATGTTTTTTCACTCCACGGAAAAGCGTGGGCGCGTTTTTCAATCTGAAATGCTGCAGGTAAATCAATCGGTTCGAGGGAAGAAATCGTGTTCATATGCGCAGATTTGTTGCCATAACGCGGCGCGGGCCGCTGGGTTTTCCCGTAATTCATTAAACGCAGGACTCTCGACCTGAGCGCCTTCCAGCAGCAGCGGCTCTTCGGTTCCCAGCCGCCAGCTATTACAGCGACTGCCCTGCGGTAGCATGGCGACACGGTCAGGCGTCAATTGTAAAACCTGATCCGGGCTGACGGTTATTGCGCGTAAAATATCGCTCATTAACGGTTCGGTTAGCGCGGGTAGCTGTGCAGCAACCATCACTAAACGGATATGCGCAGGAATGGAGATCGCGATTTCGCCCTGCAGTGCGCCAGGACGACGCAGCGACCACTGCGTAATGCCCAGTTGCTGTAACTGCCAGTCTCGTCGGGATGTCATAGCGAAACACTCCTGTCTATCTGGGGCGCAAATATAGCAAATTTGTCGAATCCGTGCCATCAAACAACTATAATCCCCGGCTGTACAATTTAAGGAGCACTCCATGTCTGCTTTTACCCCGGCAAGTGAAGTCTTGCTGCGCCACAGTGATGATTTCGAACAAAGCCGTATTCTGTTTGCCGGTGATTTGCAGGATGACCTACCTGCCCACTTCGAAAGCGCCGCCAGCCGTGCGCACACTCAACAACTTCATCACTGGCAGGTGCTGAACCGCCAGATGGGTGACAACGTCCGTTTCAGCCTCGTCGCCAGGGCCGATGACGTTGCCGATAGCGATACGCTAATCTACTACTGGCCGAAGAATAAGCCGGAAGCGCAGTTCCAGCTGATGAACATTTTGTCGCTGTTACCGGTGGGCAGCGATGTTTTTGTTGTCGGTGAGAACCGCAGTGGCGTACGTAGCGCAGAGCAGATGCTGGCCGAATACGCACCGCTGAATAAAGTCGACAGCGCCCGTCGCTGTGGCCTGTACCACGGCCGTCTGGAAAAACAGCCGGTCTTTGATGCAGAAAAATACTGGGATGAATATCAGGTTGATAATCTGACCATCAAAACGCTGCCGGGCGTATTCAGCCGTGACGGCCTGGATGTTGGCAGCCAATTGCTACTCTCCACACTGACGCCGCATACCAAAGGTAAAATTCTGGATGTCGGTTGTGGCGCTGGCGTACTTTCCGTCGCTTTAGCCAGCCACTCGCCAAAAGTTCGCTTAACCCTGTGTGATGTAAGTGCGGCCGCTGTTGAAGCCAGCCGCGCCACGCTTGCCGCCAACGGTATTGAAGGTGATGTGATCGCCAGTAACGTTTTTTCTGACGTGACGGGCCGCTTTGATATGATCATCTCCAACCCACCGTTCCATGATGGGATGCAGACCAGCCTCGATGCCGCGCAAACGCTGATTCGCGGCGCGGTGCGTCATCTCAACAGCGGCGGTGAACTGCGTATCGTGGCGAACGCCTTCCTGCCCTATCCAAAGGTGCTGGATGAGGTATTCGGATTCCATGAAGTTATCGCACAGACCGGACGCTTCAAGGTCTATCGCACCATCATGACGCGTCAGGCGAAAAAAGCGTAATTGTCTCGCAGCGAACGGCCATTCACATGGCCGTTTTTGCATCAATCGGCCCAGCCTGTACAATTAACTATTGACGAAAAGTTGAAAACAACTAGAATGCGCCTCCGTGGTAACGATACTTTTTGAGTGTCGATGGTATGCGAAGGTGGCGGAATTGGTAGACGCGCTAGCTTCAGGTGTTAGTGTCCTTTCGGACGTGGGGGTTCAAGTCCCCCCCCTCGCACCATAATCCACGTTGATATTGCTCGCACTGGGCGAAGGTGGCGGAATTGGTAGACGCGCTAGCTTCAGGTGTTAGTGTCCTTTCGGACGTGGGGGTTCAAGTCCCCCCCCTCGCACCAACGAGGCGATATCAAAAAAAATAAGATGACTGTGCGAAGGTGGCGGAATTGGTAGACGCGCTAGCTTCAGGTGTTAGTGTCCTTAGGATGTGGGGGTTCGAGTCCCCCCCCTCGCACCAATTATCTTATTTCCCTCTCGCTTTTTTCCCTGTTTCGCTTATCCCTGATTCCAGTTCATCATTACCAGCACAATGCCGCCGATCAACGCCGCGCATGAAGGTAACAGAACAAAATGCCGTAAACGCTTGTGATATAGCATGAGCGAAGTCAGTAGTAATCCTAATACAATCATTACCTTCCATACATAGACTGACAGATCGGTAAATGCCATTCCGGCAATGAGCATCCCCGGCAACAGAACTCCCCATCCACTGCCCAGCGTACGTTGCAACATGGTTCCACCTACTACATTGATAATGATAACCAATATCATATGATATATTTTCTCATTTGTCAGCTGGGAGGCACTATCAATTATATGAGTTTTACTTAACGATTGATGACATGAATAACCTAAGGTGATAAATTGCTCGCCGATTAACGCTTCAACTAAAAATAAAGACCTCAGCGAATGATGCCCCGTTCGTTATTTGTTTTATTTACCAACACATCTTCGTATATTACAGATAACTAACAATATTTACCTATGACAGTACAATCCTGGCGAACTCTGCGCACTAAAAAATATCAACTCTCGTTGCGTTTGTTTCTGCTTCTCAACGCAGTCTCCGCGCTGTTTACGCTTTTTTCCCACTTTTTGCCGTCAAAGCCGTATCAGTACCGGCTCTGCTGATACTGATCACCAGCACGCTGCTGCTTATATGGCATGGGAAATATACGGATAAAAAAATTAATCTCCCTTTTATTTCAATAATTTTTGGCTTGTTATGGGCATTTCATATTTTTCAGAAATATTCCACGCTCGGTCATAATGACTATTATTTTCTGTTAATCGCACTGCTCAGTGTACTGTTTATTGGATCTATTGCTTTTGCCAATAATATCATCGCGTTTACGCTTCACTCATTGCCTTCCGTCGCCGTCTGTTTATGGCTGAGCGGCAACGAGCATGGTTTACGAATTTTCTATTTTATGGCGTTACCGATGGCCGGGATCGCCATCCAGCATGTGATTCAAAAGCGCTACGATGGTTTCGCCCAGCAGTTGATGTACAAACTGCTGGAGGAACGAGAAACGCTCAGCGGACTCAGCATGCTTGATCCGCTTACTGGTTTATATAACCGCCGGGGGCTGCAACACAGACTCGATACACTGTTGGCGCTGAGCAACTCGAAGCACTACGTGTTGTTATTAGATATCGACCACTTCAAAGCCTATAACGATCATTACGGGCATATGATGGGTGACCAGGCGCTGATCCGCGTCTCAGCGGCCATTCGTGATTCCGTACGCTCCCGGGATGTGGTGGCGCGATTCGGCGGCGAAGAATTCATGGTTTTGCTGACCGCGATCGATCCGCAACAGGCACAAGCTGCCGCCGAGCGTATTCGTCAGAAAGTGTACGACCTTAAAATACCCCACATGTTTAACGAAAGCGTGGCAACCAACGTGACCGTCAGTATTGGCATTGCGCCTCTGGTAGAGCAGGATATTGAGGCCGCTATCGCCAGAGCGGATAAAGCCCTATACGAGGCGAAAAACCTCGGGCGTAACAACACGCTGGTCAGCGATGAGCTACGGATAAACCGCCCTTCACTCTGAGCTATATGTGCGGTGGCACCCAGCATCGTGACAAAGATCTTGCCATCGTTCATTGTCAACTATAGGATTAGCAATCATTATCATTTAGATTAACATCCGTATATTGCCATGGCTTATCGTTCCGCACCGATCGTTGAAGATGTCATCTGGCGTAGCCACCTCCCAGCAAAGATGCCCTCGCTGGCGGCTGCTGTACGCGAAACGATAGCCAAGACCCGTGAGCACCTACTGGACTTCATTCGTCTTGACGAAATCCCCGTACCGGGCGCGATGACGCTACATGAATGGACGCAACCGGCGACGCTCAGTTCGCTGTTGGCCGTTTATTCAGACCATATCTATCGCAACCAAGCTACGCTGACACGCGAAAATAAGCCGCTGATTTCTCTCTGGGCCCAGTGGTATATCGGCCTGATGATGCCTCCGCTCATGGTAGCTCTGCTGACGCAAAAAGAGGCTATCGATGTCTCTCCTGAACACATGCACGTAGAATTCCACGAAACGGGCCGTGCAGCCTGCTTCTGGATCGATGTGCATCAGGATCACCAGACCACGGCCCTGTCTCCTCAACAACGTATGGAAACGCTGATTCTCACAGCGCTGACGCCGGTTGTGCAGGCGCTGGAAGCGACAGGCGAGATCAACGCAAAGCTTATCTGGAGTAATACGGGATACTTAATTCACTGGTACTTAACGGAAATGAAGCCGTTGTTAGGTGAAGAACTGTTGAACACGCTGCGCCAGACCTGCTTTTTTGAGAAACAACTCTCCTGCGGCCAGGATAACCCCCTGTGGCGTACCGTTGTTCCACGCGAGGGACTGTTAGTTCGCAGAACCTGCTGCCAGCGCTATCGCCTGCCCGACGTTCAGCAATGCGGTGACTGTACGCTGAAATAAGCGAGGAACCGTAGCCCCTCGCCAACAAATTATGCAACCTGCTGATTTTCTTCTATACGCTGTGCTTCTTCTTTTTCCTGTGCCAGAAGCTGCTTTTCATAAACTTTAAAGAATGGGAAATAAATGATCGCCGACACCAATGCCAGCAGGACAACCAGGATGGCCGCACGATAATCCCAGCCTAACGCCCATGCCGCACCAACCGGAGCCGGGGCCGTCCAGGGAACGACGGAAATCACCCGACCAATTAAATCCAGCTTCATCGCCGCCCATGCCAGCACCGCATTCACCATCGGGGCCAACAGGAACGGGATAAAGAACACCGGGTTCATAACAATCGGCGTACCGAAAATCACCGGTTCATTAATATTGAAAATGCTGGGGACCACGCTCAAACGCCCAATCGAGCGTAAATGAGCCGAACGGCTGCGCAGATAGCAAATCACCAGCCCCATCGTCGCGCCGGACCCACCAACCACGATGAAAAACGTCCAGAATGCTTCCATAAAGATATGCGGCAAAGGCGCGCCCTGTGCCAGCGCCGACTGGTTCATTCCGAGATTGGTTAGCCAGAACATTTGCAGCATCCCCGATACAATCGCCGCACCATGGATCCCAGCAAACCACAGTAGATGACCAATCAGCACGGCCAGTAGTATCGCCGGGAGAGAATCAGCGGCGGATACCAGTGGTTTAAAGATGGCCATAATGGCCTGCGGGATTAGCATGTCAAACTGCGACTGTATAACCAGACTCAGAGGGTACAGAGTTAGCACCACCACCAGCACCGGGATCAGCAGATCGAAGGAGTTTTTGATCATTGGCGGCACCTGATCGGGTAAACGGATACCGATGTTGTGCGCCTTCAGGAAACGCATCATTTCAACACAGTAAATCGCCACCAGGATAGCGGTGAAAATCCCCGTCCCACCCAGGCTATCAACGGGCATCGTGCCTTTGGTTTTCGGCGCAGCAATCAGCAAAAAAGCCATAATGGACAACATCGCGCACATAAACGGATCTAATTGATACGACTTCACATAGTGCTTCCCCAGGTTATAAGCGATAGCCGCACATATGTAGACCGACATGATCCCCATCGTCATATCAAACGGAGTGAGGATTTGGCCTTCAAACTGTTTTGCCATGTCCAGCCATGCGCGGGCAAATCCCCATGTTGTATCAGGAGAAAATGGCGGGTAGGCAAAAACCAACAGAAATGAGCCTACGATCATAAATGGCATAGCCGAAATAAAACCATCACGAATTGCCATCACGTGACGTTGCGAAGAGATACGCCCGGCGACAGGGCTGACGTAGTTTTCAACAAAGCGGAAAATCACATTAAACACAGCATGGTTAGTAGACATAGCCGCTCTCCCGTTGCGCAAAACCCTGCAGCCATGCAGTCATCAACACCACCATGTAAAGCCCATTACACTTTTTCGCAACCGTGCCGGGAAGAGCACCAGCGCAACTGCATTTTGAGTTAAGTTTCATAGATGGCTCTTATTATGTGATACAGAGGAAGTGACAACTTCAGTATTAATCGTCATTTCAACAATCTGCAACCGGTTACTGTAACCGGTTTCTTTGATTGTGAAGACGATCGAAAAACTGCCAATGTTGCCATGTTGTTACAATAAAATATTTACAGTGAGGTAAGCCCTATGACAAATTACGCCATGCGGTTTTCTGCTGTGCGGAGCTGCCTGTAGGCACCATGGAGAGAAGAATGAGTTTGCAATCAGTACGCCAATTTTTGGCGCAGCATGCCCCAGATATTGAGATCATCGAATTAGACCAGAGCACGGCAACTGTTGAACTGGCAGCTAAAGCCCATAATGTCGAACCCGGTCAGATCGCGAAAACACTTTCGCTAAAGGTGAAGAACGACATCATCCTGGTTGTCGCCAAAGGCGATGCCCGGCTGGATAATAAAAAGCTAAAGAGCACGTTCGGTGCCAAAGCCCGTATGCTGAGTAGTGATGAGGTAGTGAACGCGACGGGTCATCCCGTTGGCGGCGTTTGTCCTTTCGGGCTGGAAACACCGATCTCGGTTTATTGCGATGTCTCTCTGAAGCACTATGCTGAAGTGCTGCCTGCGGCAGGAGCCATTCACAGCGCGGTTCGCATCACACCGGAACGAATGGCTGAGCTAACTTCAGCCACCTGGGTTGATGTGTGTCAGTGATGTTTCACGCCCCAGCCCGGTGACTGAAACCGACACAAAATAGGTCTACGTTGATCGTTACGACGCCGCTTGTAGAAAAGGTGTCGATTCACCTGCGCGCAGATACAGCAGGATATCGGCGGCATCCAGTAACCCAACATCTGAGCTCACGCCCAGCTTGGACATTACGTTAAATTTATGCGCCCGAATGGTTTTAATATTCCGCTCAAGCTGAACGGCAATCTGCGGCATCGAATAGCCATTCGACATAAAACGCAGAATTTCTCGTTCTGTAGGGCTAAGCACACGGCTTTGATTGATAAACCAATGGTTTTTCGCGCTTTCGGTTACCTGGGTAGGGCAATTCAATGCTGTAAATAACGCGTCCTGCAACACAGTTAACGAAGAAGCTTTGCTAACAACCCCATCCAATGGCAATGGTGACAGAGAGCCAATTAAACGCGCCTCAGCATCGTCATCGGCAATAACTATACGCCTGATGCGAGGGAAATTTATCGCCAGTTCCGTCAGATAGGCGAGCCCTGCTCTGCGATCGGTCCTGATAGCAGAAAGAGAAAAAATAACTGCCGAAAATGACATTTTTAACATCGCCTGACTAAAGGCAAGCTGATTCGAAAAGAGATGAAGTGCGTATTGGTCACCCGGCATGGTATTAAATAAACTCTCAATACCCACGCTACTCATCGCACATTTTTCTATAAGTGCGACGTTTCTTTTAATGCTTCTGCTTTCCATTCCGTGGTCTCTCCATATACTGAAGGTAAATTCAGTTCTCGCGATCCTTGAGAACTGTTTATCCATGCGTACATTTCTGCATTGCTGTGTATTGATAAGCGACGCATGGCGCTGTTCTTTTGGGCGCTGATTGTTTTATTACTTTTCTTAAGCAACGACGCAATCTGGTTAATTCCCCAGCCTTTTCCCAGGAGTCTCAGCACTTTCCTCTCCGAGAGGGTAAGTACAATTGAGCGGACGCTATGGTCAGCCAACTCTGGCATTAGGGGCGGAGAGAGCAGCGACTTGCTAATTCTCTCTGCTCGGGTATTTCCCGCATGAATTACATTCACTAAACTTTCAATCGGCTCTGCATCAGATAACAGCGAACTGATCGGGCACATCAGCAGTTCGATGGCGAGAGGGTAAAAAATACGAGATACAAGAAATACCCAATGAATATCACGGTATTGAGATAATAAAGAATAATATTGTTCGCAGACTGAGCGAGGATGATTACAGTCTGCGGGTAAATCAGCAATCACCAAATCAGCGCACCGCAACTGCAACAATGTCAGTTCTTCAACGGAACGACAGTAAGTTAATTCGCAATCAGCGAACTGTCCTTGCATTACACCTTTAAGCCCAGTTTGTACGATCGGTAATTTACTAATAATAATTGCGTTTTTGCAGCGTCCTGGCAACATATCCCCTCCACATTCACCAGTCCGTATTCGCACTTATTAAAAGCTTCCTGATAAATTAAATATATTAATTAACAGAAAAACCTAAACTATAGACGAGGTGAATTGTTTATCCTTGGATTTTATTAAAATATTAAAGTAATGGCGCTATAATCCCAATAGCGTCAAACTATTGAACCGTTATTACAAAATTACGCACAAATACATTCTATGTACAATTAAAAGAACTACAATAGAACATTAGCATTGCTTACGTATTTGCCATCCTTATAAATAACACGACCTTTTCATGTAGCGCTATCTTTATTGATAAGCAGGTAAGGCATGTAAGCGGCTGCGACCTGCGTCTTTTTTCAACGCAAAGATTGATCTTGCCAGAGCCAACGGGCTCGTGCTTCATGATAAAAAGAAAGCATTCACCCTTCAATGAGATCCTTTTCAGTCAGAGCGAGCCATGCAAACAGAGCAGTCGTCACAGCGAACGGTTACACGGTTATGTATACAATGTGGGCTTTTTTTACTCCAGCATGGTGCGGAAAGCGCGCTGGTTGACGAGCTATCCACTCGCCTCGGCCTGGCGCTTGGCATGGATAGCGTAGAAAGCGCCATCTCCTCCAACGCGATTGTCCTGACCACCATTAAAGATGGGCAATGCCTGACGTCGACCCGAAAAAATCATGATCGCGGCATTAACATGCACGTCGTGACGGAAGTGCAGCACATCGTTATTTTAGCGGAACACAAGCTGCTGGATATAAAAGGCGTTGAGAAGCGCTTTAGCCAGATTAAGCCGCTACGCTATCCAAGATGGCTGGTCGCATTGATGGTTGGTTTGTCCTGCGCCTGCTTTTGTAAACTTAATAACGGCGGATGGGATGGCGCAGTGATCACCTTTTTCGCCAGCATGGTAGCAATGTATATCCGCCAGGTCCTGGCGTCCCGGCATTTGCACCCGCAAATCAACTTTTGTATCACCGCCTTTGTGGCAACCACGATATCCGGCCTGTTGCTGACGCTGCCGACCTTTAATCACACCCCAACCATCGCCATGGCGGCCAGCGTGCTGCTGCTGGTTCCGGGTTTTCCGTTGATCAACTCTGTCGCAGATATGTTTAAGGGGCACATTAATACCGGGCTGGCTCGCTGGGCCATTGCCAGTCTGCTAACGTTGGCGACCTGCATTGGGGTGGTTATGTCGATGACCTTATGGGGGCTACGCGGATGGGCGTGATCGATTTCATTCTGGCGCTAATACAGGACATGATCCTGTCGGCGATTCCGGCACTGGGCTTTGCCATGGTATTTAACGTGCCGCATCGCGCGCTTCCCTGGTGTGCGTTACTCGGTGCGCTGGGCCATGGTTCACGAATGGTGATGATGAGCGCAGGATTTAATATTGAATGGTCAACCTTTATGGCGTCGCTGCTGATTGGCTGCATTGGGATCCAGTGGTCGCGCTGGTATCTGGCGCATCCTAAGGTCTTCACCGTCGCGGCTGTGATCCCCATGTTTCCTGGGATCTCCGCCTACACCGCCATGATCTCCGCGGTAAAAATCGGCCATTTCGGCTATAGCGAAGCGCTGATGATCACCCTGTTAACCAATTTCCTGAAAGCCTCATCAATTGTCGGTGCGCTCTCTATCGGCTTATCCGTACCAGGCTTATGGCTGTATCGCAAACGCCCGCGCGTCTAGCGCGGTAATTTCTAAGCACATCGCAGAGGGGGAATCTCCCCCTCATCTGCTGCTCTCCTGGTTCTCTGTGTTACTATAAAAGCAGTCCCTTCTCAGTTGTTGTTCAGTTTTGAGAAACATTATGCCCTGCAAAATTTTGACGCCGGACGTCATCAGCATTGACGCCTTACTACACGATCATCACGCGGTACTGGCAAAGTCTGCGGGTGGCGCCGTAGCGGTATTCGCCAACAATGCGCCAGCCTTTTACGCGCTGACGCCTGCGCGACTGGCTCAGTTGTTGGAGCTTGAAGAGAAGCTGTCACGTCCGGGAAGTGATGTGACATTGGATGCGCAATTTTATGAAGAGCCGCAAGCTGCGCCCGTTGCCGTGCCAATGGGGAAATTTGCGATGTACGCTGACTGGCAGCCCGATGCCGACTTTCAGCGCCAGGCCGCTCTGTGGGGCGTGGCGTTAAGAGAACCGGTCACCGCCGAGGAACTGGCCTCATTCGTCGCCTACTGGCAGGCCGAAGGCAAAGTCTTTCACCATATTCAGTGGCAGCAAAAACTGGCGCGTAGCATCCAGATTGGCCGGGCCAGCAATGGCGGAATGCCAAAGCGCGATGTGAACAGTGTCAGCGAACCTGACAGCCATATTCCACCAGGTTTTAGAGGATAACGATGAAAAACGTTGGCGATCTGATGAAACGTCTGCAAAAAATGATGCCGCCCAATGTCGAGCCTGCCTTTAAAACGGGCGAAGAGCTACTGGCATGGCAAAAAGAGCAAGGTGAAATTCGTGCCGCAGCGCTGGCCCGCGAAAACCGGGCCATGAAAATGCAGCGCACATTTAACCGCTCCGGTATCCGTCCGCTGCACCAAAACTGTTCATTCGATAACTATCGGGTGGAATGCGAAGGTCAGATGAACGCCCTGAGCAAAGCCCGCCAGTACGTTGATGAGTTTGACGGCAACATCGCCAGCTTTATTTTCTCGGGCAAACCCGGCACCGGCAAAAATCATCTGGCGGCAGCCATCTGCAACGAACTGCTGCTCCGCGGTAAGTCGGTACTGATCATCACCGTGGCTGATATCATGTCGGCGATGAAAGAAACCTTTAGTAACCGTGAAACCAGCGAAGAACAGTTGCTCAACGATCTTAGCAATGTGGATCTGCTGGTGATCGATGAGATCGGCATGCAGACCGAATCGCGCTATGAAAAAGTGATCATCAATCAGATCGTCGATCGCCGATCGTCCTCAAAACGCCCAACCGGCATGTTAACCAACAGCAATATGGATGAAATGAACAAACTGCTGGGAGAGCGCGTGATGGACCGTATGCGCCTTGGCAACAGCCTGTGGGTGATTTTTAACTGGGACAGCTACCGTAGCCGGGTAACAGGCAAAGAGTATTAAACGTATTAGGACCACTCCTAAAGCTGCCAGCGCTATACTGCGCTGAAAAGGCATAACACGAGTTGCATATAATGATGAAAACAACCAAACGTCTGCTGTGCTGTGCGCTTGCCGCCAGCACGCTCATCTCCACCAGCGTTTTTGCTGCCTCCTGGCAGGATTCGCTCTCCAGCGCTGCCAGCGAACTGAGCAAACAAAGCTCCGGCTCGCAGGGCAGCTCGTCGCTCTCTTCCCTGACCAGCCTGCTGAATGGCAGCAATCAGTCACTGACCTCAAGCAGCATGAATAACGCCGCCGGGATCCTGGAATATTGCGCCAAACAGAAACTGGCCTCGGTTACCGACACGCAAAACGTCAAAAACCAGGTGCTGGATAAACTCGGCCTCAGTGCTCCAGAGCAGAAACAAGATACCAACTACATGGACGGCATTCAGGGCCTGCTCAATGCCAAAGATGGCCAACAGCTGGACCTGAATACGATTGGTAATAGCTCGCTGGCGAAGCAGGTAAAAACCAAGGCCTGCGATCTGGTGTTAAAACAGGGCATGAACTTCATTTCCTGAGGCATTAAATGCCGCGCGTCCCCTGCGCGGCATCCCCCATTCCTGCCGATACATACCGCCATCACGAAAGCCGTAATTACCCGCAAAAAAACGCGCATATCTAAACCAATTCTGAATAACAACGTAATTTAATGTCACTACAATTGCAGCAATATAACAACGCTATTACATTGTTCTCTCACCAAATGATTAGCCTGCCAGGCATGTGCCCGGTTTACTGAGGATCGACCGTGTCAGAATTAATCTCCATCACTCTGTTTCTCGCTTCAGTGCTGATTTACGCCTGGAAAGCGGGTCGCAATACCTGGTGGTTTGCCGCCACGTTAACGGTGCTGGGGATTTTTATCGTCTTGAATATCACACTGTATGCCAGTGACTATTTCACCGGCGACGGAATCAACGACGCGGTGCTTTACACTCTGACCAACAGCCTGACCGGCGCGGGTATTGGGAAATATATTCTGCCTGGCGTCGGAATTGCGCTGGCGCTGACGACCGTCTTTGTCGCCCTCGGCTGGATCCTTCGCCGCCGTCGCCATCACCCGCATCACGTGGGTTACAGCCTGCTGGCCCTGCTGCTGGCGCTGGCCTCCGTTGACGCCAGCCCGGCGTTTCACCAGATAACTGAACTGGTGAAATCTCAGTCGCGCGATGGCGATCCGGATTTCCTGACCTATTATAAAGAGCCGTCGAAAACCATTCCCAACCCGAAGCTGAACCTGGTTTATATCTACGGCGAAAGCCTCGAACGCACCTACTTTAACAACGATGCGTTCCCGGATCTGACCCCGGAACTCGGCGCGTTGAAAAATGAAGGCATGGATTTCAGCAACACCATGCAGCTACCGGGGACGGATTACACCATCGCTGGTATGGTCGCTTCACAATGTGGCATCCCGCTATTTGCGCCATTTGAAGGCAATGCCTCGGCATCGGTTTCCAGCTTTTTCCCCAACAATATCTGTCTCGGCGACATCCTGAAAAACTCCGGCTACCAAAACTACTTTGTGCAGGGGGCCAACCTGCGCTTTGCCGGGAAGGATGTGTTCCTGAAATCTCACGGGTTTGATCATCTGTACGGCGCAGAAGAGTTAAAAAGTGTGGTGGCGGATCCCGCATATCGTAACGACTGGGGTTTTTACGATGACACCGTGCTGGACGAAGCCTGGAAAAAATTTGAAGAGCTATCGCGTTCAGGACAACGTTTTTCGCTGTTTACCCTAACCGTGGATACCCATCATCCGGATGGATTTATCTCACGTAGCTGTAACCGCAAACGTTATGACATCGACGGTAAGGCCAATCAGTCCTTCAGCGCGGTGAGCTGCAGCCAGGAAAACATCGCTGAATTTATCAATAAAATCAAAGCATCCCCGTGGTTTAAAGATACCGTGATCGTGGTTTCTTCCGATCATCTGGCGATGAACAACACCGCATGGAAGTATCTGAACAAGCAGGATCGCAACAACCTGTTCTTCGTGCTGCGCGGCGACCAGCCGCAACAGGATACGCTGGCGGTGAAACGTAACACGATGGATAACGGCGCAACGGTGCTGGATATCCTGGGCGGTGATAACTTTATCGGCCTTGGCCGCAGCAGTTTGTCGGGCGAATCCGTGTCGGAAGTGTTCCTCAACATCAAAGAAAAAATGCTGGCGTGGAAACCCGACATCATCCGCCTGTGGAATTTCCCCAAAGAGATGAAAGAGTTCACCGTCGATCAGGACAAAAATATGATCGCTTTCTCCGGCAGCCATTTCCGCCTGCCGCTGCTGCTGCGCGTATCGGATAAACGCGTCGAGCCGCTACCAGAAAGCGAATATTCGGCCCCGCTGCGCTTCCAGTTGGCAGATTTCGCGCCGCGCGATAACTTTGTCTGGGTCGATCGCTGCTACAAAATGGCGCAGCTGTGGGCACCGGAGTTGGCGCTTTCCACCGACTGGTGCGTCTCGCAGGGGCAACTGGGCGGGCAACAAATCGTGCAGCACGTTGACAAAGCCAAATGGAAAAGCAAAACCGTCTTTAAAGACACGGTGATCGACATGGAGCGCTACAAAGGCAACGTCGATACGCTGAAAATTGTCGATAACGATATTCGCTACAAGGCAGACAGCTTCGTCTTTAACGTGGCGGGCGCGCCGGAAGAGGTGAAACAATTTAGCGGTATTTCACGCCCTGAATCGTGGGGACGCTGGTCCAATGCGCAGCTCAGTGAAGAGGTAAAAATCGAATACAAAGCGCCATTGCCGAAAAAATTCGATCTGGTCATCACCGCCAAAGCCTATGGCGATAACGCCAATCGCCCGATACCCGTGCGCGTTGGCAATGAGGAACAGACGCTGGTGCTAAGCCATGATATCAGCACCACTACCTTACATTTTGATAATCCGGCGGATGCCGATACGCTGGTGATTATCCCACCCGATCCGGTCGCTACCAACGAGGGTAATATTCTCGGCCACTCGCCGCGTAAGCTGGGGATCGGGATGGTTGAAATCAAAGTGGTGGCAGCTCAGGGGTAAAAAAAACAGCGCCCAACACAACTCCGGGCGCTGCATGGCAACCTTATTCCAGACTGTTCACCGCCTGACGCATTCCCTGCACCAGAATCATTTCCAGGTTGGCTGTCACCTGCTCTGCAAGGCCTGGCAGCAACGTCAGATCTTCCCCCCAGTGCGCGGCATCGCCGAGCACTGCATTCACCAGTTCCCGCAGCGTTAAATCATTGCCAACTTGCGGCCACAGGCTGGCATACAGATTTATCCACTGCTCGTCATCCTGCAATGGATAGCCTTCCCCGGCCCGTTCGCCGCGATAAAACGCCAACAGCGCGGCCAGAGCGAAGGTTAAGCGCACAGGCCAACATCCATTTTGCTGGCCCGCCAGCAGCTGCGGCAATATACGGGTGCGGAATTTGGTCATGCCGTTAAGCGCGATGGAAAGTAACTGATGGCGAATGTAGGGGTTCTGAAAACGCCCGCTCACCGCACCGGCAAATTCGCGCAGTTCATCGGCATCGAGATCCAATACCGGAATGATTTCTTCACCAATCGCTCGCTCAATATAATGGCGGACATCAGCATCCTGCATCGCTTCGCCAACGGTCTCCAGCCCGCACAGCCAGGCAACCGGCACCAGCGCCGTATGCGCGCCGTTCAGAATCGCGACCTTACGTTCCTTGTACGGCTTGATATCGCTCACCACCCGGATATTCAGCGGGCATTGCGCCAGTTTTAACTCTTCGGCCAACCATGCCGGTCCCTGGATCACGAACAGATAAAAGTGTTCCGCGGTATCGAGAAACGCATCGTGATAGCCAAGCGTAGCTTCCAGCGCGGCGGCTTCTTCACGCGGGTAGCCAGTAACAATGCGGTCGACCAGCGTGGAACAGAAGGTGTTCGCCGTTTCCACCCAGTCGGCAAACGCCGGAGGAAGGTGCCACTCCTGCGCATACCGCAGCACCAGCGTTTTGAGCGACTCACCGTTATAGTCGATTAGCTCGCACGGGATAATTACCCAGCCCTTATCCACCGCCCCCGCAAAATGGTTAAAGCGCTCCAGCAGCAGTCGCGTCAGTTTGGCCGGAAAACTCACCGGCGGGGCATCATCCACGCTGTCCCCCGCGTGATAGCTAATCCCGGCTTCAGTGGTGTTCGAAAACACAAAACGGATATCTGCATTGTGCGCCAGCGCCAGATACGCCGCGAAATCCTTGTACGGGTTGATTTCGTTATTCACCGAACGAATCAGCCGCGCCTTGCTTACCGCTTCGCCCTGCTCGTTCAACCCACGAATAAGCGTGGTATATAGCCCATCCTGAGCGTTCAGCGACGGCGGAAAATCGGTATTAATCGGGCGAACAATGGTCACGCCAGCATTGAGATCCGTTTTCTCATTAAGGATATCCAGTTGCCAGTCAACAAACGCCCGCAGAAAATTACCTTCACCAAACTGGATCACGCGCGTAGGGTAGCTGGCACCCGGAAAATCACGTCGATTCAATGTTTTCATCACTCTTATCCTCTCAGAACGTGATCACGCCTTTAATCAGTTCCCGGTTGTTAATCACGTCCCGCTCGTAGATCTCTGCAAGCTGGGCAAACGCGTAACGGTGCGTGAGCATCATGTCGGCGGTCAGTTTGCCTGCCGACATCAGGCGCCCCACCTTGGCGAAATCTTCCGGGGTCGCGTTGCGACTGCCCATCATGGTGGTTTCTTTTTTATGGAACTCAGGATCGGAGAACTGTAAATCGCCTTTGAACAGCCCAACGAAAACGATGCTGCCGCCATGGCGAATCAAATTCACTGTGTTGTTCATCGCATGCTGATTCCCCGTGGCATCAATGACCTTTTGCGCCAACGAGCCGCCAAACTGAGCGCGCAATTGCGCATCAAAATCTTCAGCGGAGGGATCGATAACCGGAAGATCCAGTCGGGAAAGCACATGCTCCCGGCGCGCGGGGCTGGTATCCGCCACCACCACCTGTGCACCATCGGCTTTGGCAATCGCCGCCGCGCCCAGACCAATCGGACCGGCACCGACCACCAGCACCTGCTCACCCGGCGCTACCGCCGCCCGACGTACCGCATGTGCGCTGATGGCATAAGGCTCAATCAACGCCGCAGCCTGCGGGTCAATGCCCTGCGCATCCAGCAGGTTGGTCACCGGCACGGACAAGTATTCGCTGAAGCCGCCATCCTGGTGCACGCCAATCACTGAAATATTCTCACAACAGTTGGTGCGCCCGCTCAGGCACGCCGGACACTGCTGACAGGCCACGTAAGGAATAACCGCCACCTGCTGGCCATTTTTCAGATTTTGTATATTTTTGCCCAACCCGACAATTTCCCCACATATTTCATGGCCTAATACACGTGGATAGCTGAAAAAAGGCTGATTGCCGCCCCAGGCATGAATATCGGTGCCACAAATACCCACCGACTTAATTTTTATTAATGCCTCGCCCTCACCAGGAATAGGTATTTCACGCTCTTTCCAGACTAATTTTTTAGGTTCCTGGCAAATCAACGTATTCATCGTAGACATGATTCTGCTCTCCTGTTTTTTGTTGCCTCAGATATCAACGAAAATAAAAAAACCGGAGAAAGCGGAAACGTAATCTGTGAATCTCAGCGCATAAAAATGTTTTAAATCGGGTTTTAATAGCCAAAAAGGAGACGCCATGAGCCGTTCACAGAACTTACGCCACAATGTGATTAACCAAATAATCGATGATATGGCGCGGGGTCATATCCCTTCCCCACTTCCGTCGCAAAGCGCGCTGGCGGAGATGTACAACATCAGCCGCACCACCGTGCGCCATATGCTGAGCCACTTAGGCGAATGCGGCGTACTAACGCAGGTCGGCAGCCACTATGTCATCGTGCGTAAACCTGACCATGACGACGGTTTTGCCTGCACCACCGCCTCCATGACCGAGCAAAACCGGATCTTCGAGCAGGCTTTTTTCACCATGATCAACCAGCGCCAACTGCGCGCAGGCGAGAGTTTCTCCGAACTGCAGCTTGCCAGAGCCGCAGGCGTCAGTCCGGTAGTTGTGCGGGAATATCTTTTAAAATTCGAACGTTACAACCTGATTAAAAACGAAAAACGCGGTCAGTGGAGCATGAAGCAGTTCGATCAGGCCTATGCGGAACAGTTGTTTGAACTCAGAGAAATGCTGGAAACCCATTCTTTGCAGCATTTCCTCAATCTGCCCGATGATGACCCGCGCTGGCTGCAGGCAAAAACGCTGTTGGAGCGCCATCGCATCCTGCGCGACAGCATCGGCAGCAGCTTTCGTATGTTCTCGCAGTTAGACCGTGAGTTTCATGCTTTACTGCTCTCCGCTGCTGATAATATATTTTTTAATCAATCACTTGAAATCATCTCGGTGATTTTCCACTTCCACTATCAGTGGGATGAAAGCGATCTTAAACAGCGCAACATCATTGCCATCGATGAGCATATGACCATCCTCAGCGCGCTAATTTGCCGCAGCGATCTGGATGCCACTCTGGCGCTGTGTAACCATTTGAATACAGCCAAACAATCGATGATTCGCTCCATCAATCAAAGTAGTGCTGCCGCGCATTAAGTACCGATAAAAAACAGCAAACCATTACCGGGAGCACGATTTTATAAAAATATAAACCCCTGAAAAATACCTCTTGCCTATGCTCACGCTAAGTCGACTGCATTAAAAACTTTTGTGAGCGGTGATGAGTAAATTGATTCATCACTGGTATTTTTTCAATACTGCACAGCCCACTGCTGTGTAAAAATAAATTATTGAGGTTCAGGAGTCCGGCGTGGAAAAAAATAATATTACCCTCGACCCGAGTTCTTCGTTTGACACGTCGTCATCAGCGGATATTAATGTTCCGCCTGAGGGCATGGTACAACGCAGTAGCCGAATAAAACGCATTCAGACCACAGCAATGATTTTATTATTTTTTGCTGCGGTGATTAATTACCTCGACCGTAGTTCATTATCGGTCGCCAACTTAACGATTCGGGAAGAACTGGGGCTGAGCGCCACGCAAATCGGCGTCCTGCTGTCGGTCTTCTCTCTCGCTTACGGTATTGCACAACTGCCCTGCGGCCCGCTGCTGGATCGCAAGGGTCCGCGCATTATGTTAGGACTCGGGATGTTCTTCTGGTCGCTGTTTCAGGCGCTGTCCGGGATGGTACACAGCTTCACACAGTTTGTGCTGGTGCGTATTGGCATGGGGATCGGCGAAGCGCCCATGAACCCGTGCGGCGTAAAGGTCATCAACGACTGGTTTAACATCAAAGAGCGCGGTCGCCCGATGGGGTTGTTTAACGCCGCCTCGACCATCGGGGTTGCCATTAGCCCGCCGATTCTGGCCGCCATGATGCTGGTAATGGGCTGGCGCTGGATGTTTATTACTATCGGCGTGCTGGGTATTTTTCTCGCCATCGGCTGGTACATGCTGTATCGCAACCGCGAGCAAATTGAGTTGAGCGCCACGGAACAGGCTTACCTGAACGCCGGCAGCGTCAATGCCCGCCGCGATCCGCTGAGCTTTGCCGAATGGCGTAGCCTGTTCCGCAACCGTACCATGTGGGGCATGATGCTGGGCTTCAGCGGCATCAACTACACCGCATGGTTATACCTGGCCTGGCTACCGGGCTACCTGCAGACCTCCTACAACCTGGATTTAAAAAGCACTGGCTTAATGGCGGCCATTCCGTTCCTGTTCGGCGCAGCTGGCATGCTGATTAACGGTTTTGTCACCGACTGGCTGGTGAAAGGCGGTATGGCACCGATTAAGAGCCGTAAGATTTGTATTATCGCCGGGATGTTCTGCTCTGCAGCCTTCACCTTCGTGGTACCGCAGGCGACAACATCAATGGCCGCGGTGTTACTGATCGGTATGGCGCTGTTCTGTATCCACTTCGCCGGAACCTCCTGCTGGGGCTTGATCCACGTCGCCGTCGCCTCACGTATGACCGCCTCCGTAGGCAGTATCCAGAACTTTGCCAGTTTTATCTGCGCGTCCTTCGCGCCGATCGTTACCGGCTTTATTGTGGATACCACCAACTCTTTCCGCCTGGCGCTGATTATCTGCGGTTGCGTCACGATGGCAGGTGCCCTCGCCTACATCATCCTGGTGCGCCAGCCCATTAGCGATCCGCGTAAAGATTAATCCTCCAGATGCCCGATAACACCGTGCTTATCGGGCATGTTATGCTCTCCGTATGAACATCATCTTGCGCGCGACTACTCTGGCAGAAACTGCCGCTCTTCCCGCCATCGAACGATCTGCGGGGCAACGTTTTTTACTCCTCCCCGACCTGGCGTGGATTGCTGACGACCAGATTATATCTGCTGCTCAGCATCGGGCATTTGCCGCCGCAGGCATGAGCTGGCTGGCGCAGGTCGATGAGCGTCCGGTCGGTTTTTTGGTAGCCGAAACGCTGGGGTCATCGCTGTTTATTGCTGAACTGTCGCTGCATCTGGAGTGGCAGGGAAAAGGAATTGGCCGCAGATTGATTGGCTATGTTGCCGAACAGGCTCGCGAGAAAGGTTATACGTCACTGACGCTGACCACCTTCCGCGATGTGCCGTGGAATGCGCCATTGTATGCGCGGCTGGGTTTTGAAATGCTGGCTGACGAGACGCTTTCTCCGGAATTGCGCGAAAAAAGGGCTGAAGAGGTGGCGCACGGGCAGACGTACGAACGACGCTGCGCCATGCGCCTGATGCTGCGTTAATTGCCCGATGGCGGCTACGCCTTATCGGCCCTGGGTAACTTGTCCCCGTAGGCCGGATAAGCGACAGCGCCATCCGGCATCACAGGCTTAGAACGTTTCCCAGTTATCCCCGGCATCGGTTACCGCAGCTTTACGCGGCTGGACCGTTGAAACCGGTTTTGCGGCGGCAACGTCGCGCGCGCGCTGTTGGTCATGCTGAATACGGAACACGGCAACGGCCTGGGTCAGACGGCTGGCCTGCTCTTCCAGTGCCGCGGCGGCAGCGGCGGATTCTTCCACCAGCGAGGCGTTCTGCTGCGTCACGCGATCCATCTCTGCAACGGCCAGACCCACCTGGTCGATGCCGCGGCTCTGCTCATCAGAGGCGGAGGCAATTTCACCCATGATATCGGTCACGCGGGTTACCGCATTAACGATCTCATCCATGGTTTCACCGGCGCTTTCCACCAGCGTTGAACCCACATCCACACGGCTGACCGAGTCTTCAATCAGGCTCTTGATCTCGCGCGCGGCCTGCGCACTTCGCTGGGCCAGGTTACGAACCTCACCCGCAACCACCGCAAAACCACGCCCCTGCTCGCCCGCACGCGCGGCTTCTACTGCGGCGTTGAGCGCCAGAATGTTGGTCTGGAAGGCAATCCCGTCGATAACGCTGATAATATCGGCGATTTTCTGCGAACTGGAAGCGATGTCGCGCATGGTTTGCACCACGTTATCAACCACTTTACCGCCTTTCTGCGCGGTTTCCGAAGCGCTCAGCGCCAGATGGCTGGCCTGACGCGCGTTTTCGGCGTTCTGCTTCACGGTCGCCGTCAGCTGTTCCATGCTGGCCGCCGTTTCTTCCAGAGAAGCCGCCTGCTGCTCGGTACGCGAGGAGAGATCGTTGTTGCCCATCGCAATCTCGCTGGCGCCGCTGTAAATCGCGTTGGCACCGTTACGCACGTCACCCACGGTGTTCATCAGTTCACCCTGCATGTGGCGCAGACTTTCCGCCAGCTGTCCAATCTCGTTGGATCCTTCCACCTCAATACGCTTCACCAAATCACCACTGGCGATATGACGAATGCTTTCAATCAGGCGGTTCATCGGAGAGATCAGCGTCAGTTTGATACCAAACCAAACCGCAACGATAGCGGCCAGCACGGTAATCAGTACACATGCCAGCACCCACATTGCCTGGCTATAGGAAGCGTTATTGTCCTCAACCGCGATGTCATACAGGCGATCGTTCTGCTGCATGTAACTCATGTACTGCTTCTCAAAACCGTCCTGATAGCTCTGCGTCGGTTGATCGAAAAACGCGTTGATCTTGCCTTCACCCAGTAACTGGATCAGCTCCGCCAGCGCACCGTGATAGATGTCATAGGTGCGGTTGATCTCCTGGAACGCGGCTTCGCTTTGACGCGGATCGCGCGGGAGCGACTCGTAAATCGCCCAGTTTTTTTCGGTCAGCTTCAGGGCATTACTCGCCACCTGCATCAGTTCTGCAACGGTCGCGCCGCTGCCGATGTTGCTCTGATCCATCATGTAGCGAATACCCGCCCGGTTCAGGGTATTACGCGTTTGCAGCAGTTCAACCCAGGTAGCGTTCAGCGCAGATTGCTGCTGGCGAATGGTTTGCAGAACGGTAAAGTTCTCTTTGTCATTCTTCAGTGAGTTAAAAAACAAGCCGCCTGAGGCGAGCTGTAAAAGGCCAAATAGCGCCAATACCAGCAGTAAGCTGGTAACAATCTTCATTCGTTTTAACATGTTTTCTCTTTCCGCTAGACAGATGTCAGAATTTTCGGCCTGGAAAGGGAAAACTTTATGGAATTCGTGCTAACTGAATCGATCTCAGCATCGACGATTCGTCGATCCACGCCGTCCGCCAACGCGCTAAGCGGGTTTATTAGTGATCTCAATCACATAAACATCCCCGTTAACCCCTACTGCTTACCGCTCACTGACACTTGAGACCGCTTAAGCTGACATACAACCGCTCACTTATTTACCTTACTTTACGCGCGTAATTCTCTGGCAAGATCCCTCCAACATAGCAGTCAATTTACCTCCTCAAACACAAGATCAAACCCACGCGGCTTCGGCCAATTATTAATTAGATACCAGGTTTTACTATGGATACGAAAAAGATATTCAAGCACATACCCTGGGTGATTCTCGGAATCATCGGTGCATTCTGCCTCTCGGTAGTGGCATTACGTCGGGGTGAGCACATTAGTGCCCTGTGGATCGTGGTCGCCTCAGTTTCTGTTTATCTGGTGGCCTATCGTTACTACAGTCTGTACATCGCCCAGAAAGTGATGAAACTTGACCCGACGCGCGCCACGCCGGCGGTCATCAACAATGACGGTCTGAACTACGTTCCAACCAACCGTAACGTATTGTTTGGTCACCACTTTGCTGCTATCGCTGGTGCAGGTCCGCTGGTTGGACCGGTACTGGCCGCGCAGATGGGCTACCTGCCCGGAACGTTATGGCTGCTGGCAGGCGTGGTACTGGCAGGTGCGGTACAGGACTTCATGGTGCTGTTTATCTCTTCCCGCCGTAACGGCGCATCTCTCGGCGAGATGATCAAAGAAGAGATGGGCCCGATCCCAGGAACCATTGCCCTGTTCGGCTGCTTCTTAATCATGATCATCATCCTGGCGGTACTGGCGCTGATCGTGGTGAAAGCGCTGGCGGAAAGCCCATGGGGTGTGTTCACCGTCTGCTCAACCGTACCGATTGCGCTATTCATGGGGATCTACATGCGATTCCTGCGCCCAGGACGTGTGGGTGAAGTGTCGGTAATTGGTATTGTGCTGCTGGTGGCTTCCATCTACTTCGGCGGCGTGATTGCGCACGACCCGTACTGGGGTCCGGCGCTGACCTTTAAAGACACCACCATTACCTTTACCCTGATTGGTTACGCGTTTATCTCTGCGCTGCTGCCGGTATGGCTGATCCTCGCCCCGCGCGACTATCTGGCGACCTTCCTGAAAATCGGCGTTATCGTCGGTCTGGCGGTGGGGATTGTTATCCTCAATCCGGAACTGAAAATGCCGGCGATGACGCAGTACGTTGATGGTACTGGCCCGCTGTGGAAAGGCGCTCTGTTCCCGTTCCTGTTTATTACCATCGCCTGTGGTGCGGTATCTGGCTTCCACGCGTTGATTGCTTCCGGTACCACGCCGAAGCTGCTGGCTTGTGAAACCGATGCGCGCTTTATCGGTTACGGCGCGATGCTGATGGAATCCTTCGTGGCGATTATGGCGCTGGTTGCTGCGTCTATCATCGAACCGGGTCTGTACTTCGCGATGAACACCCCGCCTGCGGGCCTTGGCATCACCATGCCGAACCTGCATGAAATGAGCGGCGAAAACGCACCGCTGATTATGGCGCAGCTGAAAGATGTTACCGCACATGCGGCAGCGACCGTCAGCTCCTGGGGCTTCGTGATTTCGCCTGAGCAGATCCTGCAGACCGCGAAAGACATCGGTGAACCGTCCGTTCTGAACCGCGCAGGTGGCGCACCGACGCTGGCCGTGGGTATCGCTCACGTGTTCCACAAAGTGCTGCCGATGGCTGATATGGGCTTCTGGTATCACTTCGGTATTCTGTTTGAAGCGCTGTTCATCCTGACCGCACTGGATGCCGGTACCCGTTCTGGCCGCTTTATGCTGCAGGATTTACTGGGTAACTTCGTGCCGTTCCTGAAGAAAACCGACTCTCTGGTTGCGGGCATCATCGGTACTGCGGGCTGCGTAGGCCTGTGGGGTTATCTGCTGTATCAAGGCGTGGTTGACCCGCTGGGCGGCGTTAAGAGCCTGTGGCCGCTGTTCGGTATCTCTAACCAGATGCTGGCTGCCGTGGCGCTGGTTCTCGGCACCGTGGTACTGGTTAAAATGCAGCGCACCAAATACATCTGGGTTACCGTGGTTCCGGCAGTCTGGCTGCTTATCTGCACCACCTGGGCGCTGGGTCTGAAACTGTTCAGCACCAACCCGCAGATGGAAGGCTTCTTCTTTATGGCGAATCAGTACAAAGAGAAGATTGCTAACGGCGGCGAACTGACCGCTCAGCAGATTGCCAACATGAACCATATCGTCATCAACAACTACACCAACGCAGGTCTGAGTATTCTGTTCCTGGTGGTGGTGTACAGCATCATTTTCTACGGGTTCCGTACCTGGCAGAAAGCCCGCGCCATCAACGGTCGCTCTGATAAAGAGACGCCGTATGTACCGGTGCCGGAAGGCGGCGTGAAGACCTCTTCACACCACTAAGATGTATTCAGCCCCGCTCCGGCGGGGCTTTTCGCTTATCAGGATTGTTTATGTTTGGTACTTTAGGGCAAGCTAAAAAATATCTCGGTCAGGCGGCGAAGATGCTGATTGGCATTCCGGACTACGACAACTACGTCGAGCACATGAAGACCAACCATCCCGATAAGCCGTACATGACCTACGAAGAATTCTTCCGCGAGCGCCAGGAAGCCCGCTACGGTAGCGGCGGAAGCAGTTGCTGTTAGAAGGAGAAGTGAATGACCCCGATTGCAGTTACCCTACTCACCGGTTTTCTTGGCGCGGGTAAAACCACCCTGCTACGCCATATTCTCAACGAGCAGCACGGTTACAAGATTGCCGTTATCGAAAACGAATTCGGCGAAGTCTCGGTGGACGATCAGCTGATTGGCGACCGCGCCACGCAGATCAAAACCCTGACCAACGGCTGCATTTGCTGTACCCGTTCTAATGAACTGGAAGATGCCTTGTTAGACCTGCTCGACAACCTCGACAAAGGCACCATCAATTTTGACCGTCTGGTGATCGAGTGCACCGGCATGGCCGACCCCGGCCCGATTATCCAGACCTTTTTCTCCCATGAAGTGATTTGCGAACGCTACCTGCTGGACGGCGTAATTGCGCTGGTTGACGCGGTGCATGCCGACGAGCAGATGAACCAGTTTACCATCGCCCAGTCGCAGGTCGGCTATGCTGACCGCATCCTGCTGACCAAAACCGACGTCGCAGGTGAAAGCGAAAAACTGCGTGAGCGCCTAGCGCGCATTAACGCCCGTGCGCCGATTTACACCGTCACGCATGGCGATATCGACCTCTCTCTGCTTTTTGACACCAACGGTTTTATGCTGGAAGAGAACGTGGTCAGCGCCAAACCGCGCTTCCACTTTATCGCCGACAAGCAAAACGATATCTCCTCGATCGTCGTTGAACTGGATTACCCGGTGAACATCAGCGACGTGTCGCGGGTAATGGAAAATCTGCTGCTGGAATCCGCCGAGAAACTGCTGCGCTACAAAGGCATGCTGTGGATTGAAGGCGAGCCAAACCGCCTGCTGTTCCAGGGTGTCCAGCGCCTGTACAGCGCCGACTGGGACCGCCCGTGGGGTGACGAAACGCCGCACAGCCTGCTGGTGTTTATCGGTATTAACCTGCCGGAAGATGAGATCAGAGCTGCGTTTGCGGGGTTGAAGAAGTAGATTTTTGTAGGCCGGATAAGGCGCAGCCGCCATCCGGCATTCCCCCCCACTCACTCAGTAATCACAAACCGTGTCGCGGCAAAGCAGTTCAACACCCGATGCACCAGGAAGACCATTGTCAGCGTTGCCACCAGCGCGACGGTGACGGAGGTGATACGGTACAGATCGCTGAATACCAGGTCCTGATCCGGGTGCAGGTTCTGGCCAAACATAATGCCGATGGTGGTGATACTGGCAAACCCCACGCCTGCGCCGACTTTTTCCATTACGTGCAGGCGGGCGCTGAATGCCAGCCCAAGGCCAATCAGCGGCATCATCAGCACCATATGGTTGCTGAAATCATAGATAAGCAGCTGCACCAGCAGAATATACAGACAGGCCAGCACCACGCCAACCACACGCCAGATCGAGCTAATCACCGCCCCGCGATAGTGCATAGGAAACAGAATCAAAATGCCTGCCATCAGCGCTGACAGCGAATCACTCAAATCGCAGATCTGGAAGACCACAAAAATCATCGTCGCCACCGTACCGGAAAGCAGCGACTCGTGGCGAACCCGGGCGGCATCTTTTTCAATGCGCGGCGGCGGCTGGCGGGGTTCCACGTCCGGGATCAGGTAATGCAGCAGCGCGCTCAGCGCCACCGCCATGACGCAGGCTTCCATATTGGAAAACATCAGCGTATGCCAGTTGGTGGTCGGGTAGCTCATAAAGTTGAGCATCGTGCTCTGGCATACCACGCCCATCGAACCGAGCAGAAACAGTGGCCCTTTGCTCATAAAACGAAAACGCATCACATACAGGCCGAACACCACCAGCGTCATAATTAGCGGCCATTGTGAGAGATAGCCGACGATTAGCACCATTTCAACGCAGTTCACCGCCGCGCTGAACACAAACTGTTTTGCCACATGGCGGTTGAATACCGGCACCAGCGACAGCAGCATCAGCGGATAAACCACAAAAAATACGCCGTACTGCACGTTGTAGAAGGTCGAGATACTCAGCGCGATTGTCCCGACGACGGAAATCCGCAGGGTCTGGCGAAAGTCATTGGCGGTGTAGACGATATTCCCGTGCGGCGTAAAGACGTGGGCCAGTGTGTTAATAGACATAATGCAGCCAGCTAACGAGGTGGATCTGCGCCCCGGCAAAAGTGCGAGCGAACATCCCCTCGCTGTTATACAGCTGTACCGTGGCGCGCGCCCCGGTCGGTAACGGCGTGTCGAGCGGTTCGTTCAGCGCTACGTGAATACGCATACGCTGGGCATCGCGCACCCAGCGGGTGGACTGTTCCGGCTGCGACAGCTGGCCGTTAACCTGCTCCTGGCCCGCCAGAATACCGGCATCACTGCTGGTGACGCGGGCAGAGAAAACCTTGCCCGGCATGGCGTCGAACACCACGGCGGCATCGGTATCCACGCGAGTTTGGCGCAGGCTTTTCTCGCGAAAGTCGGCCACGATATCGGTCTGATGGCTGACCAGCGCCAGCAGCGGCGTGGCGGCGGTGGCGTAAAGTCCGGGGCTAAGCTGGAGGTTACTCACTATACCGTCGGTCTGGGCGTACACTTTGCTCCAGCTGAGGTTCAGCTGCGCCTCTTCCAGCGCGTTACGGTATTTTTGCAGCGTCACGTTGCGCTTGTCATCGCGCTCGCCGCGCTGGATCAGCAGGTTCTGAATACTGGCGTTGAGCGCCGCCACCGACTGTTCGCTGGTCTGCCAGGCGGTGCGCACCTTATCGAGATCGGATTGCGACACATTCTGCATGGCACTCAGGCGTTGATAGCGGTCAAAGGTAGTCTTATCGTTGCGGGCGTTGAATTGCGCGGTGCGCAGATTAGCGCGCGCGGAGGCGATCTGCGCATCCAGCTGTTGGTTGCTCAGCTTCGCCTGCTCAAGGGCGATTTGCGCCGCTTCGACCTTATTGATAAACGGCGTCGGATCCAGCTCGTACAGCAAATCGCCCTTTTTCACCTGGCTATTGTTATGTACATGCACCTGCGAGACGTAGCCGGATACGCGTGAAGAAACAGGCGTTACCACGCGCATCACCGTGGAGTCCGGCGTCAGCGGGATCCAGATATCAGCAACGATAAACCAAGCGAATATTACCAGGAAAGCGGCAATACTCACCCTTACCCAACGGGCAAATTTTTGTTCTGGGGTCATCATAGTTTTTTAGTGTTGATTGTCTTCTTCGCGGATTGTCCGCAAATTGCAGGCGAGTTGATTTAACGTCGTGCTAAAGGCGGCAAGCTCCGCTTCAGGAATGGTACAGGTGACGCGATGTTGGTATGTCTCAATCACCCGGTTAAGTTCTTCAAGCCTTGAGCGGCCTTGCGCGGTCAGCGTTAACAGTCGGATGCGTTTGTCATAAGGCGATGTGGAACGCAGCAGGTAGCCCTGCTTTTCCAGTAGTGTGAGGGTGCGCATCAGCGGCGGCAGTTCAATGCCCTGCACCTCCGCCAGTTCACTGACCGAGACGTTGTCTCCCAGTTGATACAGCTGCATCAATACCGTCCAGCTTGATTGCGTCAGGCCAGTATCAGTGATGGCAGCATCAATAATGGCCCGCCACTGGCGCACCACCATCGCCATGCGCATCCCCATCGGACGGCGGGCAAACAGTTCATCTTCAGTCATATATCTTTTCCCTCATCGCTGATGAAGAAAATAATACTTATCATGGTAAGTATCAAGAAACAGGCTATCAATAAGCATCAATTGATAAACACCGTGAATATAAAAGAGGCCGGATGCGCTAACACCCGGCCTTGGTCGATAGAAAATAATTACTCCACCTGATCGCGTCGCAGCCCGACGTCACGTAGGCGCTCATCGCTCATCTGGTGCAACAGACGCCGCGTTTGCGCCCGTAGCCGCCATGCTTTGTATGCCCGCCAGATCAGTACAAACCCAATAAACGGCTGCTTTGCTCTATTCTCATGAAATTCCATACCTTGCCTCCCACCTTGCCAGAGGCTTTATATTCACGGATTTGGGTCTGAACAATACAGACTCACAAAGTACTTTTATTTAACATACAGATTGGTTAAAAAGAGTTCTGCATCGCTTTTTTCACGCCAATCTGTACTGGTTTTTTAATCTGTATGGCACCCATGAGGGATACAGCATGACGCGTTACCAACATCTGGCCAATCTGCTGGCCGAACGCATTGAGCAGGGGCTGTATCGCCATGGCGAAAAATTGCCTTCGGTGCGTAGCTTGAGTCAGGAACATGGGGTCAGTATCAGCACCGTTCAGCAGGCATATCAGACGCTGGAACAACTACAGCTGATCACGCCGCAGCCGCGTTCCGGTTATTTTGTCGCGCCACAAAAAGCACAACCGCCGGTGCCGCCAATGTCGCGCCCGGTACAGCGTCCGGTCGAGATAACCCAGTGGGATCAGGTGCTGGACATGCTGGCAGGTCATGCGGATAAATCGATAATCCCTTTTAGCAGTGGCGTGCCCGATATCAACCAACCCAGCCTGAAGCCACTGTGGCGCGAGCTAAGCCGTGTGGCGCAGCATAATCTCAAGGCGGTGCTGGGTTACGATGAATTACCTGGCTGTCGGGAATTGCGTCAACAGATTGCCCGGCTCATGCTGGACGGCGGTTCGGTCGTCACTGCGGATGATATTGTGATTACTAATGGCAGCCAGAGCGGAATGTCGCTGGCGCTGCTAACGGTCTGCCAGCCTGGGGATATTGTCGCCGTTGAATCTCCCGCCTATTACGGCACCATGCAGCTGCTACGCGGATTAGGGATCAAAGTTATTGAGATTCCGACCGATCCAGATGCCGGGATCAGCATTGAAGCACTGGAACTGGCGCTGGATCAGTGGCCGATTAAAGGGGTGATCCTGGTTCCTAACTGCAACAACCCGCTCGGCTTTATTATGCCGGATGCGCGGAAACGCGCTGTGCTCGCCCTCGCCCAGCAGCACGATATTGTTATTTTTGAAGATGATGTGTACGGAGAGCTTGCCACAGAATATCCACGTCCACGCACAATCCATTCCTGGGACAGCGACGGTCGGGTGCTACTGTGCAGCTCATTTACCAAATCCGTGGCGCCGGGATTGCACGTCGGTTGGGTTATTCCCGGTCGTTATCACGATAAATTTCTGCATATGAAATATGCGGTCATCGGCACTAACGTTCCTGCTACACAGCTGGCGGCCGCCACCTTCGTGCGCGAGGGGCATTATCATCGTCATGTTCGCCGTATGCGTCAGATCTACCAGCGGAATATGGAGATCTATACCTGCTGGGTACGGGAATATTTCCCCTGCGGGATCTGCGTCACCCGACCAAAAGGCGGCTTTATGCTGTGGGTGGAATTACCACAGCAGGTCGATATGGTCTGCGTTGCCAAACAGCTCTGTCGCCTGAAGATCCAGGTCGCGCCTGGCTCACTATTCTCTGCATCCGGTAAATACCGCAACTGCGTACGCATCAATTGTGCATTGCCGCCAAACGAGAAGCATCAGGAAGTCATGCAAAAGCTCGGCGAGGCGGTGAAAACGGCGATGGAGTAAATCAGCAAATCCGGCACGACCAAGCTGACGTATACATAACTGCAGGTAGATCTAATGGCTTAACCACTGAATATCTTCAGCGGAAAGTCGGGTAATTTTTTGTACCGTGCTGACATCGATGCCGTCTGCCAGCATGGTACGAGCAATGCGGTGAACGTTCAGCGACCCCACGAATAAACTCACTGAATCGAGGTGCATCGCCAGTTTGCAAAATATAATTAAACAGCGTCTTTATCTGGCTGTCATTAGTCAGTCCAGTAAGTAGCAGGGAAACAATTTGTTCAACAAACCCCATAAGCCCCTCATCTGCAAATTTCTCTCTTTGCGAGACGATTTCAGAGATAAAAAGGTCCCTTTGTAATGTCTGCATTGGTCTGGAACGCGTCCCGCAGAATCACGACCTCAATGCACATTCCCGCTTTTTCGCCGCACGCCCTGTGCTATAACAAATCATCACTTTCATGGAGAGCACGATGTGACGCATACCCGGGATATTCCACAATCGTTCTGGCGTGATGAGCAGTTGCCGTGGCTGGAGCTGCGCAGCACCTGGCAAAGCCAGCAGGCCTATAAACGTCATCATCATTCTCAGCTCTCGATTGGGGCTATTCTTGAGGGTGAGACTTGCTGCCAGTGTGATGGCAAAGAATACCTCCTGAGCTCAGGCGATCTCATTGTGATCCCATCGCTGGCACCTCACAGCTGTAACCCCGTTAATGGGCGGTTTCGCAGTTACCATATGCTCTATATTGATGCCCAGTGGTGCCTGGACCATCTGCCTGAGCTGAGCAGCAATCAGCAACTTTACCCACGCAATCCCGTTATCCGCGATCCACAATTATTCCAGCGTTATTTACGCCTCGTGGCGCTCATGCAGCGGCAACAAACGACACAGATAACCGATGCCGCGCAGGCACTGCTGCGCTCGCTGCCGTTGCAATCAGTAAAAACGGAACACCTTAGCCCAGCCAGCGCATATCTACGTGAACGGCTGCAGTCCAGTTTGGTTGCGCCTCCCTCGCTGGACGAGCTGGCGTATGAATGCCGCATGCGTAAAGAGACGCTGATCCGTAACTTTAAGCAGGACACCGGCCTGACGCCGGGGAGTTATCTGAATATCCTGAGAGTTAACTATGCCCGCCAGCGGTTGCGTGCAGGGGACGAAATTGCGGATGTCGGCTACCAGAGCGGGTTTGCCGACCAGAGCCATTTCCATCGCACCTTTGTGCGCTACACCGCGGCCACACCGCGTCAATACGCATCAGGACGATCAATATCAGACAATAATTAGCGCGGCGTCAGGCGTAGGGTGAACTCGGATTCCTTCTCTGAGGTCATTATGTCGCTGCTTTCCTTACTTTTCCCTTCTGCTTTTCCCGCGCTGGCGCTGGCGCATTTTGTCGCACTCCTCAGCCCGGGTCCGGACTTCTTTTTACTGGTCGGCTATGCCGTACGTTACCGGATGCGCGGCAGCGCCGGGCTGTGCGTGGGGATCGCCCTCGGCAATGGGCTGTATATCATGCTGGCGATTATCGGTTGGGGGATCCTGCGCCAGCTTCCTCTGCTGTTTACGGTTATTGAGCTGTTGGGCGCACTCTATTTATTGTGGATTGGCAGTCTGCTGATACGCAGCCGCCCACAAACGCTGACCGGAGCAGATGCCCAGTCTATCTGTCCAGGGTTTGGCAAACAGCTGCTGCTGGGGTTAGCTTCGTCACTACTCAACCCGAAAAATGCGTTGTTTTATCTGGCGCTAATGACCGCCCTGCTCGGCCCGTCGGTGACATTGCTACAACAAAGCGTGAGCGGGATATGGATGACCAGCGTGGTGCTGTTCTGGGATCTGCTGATCGTGAAGTTCATCGGTTTACCGCAGATCCAGCGACGGTTAACCAGAGGAATATTATGGGTAGAACGTATCGCCGGAGGCGTACTGGTCATCTTCGGTTGTGCCATCGCGCTGCGGTTTTTACAGGGCATCGTACTCTGATTAACGTGGCGATTTTCTGCAAATAAACCGGATAAACTCGTTTAATTAATATCCAATCCGCATTACACTGCGGATGGTTACTACCCGTTCAACTTACTCTTCCTGAGGTGCGATGTGCTGATTGTTACCTGTAATCGTTACGCTTTCTGACCCGGCGTTAGTGAGCGTTTTTCCTGTTTGCGCTTCACGCAGGCAGCGTTTTTGATTACATGAAATTCAGTACATTTGCAGTCTGCTTTTATTCTGTTATCGGTCTGACGTCTCAAAGACGGTATTGAATTTCGCTATTCCCGTTGAGGGTTTTCTCCCGACAAGGAGCTGTTTTATGCAACGGATTCTCGCGTTTTTCTCCCAACGCGCTACGACGCTATTTTTTCCTATTGCGTTGATTTTGTATGATTTCGCCGCCTATCTGTCGACGGACTTGATCCAGCCCGGCATCATTAATGTCGTCCGCGATTTCAACGCCGACGTCAGCCTGGCGCCCGCGGCGGTCAGCCTCTATCTGGCGGGTGGTATGGCGCTGCAATGGCTGTTAGGACCGCTTTCCGACCGGGTTGGCCGCCGTCCGGTACTGATTGCGGGAGCGCTAATTTTTACGCTCGCCTGCGCTGCCACATTGTTCACCACCTCGATGACGCAATTTCTGGTCGCCCGTTTTGTGCAGGGCACCAGCATCTGTTTTATCGCCACCGTCGGCTATGTCACGGTGCAGGAGGCATTTGGGCAAACAAAGGCCATCAAGCTAATGGCGGTAATCACCTCTATTGTGCTGGTTGCACCGGTTATCGGCCCGCTCTCAGGAGCGGCGCTGATGCACTTTGTACACTGGAAGATCTTGTTTGCCATTATCGCCGTCATGGGGCTTATCGCACTCATTGGACTCACATTAGCAATGCCAGAAACCGTCCAGCGTGGCGCGGTGCCGTTCAGTGCGCGCAGCGTAGTGCGTGATTTTCGCGACGTTTTCCGCAACCGGGTATTCCTGTTTGGCGCAGCCACGCTGTCGTTGAGCTATATCCCGATGATGAGTTGGGTGGCAGTCTCACCGGTGATCCTCATTGATGCTGGCGGCATGACCACATCCCAGTTTGCCTGGGCGCAGGCACCAGTGTTTGGCGCGGTGATCGTCGCCAATATGGTGGTCGTGCGCTTCGTGAAGGATCCGACCCGGCCACGCTTTATCTGGCGAGCGGTTCCCATTCAGTTGAGCGGGCTGGCGGTATTGATTGCTGGCAATTTACTGTCGCCGCACGTGTGGTTGTGGTCAGTGCTGGGGACCAGCCTGTATGCGTTTGGCATTGGAATGATCTTCCCAACGTTATTCCGCTTTACACTGTTTTCCAACAACTTACCGAAGGGTACGGTTTCGGCGTCGTTGAATATGGTGATCCTGACGGTGATGGCGGTTTCTGTCGAAATTGGGCGTTGGTTATGGTTCAACGGCGGCAGGATTTCGTTTCATCTGCTGGCGGTGGTGGCAGGTATTGCCGTCGTGTTCACGCTGGCAGGCTTACTGAAGCGCGTACGTCAGCATGAGGCCACCGCGTTAGTCACAGAGAGTTAATCTTCTATGAACCGCCCCCATTCGCGAACACTGGTTTTGTGTTTAGCGGTTGGGGGCAATCCATCATAGTGCATCAACTTTTAATCATCTGACGAGAGATAACGGAACTTCCGCATCGGGTTCATGCGTGATCCGATTACGCAGGTCACGACGAATCATTTCAATGACCCAAAACCAGAAAATATGTCCAATAATTTCCGACACATATTCATCAAATGGTAGCTGAGACAAGGGCGGCGAAAGATGAAGGGCGGGAATGAAGATGCCATGAACCGCCACCGTCACGATTAAACCTGCCAGTACCCCCTGCCAAAGTTTAACTTTTGGAAAAATTTCAGCGGCAACGCAATATCCGACTGCAAACACTAATGAAAATATGATGTGCGTGACCATAACCGGATTAATCACATGTTCAGAAAAGGTATAGACCGTTTGCGTGGGGTCAATCCCTAAATAGTCCCGGAGAAAAAGGTACGGAGGATTAAACTCATTTCTTCCCAGAGAAAATGTCCTGGGTGGAAGCGGAACTTCGGCTCCCCACTTAACAAATGCAGAAAGTACGCCGGAAACGATACCGACTAACACGGCAACGCCATAATGTCGGCGTTCAGTTGGTGTCCGTGAGAATAAATCTTTCAGCTTCATAACTCATCATCCCTTATATGCCATAACACTTAAAACCAGTGGCTATGCTACCCAGGAGGGATGCTGAAAATTGTGACAAAGATTACTTTTGATAAAAAATGATCTTAAATGACTACTTATGAGTTAATTTGATTGTGAATATAGCGTCATCGCGAATGTCGTACAGGCGTTTTATCCGGCCTACTGGGTTACGTAGGCCGGATAAGCATCAGCGCCATCCGGCAGCGAATGTGTTACCTCACGCGATGCGCGCAAACCCCGCTTCCAGATCGGCAATCAGATCGTCAACATCTTCCAGACCAATATGCACCCTGACCAGCGTGCCGCTGAAATCAACCTCTCCGGCCGGGCGAATGCTGTTCAGCTCTTCCGGTTGATTCGCCAGAATGAGTGACTCAAATCCGCCCCACGAATAGGCCATATGGAACAGCGAGAAGTTATCGAGGAAATTCGCCATCTGCTCGTCGGTCAGTCTCTTTTTCAGCACAAACGAGAACAGGCCAGAACTTCCGACAAAATCACGTTGAAAATACTCATGTCCCGGACATTCCGCTAATGCCGGATGATTTACCCGCGCCACTTCCGGCCTTGCCGACAGCCAGCGGGCAATGTGAATACTGCTCTCATGATGCTGCTTCAGACGTACCGCCAGCGTACGTAATCCGCGGCTACCGTTGTAGGCTGTGTCGGCATCCAGCGTTTGCCCCATCAGATAGGAGTTCTCACGCAAACGGTCCCAGCAGCGGGCGTTAGACACCGCCGTTCCCAGCATGCCGTCCGAATGACCTATGGTGTACTTGGTTCCTGCCTGAATGGAAATATCCACCCCGAAATCCAGTGCCTTGAAGAGAACGCCCGCCGCCCAGGTATTATCGATCATAATGACAATCTCCGGGTTCACCGCGCGGATAGCCTGCACCATTCCCGGCACATCCTGGACTTCCATCGTGATAGAACTTGGTGATTCGAGGAACACCACCTTCGTTTCCGGACGCAGAAGATCAACGATCCCAGCCCCAATTAACGGATCGTAATACGTTGTTTCCACATTAAATTTACTCAGGATCTTATTGCAAAAATCCTGGGTTGGCTCGTAGGCCGCACCCGTCATCAAAATATGATCGCCGCTTTGGACGAACGCCAGAATCGCATTGGTCACCGCTGCTGCTCCACACGGATACAGCGCGCAGCCGACACCGCCTTCCAGCTCACTCATGGCTTTCTGGAAGGCAAAATGCGTATAGGTTCCGCGACGACCGTAAAACAATTCGCCGTTGGCACGGTTGGCGGTGGCAAATTTCTTATCCTTCACGGTATCGAACACCAGTGAAGAGGCGCGTTGGATCACCGGATTCACCGCTCCCTGGGTATAGCGTTTGTCGCGACCAGCAACGACCAGATGCGTTTCAAGCTTCATAGCGTCTTTCATAACTTCTCCTGTTCTTAATCCGTGTGAAAACCTATACCACCGCAGCAGTAGAGTTTATTTCAGTGTTGGTCTGCTTTTTTCCAGCGAACCGTTCGACAATCTGTGCCGCGTTCAAATCATGGATCACGTTAATCAATGTAGCCGGCGCATCGGTAATGGTGCCCAGTACCACCAGCATCGGGATCGCTTCCATCGGCAGACCCAACGTGGTGACGATAAAGATCTCGCCAAGGAACGCCCCGCCCGGCACGCCGCCGACGATAATGGCGGAGAGCACCGCAATCAGCATCGTCAGGAAGAAGGTTTCAGTGGTGAACTCCATACCCAGCACGGAATAGATAAAGACAATTTTCAGTGCGGCTATCATCGCCACACCGCCTTTATTCAGGTTTACCAGCAGCGGAATGGAGACATCAACGATTTCCGGGTTGATCCCCATCGCTTTACCGGCGCGCAGCGTCACCGGTAGCGTGCCCAGCGAAGAACAGGTTCCCAGCGCGGTCGCAGAGGGTTCAATCGCATTACGCCAAAAGGCTTTCACCGCCGGAATACCGCCGCCAATGTACGAATAGAGAATAGAGCCAAAAACAAAGTAGACCAGCGTAGCAACCATAAACAGGCCAATGGCGCGGGCAAAGGTTAGCAACAGAGCAGAGTCCTGGCTGGCCATGGTGGCGGCGAAGTAGCAGCCCAGACCAATCGGCGCAACCTTCATGATGATTGAGACGATCTTCATGATCACCGTGTTGGCATCCTCCAGCAGTGAAGCAATGCGTTTCCCTGCCTGATCCGACTGGCCAATCGCCACACCAGCAATGATCGCCATCACGATCAGCGCCAGGATATTGGACTTAGAAAACAGTCCAATAAAGTCGCTGGTGGTAATCATGCTCACAAAATCCATCTTGCCGCTACCCGCCTGTACGGACTGCGAGAGATCGATAGTGACGCCCTGCGCCGGGTTATACCAAAGCGCCAGCGCGACGATCCCGGCCGCCGGAATAAAGGCCATCGCGATCGAAACAATAAAGATAATCGCCATAATGCGCCCCAGCCTTTTCAGGTCGGTCATACTGGCGATCGAAGACATAACGCTGATCCCCACCAGCGGCACAATAATCATAAATAACAGGTTTAAGAATATCTGACCTATTGGCTGGAGTTTACTTGCCAACGATGGGGCATAAATACCTAATAAGCCGCCAATCACCAGAGCAACTAATAAAATAATCGACGATCTATAGGGTTCGAGTCGTGACCACATAATCGGTACCTTTAGAATAATAATTAATGAGATTAAATTCACAATATGATGAGTTTCCGTTTCGCCTCCTGTTATTTTGTGACGTAACTCACCTAAGTTGTTATTTTTTCATTTTGCCAGCAACTTGTTGCCTGTGATTCAATAGTTGCATGTTTAAAAGCCGAATGTAACGGTCTGGTCGTACCGTTTTTGCAAATCACTTGTGAATTAAAGGAAATTATGAGTACGCCGATTTCACTCAAGCATCTGGAATTTTTTACGAAAATCGTCGATTGCGGGGGGCTGTCAGAAGCCGCGGCGCAGCTCAACGTCTCGCCGTCTGCGGTCAGTAAAAGCCTGGCCGCGATGGAAGACACGCTGAGGACGACGTTAATTAAACGCACCACCCGCAGTATTACCCTGACCGACGCCGGGCAATATCTCTTCAACCGCGCGAATAAGCTTTTGAAAGAATTCGATGAAACGCTGAATACCACTTCCGGTTATTACCACAGCCCACAGGGTGAATTACGTATAACTTGCTCAATTGCGTTTGGCTATTCCCGACTGGTGAACCTGGTGGATAAATATCGCTCTAAGTTCCCGGATGTGAATTTGTATATCGACCTCAACGATAACTTCGTGAATCTGAACGAAACAGATTTCGACATCGCTCTGCGCATTTCTACCGCACCGCCGCAGAACTATGCCATGCGCAAGCTGGTGCCTGTTCGCTGGGCGTACTGCGCCTCACCTGGCTACCTTGCCAAAAAAGGCATGCCCCAGCGCCGCAGCGATCTGGTCCACCATGATTGCCTGGTGTATCCGGGTCTCACGCCAGTGTTGAAAGTGGCTGATGAACAGGAACGTCTGCATCAGCTCAAACTCCATATGCCGATCCAGGCCAATAGCAGTCTGGTATTACTGAAGTCGGTACTGGAAGATCAGGGCGTGGCGTACTTGCCGACCTACCTGATTGGCGATCATATTCAAAAAGAAGAGATAACGCCGTTGATGCTCGACGGCACGATTACCTGTGAAACTCACGCCCTGTATGCGCTCTATTTTCCCAGTAAGTACAGCAATCCCAAGGTACGATCGTTTATCGATTTTCTGGTAGCGGAACTCGGTCCCTTACCCGCCTGGGACAACTGGATCCCGGAGTAAGATCTGGCCGCCTAAAAATGAGGGCCGCACCACAATTTTTGCGCGATCCTGTCGTCTGGCTCTATTCTTAAGCCTATGAATAAAATTACTGAACTCAAACGCGCCAAGCGACTGGCGCTCTCATTGCTGCTGATTGCCGCCGCCACTTTCGTTATCACGCTGTTTCTGCCGCCTAACTTCTGGGTGCTCGGAATCAAAGCGATCGCTGAAGCGGCGATGGTCGGCGCACTGGCGGACTGGTTTGCCGTGGTGGCACTTTTTCGCCGGGTGCCGATCCCGTTTATCTCGCAACATACTGCAATTATCCCACGCAATAAGGATCGGATCGGGGAAAATCTCGGACAGTTTGTGCAGGAAAAATTTCTCGACACTCAGTCCCTGGTTGCGCTGATCCGCCGCCATGAACCGGCGCTATTGATCGGGAACTGGTTCAGCCAGCCGGAAAACGCCCGGCGTATTGGCCAGCACCTGCTGCAAATTATGAGCGGTTTTCTCGAACTGACCGACGACGCGCGCATTCAGCGGCTGATCAAGCGGGCGGTGCACAAGGCCATCGATAAGGTTGATCTCTCAGAAACCAGCGCATTGATGCTGGAAAGCATGACCAAAAACAATCGCCATCAGGTGCTGCTCGACACGCTGATCGCCCAACTGATCTCTCTGTTACAACGCGACAGCTCGAGAGCGTTTATCGCCCGGCAGATCGTGCACTGGCTGGAGACCGAACATCCGCTGAAAGCGAAGATCCTGCCGACCGAATGGCTGGGCGAGCACAGCGCCGAGCTGGTTTCTGACGCCGTAAACTCCTTGCTGGATGACATCAGCCACGATCGCGCCCATCAGATCCGCCACGCCTTCGATCGCGCGACGTTTAAGCTCATCGATAAGCTCAAACACGATCCGGAAATGGCCGTGCGAGCGGAAAGCCTCAAAAGCTATCTGAAAGAAGACGAAGCCTTCAACCGTTATCTCGGCGAGCTGTGGGCAGACCTGCGTCAGTGGCTGAAAACCGACATCAACGCCGAGGATTCTCGCGTGAAGCAGCGCATTGCTAATGCCGGGCAGTGGTTCGGCGAAACGCTGGTTGCCGACAGCGCCCTGCGCGCTTCATTGAATGGGCATCTGGAGCAGGCCGCGCATAAGGTTGCGCCAGAGTTCGCCACCTTCCTGACGCGCCACATTAGCGACACAGTGAAAAGCTGGGATGCACGCGATATGTCACAGCAAATTGAGCTAAACATTGGCAAAGATTTGCAGTTTATTCGCGTCAACGGCACGCTGGTCGGCGGTTCTATTGGCCTGCTGTTATATCTCCTGTCGCAAATTCCTTCCCTGCTGACGCTGGCGAATCTTTAAAGGGACCACCTCGCTGGTGATGCCGCTCGCCCGTCAACTTAGCGTGCCGCGCAATATTAATCTGCTGGGAAGCGGTGCTCAGGCCATAATTAACGCCACGCTGTGTGGTGCCGTTGCGTTGTTTATTGCTATGATTATTAGCTTCACGCAATTATATAAACAGCGTTTCGGTAAACCTAAATAACGAACAAAATACCCGCCAGGAAAATTACAATTCACAACCGTTAATTTATAAACGCACTTTAAAATGCGTAAAAATGGACATTTTGACTCAACATCACCACCGTCTTCAGATAACACATATATCCTGGTTTAAAAAAATCACTCGGGTTACTAATCCTGATCGGTTTAACTTGCTCCTTTAAAAGCAGGTAGATGTAAAAAAGGCGTCTTACAAAAGACGCCTTTTACATATTATCACAACAAATTAGAACTGATAGGTCAGACCCGCAACAACCTGGTTGTCACCGTCAGCACCATCAAGCAGGTTAATTTTATAACCTACATCAGCAACCATATTTTTGTTGAAGTAGTAGTCCGTACCCAGCGCCACATATTCGGTCAGGTCATTATTGTTGTTGTCACGCGTATGGACGTAAGCCACGTTCGGACGCAGACCAAAATCAAACACATACGCAGCCATCGCTTCAAAGTGCTTAGCTTTGTCTGCATCCTGAATCAGGTTGTGGGACTCACCGTACATCGTCGCTACATAGATGGCGTTAGCATCATACTTCAGGCCAGCGCCCCAGAATTCTGCGTTTTCGCCATCCCAACCATTCTGTTTCTGCTGAGCAGTCACGGAACTGGTGGTGTAGGCCGCAATCGCAGACACGCCGGAATCGGCGATATTGTCGTAGCCCAGGGAGAAGCCGTAGCCATTGCCGTGCTGTTTCGTCGGATCCTTATCGGTATCATCCTGACCCTGATATTGCGCGCCCAGGCTCAGGCCATCAACGGCACCAAACAGATTTTTGGTGCGGAGTGTTGCAACGCCAGAAGTGCGTGTAGTAAGGAAGCGGTCAGTATTTTCATAGGAGTCACCGCCGAACTCTGAAAGAGTGTCAGTGTAAGCTCCCACGTCGTAAGCGATACCGTAGTTACGACCGTAGTCAAAGCTAACGTCATGGCCATAATCCAGACCAGCAAACGCCAGACGTGTATTAACACCATTCTGAGAACCTTCTGCTTTAGCGGCATCAAACTGACTTTCAAACTGACCATAGCCAGTCAGTTGATCGTTGATTTGAGTCTCACCGCGAAAACCCAGACGTGCGTAGGTGCCGTCAGCATCGGTGCCGTCAGTCCAGGAGTGGACCGCTTTCACTTTGCCGTACAAATCAAGTTTGTTGCCATCTTTATTATAAATTTCCGCTGCATGAGCGGTAGTGATGCCTAATGCCATCACTGCTAATACCACTGCTGACTTTTTCATATTTTTACTCACTTTTAATTGTGAATTTTGCTATCAACTTTGTTATGAAGGCAGAAAGTCCTCATAAAAAAGCCCCCTGAATACCAAGGGGAGAAATCAATAACACACCAATAAAGGCAATAATGAAGTGGCAATAAATAATTCACTACTCAGATTTCATTCAAAATCCGGAATAAGGTCAGCCAGGTTTACTCTTGATTCTCGCCCTGGTTAATAGAGCGATGTAGCATTAACGCCTCAGCGATAATGTCTTGTTTACTTTTTCGCGTTTCAAATGCCAGCGTTCGGACATATTCCCACAGAGAATTATCAACACGGGCACTTAAAAGAACCATATCTTTAGATCGGGTACCCCTGGCTTTTCGGATATCTGGATAATCTCGAGAAGGCATCGTCATCATCTCCTGAACGCAATAAGACGCTTATGGCGATGAAATATGCAGTCAGTGTAAAAACATGTCAACGGTAAAAAACATTCACAATCGTAATAAAACTGTTAATAAATAGCAGGAAAATGGAACGATATTTCAAGTGAAAGATAACTTGTTTAAAGAATAATGTGTAATTTTAACTTTACATATATTCATTTTTATTCATTTGATTAAAAACGCTTAAAGCATTGACAAGAACAATTGCACTTAATCAAAACATCATTACAGCCAATAAGTTACATGCCGTTATTAATGTCTACTTTTATGCGAACTGCTTGTTTTTATGTACTGTTATGCAAAGCGGTTCTATCCAAACCACTACCGGAATCACTTTGATTCTCACTTAATGCTGACCTGTTTTGTCTAAAAATACGCACGAAAAGGTAAAAATAAGGTAAATAACCCATTTTTTCGCATGCAAAATTAAGTTATTTTTAATTGATATAAATCAATTTACGTGGTGTAAAGACGACGAAAAAATCTCGGCTGAGGTGTCAGACAAAATTTTTTATGTCCAATTCAGCACGATAAAATGGGAATAATCACGAGGGAAAGTACCACACGGATCGAAGCTGCCCGTGTGGCTGAAGAAGGAAAATCAGGCGTTAACTTTATCCAGCGGCCAGGACTCGAACAGATAGCCATCAAAGTCGATATCATCGACATTTGAAAATTCCAACAGCCGTTGTTTGACGTTTTCCAGATGCTGCCACATTGCCAGCTTGGCCGCGCGGGCGTCCTTTTTAATTAACGCCGCCAGGATCTGCTTGTGGTCGACCATCCACTCTTTACGGTAATGAGTATCATCGAGGTGGCTATGAAGTTGGATCCACATCGGGTTGTTCTCACGCCACTGCCATGACTGGCGAAATAGCTCCACCAGCATGCTGTTATGCGTGGCTTCAGCAATCGCCAGATGAAACTGCATGTCACCGCTTTCGGATCCATTCGGTTCGCTGGAGGCCAGCTCACGCTCTTCCAGTTGCAACGCCTGACGCATTTTCACGATATCTTCGCGAGTGGCCTGCAGCGCGGCAAATTCAGCGATGTTGCTTTCCAGCAACTGGCGTGCCTGCAGCAGTTCAAACGGACCGGCATCGTTGCAGTGATTTGCATCGGTACTGTCGATACTCTGCGCATCCGCACTGTCGAGCACGTAGATTCCGGCACCGCGACGTACGTCCACCAGTCCTTTAATTTCCAGCATGATTAATGCTTCGCGTACCACCGTGCGAGTGACATTGAGCATCTCAGCAATTTCACGCTCCGGGGGCAAACGCTCACCGGGCTGGTACGGCGTCTGGACAATCAGATCGCGGATCATGGCACCCACTTCCTGGTAGGGTCTTTGTTGAGAAGTGTTCGATTTCATCGTGTTATATCCGTCAGAAGCGTGTAATCAGATACGGTGAATAGGTATCGAACTATAGCATTTGCGGCAAGTCAAAAACAGAAAACGGGTCAACCAAATCAGTATTTTGATTGACCCGTCATAGTTCGGGGAATTAAGCGTCAGCGCTTAGCGCGGCAACACTCTCACGCGCGCCCAGCTCGCACAGTTGTTGATAGATGGCGATAACCGTCTCAACAAAGTCGGCGTTTTCCGCTAAATCATGGCCAAAAATACCGCTCAGCCCCAGCAGCGCCGTCACGCGTTCAGCCCCCTGGTATTGTTGGTTAATACGCTGGAATTCAGCCAGCATTGGGTCAACAACATCAATGGCCTGCCCCTGCTCATCCACGCCGTGGGTATAACGCATCCAGCCCGCGACGCCAAGCGCCAGGTGACGCCAGTCGCTGCCGTTTTGCAAATGCATACGTACCGGATCCAGCAGGCGCTGCGGCAGTTTCTGGCTGCCATCCATCGCAATCTGCCAGGTGCGGTGGCGCAGAGACGGGTTGCTAAAACGTTCGATCAGCAGCGTCGCGTAGGCGTTGAGATCGGTGCCTTCCGGCATCGCCAGCGTCGGCGCCTGTTCCTGCATCATCAGTGCAAACGCCGCTTTGCGATACGCGGGATTCGTCATGGTATCGGCGATAGTTTCATACCCGCCAAGATAGCCCAGATACGCGAGGAAAGAGTGGCTACCGTTAAGCATGCGCAATTTCATCATTTCAAACGGCACCACATCGGCAACGAATTGCGCGCCGACTTTATCCCAGTCCGGACGACCGTTGACGAAATTGTCTTCAATCACCCACTGACGGAACGGCTCACAGGCGATAGCACACGGATCGTAAACGCCCAGCTGGTCGGCAATTTCCTGCAACGTTTCTGGCGTCGCTGCCGGCACAATGCGGTCTACCATGGTGCATGGGAAGGTGGCGTTAGCTGCAATCCACTCCGCTAACTGCGGGTCGCGCGCCTGCGCCAGGCCCAGCACCGCGACTTTCGCCACATGACCATTTTCACGCACGTTATCGCAGGACATCACGGTAAAGGCCGCCAGCCCCTGCTCACGACGCAGATGCAACGCCTGTACGATGTACCCAATCGCCGATTTCGGCGCGGTTGGGTTCGCCAGATCGTGCTTAATCAGTGGATTATTGAGATCTAACTGGCCGCTGGCAGCGTCGGTGCAGTACCCTTTTTCCGTGACCGTCAGCGAGACAATCGCCGTCTGCGGGCGCGCCATGGCCTGTAAAATGCCGTCGCAACCGTCAAGATCCGGGTGCAGCGCTTCTTTCATCGAGCCAATCACTTTCAGCACGGTGTTGTCCGCGCCCTTTTCCGCCACGGTATACAGCAGTTGCTGCTTGCGCAGATTTTCAATCAGTACGCAGTCGTTACCCGGCATCAGGTTAACTTCACAGATACCCCAATCGCTGTCGGTGGTTTCTAAGAGATGGTGGGTGTACAGCGCCTGATGCGCGCGGTGAAAAGCACCGCATCCCAGGTGAACAATACGGGATTGCAGGCGAGAACTGTCCCAGGCCGGACGCGCAACCGGCAGGTTGCTACTGGCAATTGTCGTTGTCATCGTGAACTCCAGAAGCCGTTGGAATACCAACGGAAGAGAAAAGGAAAAAGCCGGCCAGACAGGTGACCGGCAAATCTGCTTTAACGGCTGAAGAAAGCGCGCTGGATAGCCATTTCAACACCGCGTACTTCCGCCAGCCCCTTCAGGCGACCAATCGCGGAGTAGCCAGGGTTGGTTTTCTTTTTCAGATCGTCAAGCATCTGGTGACCATGATCCGGCCGCATGGGGATCAGATCCTCTTTACCCTCAGCTTTACGACGTTGCTCTTCTTCGACGATCGCTTTCACCACTTCGTACATGTCAACGTCGCCGTTAAGATGCGCCGCTTCATGGAAAGTTTTCGGGTTATCTTCACGTAGCGTGGAGCGCAGATGGGTGAAGTAAATGCGCGGACCAAACTGTTTGATCATGTCAACCAGATCGTTGTCCGCACGGACACCGTAGGAGCCAGTGCACATGGTAAAACCGTTCGCCATGCTGCTGACCGTATCTACCATCCACTGCATATCTTCCACGGTGGAAACAATACGCGGCAGGCCGAGGATCGGGCGCGGCGGATCGTCGGGATGGACCGCCATACGCACACCCACTTCTTCTGCCACCGGAATGATCGCTTTCAGGAAGACGGCAAAATTCTCGCGCAGCGCAGCTTTATCGATATCTTTGTAACGCTCAAGGTGCTGACGGAACTGATCGAGGGTATAGCCTTCTTCCGCGCCAGGCAGACCGGCGATGATATTGCGGGTCAGACGCGCTTTGTCTTCATCGCTCATGGTGGTGAAGCGTTCATTCGCCTGAACAATTTCTTCGGCAGTGTAGTCCGCTTCCGCGCCCGGGCGTTTGAGGATATGCAACTCAAAGGCGGCAAATTCAATCTGGTCAAAACGCAACGCTTTGGAGCCGTCCGGCAGGACGTATTCCAGATCGGTACGGGTCCAGTCGAGAACCGGCATAAAGTTGTAGCACACCGTACGAATGCCGCACTGGGCCAGGTTACGCAGGCTCTGCTGGTAATTGGCGATCCACTGCTGATAGTTGCCAGAACGGGTTTTAATGTCTTCGTGGATCGGCACACTTTCGACGACCGACCAGACCAGGCCCGCCTGCTCAACAATCGCTTTGCGCTTTAGGATCTCATCAACCGTCCACACTTCCCCGTTCGGGATATGGTGCAAGGCGGTGACAACGCCCGTGGCACCCGCCTGACGCACATCCGCTAAGGTGACCGGATCGTTAGGGCCATACCAGCGCCATGTCTGTTCCATGTTTTATTCCTCGTTTACGTTATGGACTCGACGATATGGCGCATAAATTCCTCCTTTTGGTATTACATGTCAACCTCAACGCCAAAATTGGTTAACCAAATCACAATGAAAGGCGTTGAGATCCTATGTATGCCGCAAAAACACACGGTAAATATGTAAACATGTAACGCAATGTGACATCTATCGCATCAATGGTTAACCAATATATGTAACATCTCAACCAAAATCATAATGGTTCAACCAAAAGAAGGTAGACGTTTTATGCACGTTCTCAATATTCTGTGGGTCGTATTCGGCATCGGTCTGATGCTGGTACTTAATCTAAGATTCAAAATAAACTCGATGGTCGCCCTGCTGCTGGCGGCGCTCTCGGTCGGTATGCTGGCGGGTATGGATTTAATGGAGCTGCTGCACACCATGAAATCCGGTTTCGGCAGTACGCTGGGAGAGCTGGCGATTATCGTTGTATTCGGGGCGGTCATCGGTAAGCTGATGGTTGATTCCGGGGCGGCGCATCAGATTGCCCATACGCTACTGGCGCGCCTCGGCCTGCGCTATGTGCAGCTGTCGGTGATCATTATTGGTCTGATCTTCGGCCTGGCGATGTTCTATGAAGTGGCGTTTATTATGCTGGCGCCGCTGGTGATCGTCATTGCTGCAGAAGCGAAGATCCCCTTCCTTAAGTTGGCGATTCCCGCCGTTGCCGCCGCCACCACCGCTCACTCCCTGTTCCCACCGCAGCCTGGCCCGGTGGCGCTGGTTAACGCCTACGGCGCTGACATGGGCATGGTCTACATCTACGGTATTCTGGTGACCATTCCGAGCGTGATCTGCGCCGGGCTTATCCTGCCGAAATTCCTCGGCAACCTCGATCGTCCGACGCCGTCATTCATGAAAGCCGACGTCCCGGTTGACCAGAACAATCTACCGTCATTTGGCGTGTCTATTCTGGTGCCGCTGATCCCGGCGATCATCATGATCTCCACCACCATCGCCAATATCTGGCTGGTAAAAGGGACACAAGCATGGGAAGTGGTCAACTTCCTCGGCTCTTCACCGATTGCGATGTTCATCGCCATGATTGTTGCCTTCGTGCTGTTTGGTACCGCGCGTGGTCACGATATGCAATGGGTCATGAACGCCTTTGAAAACGCGGTGAAAAGTATCGCTATGGTGATCCTGATCATCGGCGCGGGCGGCGTACTGAAGCAGACCATCATCGATACCGGCATTGGCGACACCATCGGTATGCTGATGTCGCACGGCAATATTTCTCCGTACATCATGGCGTGGTTGATAACCGTGCTGATTCGTCTGGCGACCGGCCAGGGCGTGGTCTCAGCCATGACGGCGGCGGGAATTATCAGCGCAGCCATCCTCGACCCGGCAACCGGTCAACTGGTAGGCGTCGATCCGGCGTTACTGGTGCTGGCAACGGCGGCAGGCTCCAACACCCTGACCCACATCAACGATGCCTCGTTCTGGCTGTTCAAAGGCTACTTTGACCTGTCGGTGAAGGATACGCTGAAAACCTGGGGTCTGCTGGAACTGGTGAACTCCGTGGTGGGCCTGATAATCGTGTTGATCATCAGCATGATTGCATAACGTCTGTCCCGCTCTGGCCAGTAGCGCCAGAGCGGTTTTCCATCCCGTCTTAGCAATCCTCAATAATCAGATACACCGCCTTCACCGGGCCATGCACCCCAACCACCTTGATAAGCTCAATATCCGCTGTCGAACTGGGTCCACTGATAATGTTAATGCACGACGGCATACGCTCACCGGCCTGCGCTTTCTGATGCAGTTTTTCTGCCAGTTGCGCCACGCGTGGCAGGATGGTGCTTTTACGCAGCACGAAAATCGATGACTCCGGCAACAGGCTCAGGGAACGCCCACGCTCCGGCGCAGAAAACAGCACCACGCCGCCGGACTCAGTCAGGCCATACTCGGCATAGACCACGCCGACTTTAGCCTGCTCGGCCTGGGTAATATTTTCGCTACCGCGCGCCGGGTCCCAGACCACGGCGTTGCATGCCTGCTGTAAGCGTTCGGTAATGCCCAGTTCCACCAGCCGACTGTCGCCGCTCAGTACCACCGGTTGCGACCCCAGCTCCTCACACAGACGGAGCGCCGCGTCTGCCGCCTGATCCTCGCGGGTCAGTTCGCAGTGGGCCAGCATCACCTCGCTGGCAAACTGGATAAACGCCTCGCAGCGCAGCTCGGGGCTCAGTTCGGTCAGGCGCTCGTTGGCATAGTTGTTAACCGGCGCGGCATCCGCTTGTGGCTCGAAACGCAGCGGGCGACCCAGCGCCTGGGCGACGGTGTTTAAAAATGCGGTACGGTTATCCATTTTTTTTCTCCTGCGCCTGATGTTTCTTAAACCAGCTGCGGAAACTCTCGCCGTCAGCATCAGGCAGATCGCGCGCCTCCATCCAGTCACCAATCGCGCCAACCTTAAGCGGCGTTTTACCGCCATTGATAAACCAGCTTGCCGCGTGGGCCCCGGCCATCATGCCGACCTTCCACAGCCCTGGATGGCTGTTGGCATAAGCGAACATTTTGATCGCCCGTCGCTCGGCTTTCGGGGTAATGCCCTCCTCGGCCATCACCCGGCGATGACGCAGGATCAGTTTTGACAGAGGGATCCGCACCGGACAGACGCTGTCACAGGCCGTGCACAGTGAACAGGCATACGGCAGGTCTTTAAAATCTTTATAGCCGCCGAGCAGCGGAGAGATCACCGCGCCGATGGGGCCTGGATAGATAGAGCCATAGCCGTGCCCGCCGATATGACGATACGCCGGACAGGTGTTCATACAGGCCCCGCAGCGGATACAGCGCAGCACATCACGAAACTCTGAACCCAGCACCTGCGAGCGCCCGTTATCGACAATCACCAGATGAAATTCTTCCGGTCCGTCAACGTTATCCGCCTCACGCGGGCCGGTCAGCCAGGTGTTGTAGCCCGTCAGGCGTGCGCCCACGGCGCTGCGCGCCAGCATAGTGATCAGCACATCCACATCGGCAAACGTCGGTGCGATACGCTCCATACCCATTACCGCAATGTGCGTTTTCGGCAGCGTGGTGCACATGCGCGCGTTACCTTCGTTGGTCACCAGACACACCGAGCCGGTTTCCGCCACGGCAAAGTTGCAACCGGTAATACCGATTTCGGCACTCAGGAAATCCTCGCGGATCTTCTGGCGAATGAATAAGGTCATGGCTTCCGGCGTTTCCGGGCCGTCGTAGCCCAGACGTTCGTGCAGCACACGGCGGATCTGATAGCGATCTTTATGAATAGCCGGGACCACTACGTGCGAAGGCGGATCCTGATCCAATTGCAGGATGTACTCGCCGAGATCGGTTTCGATCACCTGAATTCCGGCATCCTGCAGCACATGGTTAACGCCGATCTCTTCGGTCACCATCGACTTGGACTTCACCACTTTCTTCGCATTTTTATTCTGCGCGACCTGCAGAATGTAGCGGGTGGCCTCTTCTTTGGTTTTGGCGAAATAGACGTGCCCGCCGTTTTGCGTCACTTTCTCGGAGAGTTGATACAAGTAAGCATCGAGATTGCTCAGAACGTGATCGCGGATCTGGCTGGCACGATCGCGCCAGTCTTCCCAGTGGCCTAACTCATCGACCATTTTCTGTCGATTCGCGCCGATACGCTCCTGCGCATTGGCCACGGCTTTGCGCATGATCGGGTCTTCAATCTGCTGACGAATGCGCAGTTTAAATTCTACATCGCTGGTTTTTATCGACATTTACTTTCCCTCAGCGGCTCATCAGCACTTCAGCAATATGCATCACTTTGACCGGCTGACCTTCCCGTTGCAGTCGACCGCCAATGTTCAGCAGGCAGCTGACGTCTGCGCCAATCAAATATTCCGGCTTCGCATCCATCAGGTGGAAAACTTTCTCTTTCACCATCTCGCCGGATATTTCAGCCATCTTGACCGAGAACGTCCCGCCAAAGCCGCAGCAGGTGTCCTGATCGGCAAACGTCAGCAGTTCCAGCCCGCGTACGTTTTTCAGCAATGTGAGCGGCTCTTCCTTCACCCCCAGCTTGCGGGTCAGGCTACAGGAGGGGTGATATACGGCACGGCCATGCAGACTGGCGCCGACATCCACCACGCCGAGTTTGTTGACGATAAAAGAGGTAAGATCCTGCATACGCGCGGCAACGTTCTCAGCACGGATCGCCCACTCAGGTTCATCGGCCAGATAGGTCGGGTAGCTTTTTACCGCATAGGTGCAGGAGCCTGCCGGAGAGATAATCGGATCGTCGTTATCTTCCAGCGCGGCGATCAGGTTTTTCATCCCGGGGATCGCTTCTTTAATGTAACCGCTGTTGATGGCTGGCTGACCGCAACACCCTTGCTTCTCGGGGAAATTCACGCGACAACCCAGTTTTTCCAGCAGCAATACGGAGTCTCGTGCCATCCGTGATTTCAGTGCGTCACCAATGCAGGTAACAAAGAAATTTACATTCACAATAACTACTCCATTGCTTCATTTCTGTTTATTGCGCTTGATATTGCTATATCAAGCAAAGGTTCAATCGTCTTTCACACCCAGTTTTTCGGTTTGCTCGTTTTACTAATGCCTGGGTTCATAATGATGCTCAGATCGTTTTCCTTTGATGGCGACTCTCCATTTCTTATATCAGGACAATCGCAAATGTCTGCATTTTCATTTGTATGATAAAACAAAATAATCCTCTAATCGACTCAGACATGCAATACCCAGGTTTATTTATTTCGGCATCGCTCACATTTTTATATTTAAAATCACAGCATTATTAACACCTTAACAATAGTTTCAGGAGATAACTATTCTCGTCACTACCATTATCAAAGAGGTTGTTAAATAACTACTTATGGGTATTCAGCTTGATCTTAAGTATATTTACACGGCGCTAATTTTTAATTAGAAGATTACAATAGTTACAAAACCACAAATCATAATTACTTTATCCACTGAAGCGATTCAGTTTACAGCTTTTATTAATTCAGCAAGGTAGCCTCCCCGCCATAAATATAAATCAGGTTTAATGAACCAATCAGGAATAGCAATGAACGAATATTTTATGTTTGCCCTGGCACTCTCTCCGTTACTACTGATGGTATTTTTAATATTAAAACTAAAAATGCCCATCCATTATTCTGTGCTAATCTCTTTAGTTTTCACCGCCGCGCTATCAGCACTATTCTGGGAAATGCCCGTACAGAATTTGAAAGCCGCGATAGGCTATGGCGCACTGAAGGGATTATGGCCGATCGTGATTGTGATCCTCGGCGCTATCTTCAGTTATAACGTCATGCAGGCAACCAAAGCGCTGGATATTCTGCGCGACATTCTCGCCAGCATTAGCGAAGATAAGCGTATTCAGGTGCTGCTGATTTCATGGTGCTTTGGCGGATTCCTTGAAGCTGCGGCGGGTTATGGTACGGCGGTCGCCATTCCAATCGGCATTCTTATTGCGCTCGGATTCAACCCGCTGAAGGCGGCGATCGCCTCTCTGGTGGCAAATACCGTTCCCACCGCATTCGGCGCGGTCGGGATCCCGGTTTCTATTCTGGCGGAACAGGTTAATCTGCCGGTTTATACCTTAGGCGGAACCATTATTTTGCAGCTGGCGCTGTTTAATATCCTGCTGCCGTTTGTCATTGTCTGCATAATTGGCGGTGGCCTGAAAGCCATTCGCGGCGTATTTCTAATCACGCTGATGTGTGGCATCACCACGCTGGTTCCGCAATATTTTGTCGCTATCCATCTTGGCGCGGAATTGCCCGCCTTTGCCGGGAGCCTGGTCAGCCTGCTTGCCGTCGCGATGGTCAGCCGCCTGCGCAAAGGGAAAACCGATCCCGAATGGCGCATTGAGGTCAGCCATACCCGCGAAACCACGCCGCGCTCGGCAAAAGTGTTGTTCCGCGTGGGCTCTATCTATCTGTTTATTTTTGTCTTTATCCTGCTGTGTTCGCCGCTGTTCCCGACGATAAAAGCTGCGGCGTCCCAACTGGCCTCGGTACTGCATTTCACGCTCGCCGACGGCAAAACGCTGGCGCTGAAAGTTGAATGGGTGACCACGCCGGGGATGCTGATCATCTTTGCGACCATTATCGGCGGTTTTATTCAGGGAGCATCGGCACGTGGGATGCTGGAAGTGTTTATCAAAACTATTTTCCAGCTTAAAAATTCCATTGTGGCGATTATGGCGATCGTCGCGCTGGCCACGGTGATGGATCTCAGTGGGATTATCTCCACGCTGGCCCAGTCGATTGTTGATTTGACCGGCAGCTCATACGTCTTCCTCGCCCCGGTGATTGGCGCGCTGGGCACGTTCGTTACCGGCAGCGATACCAACTCGAACATTCTGTTCGGCAAGCTGCAAACCATTGCCGCCAGTAAGCTGCATATCGATCCCAACTGGCTGGCGGCGGCCAACACCTCCGGCGCAACGGGCGGAAAAATGATTTCACCACAAAGCATCGCCATCGCAGTTTCAGCCACCAAAATGGACGGTCAGGCCAACCAGATAATGTCTGGCACCATGAAATACTGCTGCGCCTACATTGTGATCCTCGGCCTGAAAGTCGGTCTGTTTTATTACTGGTTTATGGCGTAACTCGTTGTCAACCCCGCCAAATTCGCGGCAATCGTATTTGACGAAGCGGTGACCATAAAGGTTTACACCGCCCCGGGATCGGAACGAGGTGACAGGCTTTACGATTTGTCGGCGCTGACTAAAATAGCGCCGATGTTTCAAATCGAGGATTGTTGTTATGTTGTTCTGGGAAAAGATGGTGAAGAAGTTCGACGCCTTTTCTGCGTTGATCCCACCACGCTACTTCCGCGTGTAATGCCTGATGGCGATTCGCTTATCAGGCCTGCGTTTCACGTTCATTTGTCGGCCGGATAAGGCGCAAGCGCCGCATCCGGCAACTAGCCCCCTTTCACTTGCGCAGCCCGCACGCCCTTAACACCCTGACCCACAGACGAAGCCACGCAAAACGGTAGACCAGCGGATGCTGAAATCGTAGCAATGTCATAAACATAACGCCTCCTGCGCTAGCGAAACGTTGGCAGCAGACCAAATACGTCCAGAACCACCGTCAGATAGACAACCGCCCCACAAATAATCACCAGGTTGAGCACGGTGTTATTACACGGCGCGGTATAGCTGGCGGTCGGAAAACGCTTCCGTGCGGCTTTCACCAGGAACGGCGGCAGGATCACACTCCAGATGGTAAAGGCCAGACCGGCGTAACCAATCGCGTGCACAAAACCGTTCGGGAAGAAGAAGCACACGGCGGCTGGCGGGAAGTAGGTCACCAGTGCGGTTTTCAGGCGGCCCATGCCGTCATCCGGGAAATGGAAAAGATCGGCGATATAATCAAACAGGCCAAGCGTCGCCGCCAGCAGGGAACTGGCGACCGCGAAGTTGCCGAAGAAGGTCAGGATTAGATCCATATAACGGCTGGTGAACAACCCGCTGATGGCTTCAACAAACACGTCGATATTGCCGCCTTTAGCGATAATCGGCGGGAATGCGGAACGGCTAATGTTGCCCATCGTAACGGCTAACCAGAAGATATACAGCAGCAGGGCAAACAGCGTGCCGATGATAATAGAGCGCGTAATATTCGAAATCCCACGCGTGCCATATAGCTTGACCAGGCTCGGCACGTTACCGTGAAAACCAAACGAGATAATGCAAAACGGCAGCGTCATCAGGATATACGGCAGATACTGCGAATTAGGCAGCGCCACCGCTACGCTGTCGACAAGTTTCGCCACTTCGATATGGCCTACCAGTCCGGAGAAGGTAGCAAAGAACGCTACAAACTTACCGATAATCAGCACGGTAGTGATGCGTCCAACCAGCAACGAGCTGTACCAGGCAATTGCCCCAACCAGCATACTGACGATAATCACCGAGATATTTGCCGGAAAACGTACACCACTGTATTTGAATACGGTTTGCGCCATCACTGCCGATGAACCGGAGATATAGGCATAGGTCAGAATATATAGCACAAAACCGAAAGCGATGCCGACCACGATATTCCACTTACGGCCTAATAAATCCTGGGTAAAGGTATTAAAACTGGCACCAGCGCCATAATGCAGGTTAACTTCAACCAGCATCAGGCCGGTTAATAACATCATGATGGCAATAAACAGAAGAATAACCGACGCACCGGGGAACCATACGCCAGCCATCGCAATCGGCAGGGAAAACATTCCGCCACCCACTACGGTCGCGATAACCAACATGGTTCCGCTAATTAGTCCGGGGGTACTACTCTGTCGCTCAATGGCATTAATATCCATGATAAATGTTCCTGTAGACTATTCGTTATAATTACAGCTGTCATTTGTACATCATGCGGATAATAAAAATGTCGGAGTCAGGGTTTACTTTTTTTAGTTATGTCACGGTAACGGGCACCGCAAAGGCTTCCTGTTCATGGAAAAGAAATACAAAAAAGCCCCATCCTGAGATGGGGCCATAATTATTGTTTAGATATAGTCAAAGCGTGCAGTAAAGAAACGCAACTGCTTCGGCTCATAAATAAACTTCAGCCCGCGAATATCTTCTTTGTGCTGGTAAAGTTTAATAATACCGTCAGCCACGACATCCATATGCGCGTAGGTATAAACGCGGCGTGGAATCGTCAGACGCACGGTTTCCAGTTTCGGTCTGTGGTGTTCGCCGGTCACGTTATTACGGCCCGCAGAGATAATACCGCGCTCCATACTACGTACACCAGTTTCCACATAGATGCTGGCAGCCAGGCTTTGTGCCGGGAACTCGTCCTGCGTCAGGTGCTCGCAGAAGCGACGCGCATCGAGGAATACCGCGTGACCACCCACCGGTTCAACAATCGGTACGCCAGCAGCTTTCAGCTTGTCGCCCAGGTAGCGAACCTGCTTCACGCGGTGCTCAATGTACTCATACTGCATGGCTTCGCGCAGGCCAATCGCCATGGCTTCCATGTCGCGTCCGGCCAGGCCGCCGTAGGATGGCATCCCTTCGTAGACCACGACTAACTCTTTGGCAGCAGAGAACATTTCGTCATCATTCATGCACAGGAAACCGCCGATATTCACCAGACAGTCTTTTTTACCACTCATGGTACAACCGTCGGCGTAGCTGAACATCTCATGCACGATCTCTGCAATGCTCTTGTTCTCAAAGCCCTGCTCTTGCTCTTTGATAAAGTAGGCGTTTTCTACGCAGCGGGTAGCGTCGTAGAATACTTTAATGCCGTGTGCTTTTGTCAGTTCACGTACCGCACGCATGTTTGCCATCGATACCGGCTGCCCGCCCGCGAGGTTAACCGTCACCGCCAGGCAGATATAGGCAATATTCTCGGCACCTTTTTCGTCAATCAGCTTTTGTAATTTTTTAAGATCGATATCACCTTTAAACGCAATATTCAGACCGGCATCGTGCGCTTCGTCACGAACAATATCAACAAACACCGCGCCATTTTTTTCCTGGTGATAACGGGTAGTGGTGAAATACATATTCCCGGCAACATATTGCCCAGGTTTAATAGCCAGCTGCGATAACAGGTTTTCTGCGCCGCGTCCCTGGTGAGTCGGAACAATATGTTTAAAACCGAACAGTTCCTGCACGGTTCTTTCCAGATGATAGAAGTTTTCGCTGCCCGCGTACGCTTCATCACCCATCATCATTCCGGCCCACTGCTTGTCGCTCATTGCGTTGGTGCCACTGTCGGTCAGTAGGTCAATATAAATATCTTTCGAATTTAACAGGAAAGTATTGTAACCCGCTTCCTGCATTTTCTTAAGGCGTTCATCACGCGGGATCATAGATACAGTTTCAACGCTTTTAATACGGAAGGGTTCTGCCGGATAATTCATTTTGTTTCTCCAGTAACAGTGGTCATGTACGTATTAATGTGAAGTAATGCATACCTGGTCCATCAATAAAGTCTGATGAAATATAACTATTCGCCTCCTGCGTCAGGGGGTGAAATAATGTGCAGGCACTATGCAAGATTTAATTGATTATGGAAATAGTCCGAGCAACATTAATCACTGGCAATAATTCAAAAAGCTGTAAATGTGAGTGATGCAAATCACACGTCATTTTTTTAACTATTCATATTCAACAAGTTTTTTTTGCGTGTTGTTTTGTCGTTCGCTGTTGAGCGTTATCTGCGACCGGAAATACTGAAAACTTTACTTTCCAGGCTGTTCTCATTTTGTATTGGTGAATGAGTACACCCCATTTTGTGAGAGTCGGATCACTTCGCGGGTAACTATTTGTGATTCACATCACTAAAAGTGTAAAGCAAAGTGTACAAATCAGTGTTGTTTCAGAGTTTGCTATTTGCTTCAGTGAGTTAGATCGCATTTTTGGCCAGATGCCTACAGGCGTTGTTTTCTGGAGCATGGGGATATTCAGGCGTGTGAAAGATAATGAGTAAGTACGATGAATAATACCGAAGCTAGTGTATCGGTCTCATCCCCCCTTGATCAGGTGATATTTTGCGAGCATCATCGCAATTATTTACCTGATAATGAAATCAATGAGTTCCAGTAAAACCCTGCAACAGGCAATTGCCGACATCACCATCTGGCGTAAAGGCGAGCAGCGCGCGCCGCACAAGCCCCTGCTGCTGCTTCATGTGCTGGCGGGTTATCAGCAGGGTCACGGTCGCCTGTTTGACTACGGTACGGAAGTTCGCGACCCGTTGCATAGCCTGCTGGAACGATTTGGACCACAACGCGCGCAGTACCGCCCGGATATGCCCTTCTGGCGCTTACAGGGAGATGGGTTCTGGGAGCTACAAAACGCCGAGCATTGTTCAACGTCCGGTTGCAGCAAACAGCCCCCTGCCGGAGAACTGGTGACGCATAACGTTGCCGGAGGCTTTGATGAACAGCATTTTGCCCTGCTGAAAAAGAACAAGAATCTCATTAATGCCCTGGCCCAGCAAATCCTTGAGGCGCACTTCACCGAAAGCATTCAGGAAGAGATCGCGGATGAACTGGGATTTGATATCCTGCAAATCCGCAAACAGCGGGACCCGTTGTTCCGCCAGCAGGTTCTGCGTGCCTATAATTATGAGTGCGCCATTTGTGGCTTCAATATGCGCCACGACAGCACCTCTGTCGCCCTGGAAGCTGCCCATATTAAATGGAAACAGCACGGCGGCCCGTGCGAGATTTCAAACGGACTGGCGCTGTGCGCAATCCACCATAAAGCCTTTGATAAAGGTTCGATTGGGCTGGATGAGAGTATGCGGGTACGAATTTCGTCTGCAGTAAATGGCAGTAATATTGTCTCCAGGCTATTTTGGGACTTTTCAGGAGTTCAGATTCATCTTCCAAAAAATAAAGAGGACTATCCTCAAGACAAATTTATTGAGTGGCATCAACAAGAAGTTTTCAGGACATAAAAATATTAATCCATTGATGGTGATCAACATGTCGTTTCCAAGTTATAAAGAGATAGAAATCCCCCTGCTTTTAAATATTTACACCAGAGGGGGAGAAGTAAGTTCCTCCTCATGTTACGAGCCGTTGGGCAAGGAGTTCGGCCTTACAAACGAAGAAATGAACATGTTACTCCCTGATGATACTAATCGCCCTCAATGGAACAACATGGTCCAATGGGCGAGGAAAAAACTTGTTGACTACAAGTACCTCCACAATGCAAAAGAATCAGGCCTTGGTGTCTGGAAGCTCACACCTGATGGCATCAAAAAAGCAGAATCGCTTTCCACTCGGTTGAATATCGATTACCCAGATGATGTTCCGGAAACCTTTTACGAAGGTGCCGTAAAGCAAATCAAAGTTAACAAATACGAACGTAGTAAAACGGCAAGAGACAAATGCATAGATCATTACGGCTGTCAGTGCAGCGTGTGCAATATGGATTTTGAGGAAACGTATGGTGAAACCGGGAAGGATTATATCCACGTCCACCATATTACACCGCTTTCTGATATTGGAGAACGCTACAAACTGGATCCTGTAAAAGACCTTCGTCCTGTCTGCCCCAATTGCCATGCCATGATCCACAGACAAAAACCCTCACTCACTATTGAGGCATTGAAAGCCTTAATGAAGAAAGCACAAAAACAGGAACGAGTGAGAACTGCCTATTAAAACAGAACAAAAGTGGTACAGGAAGTTGAGAACATACTTACAAAATAGTGAGTTACATTAAATTCTGACGATTGAATGTACAACTGGAGAGAGGTAGCATGCACTGATGCCTCATCCTTTAACGGATTATCCTAATATGTCAGCATTCCAAAGGCTGGCCGGAACGCGGAACGTGCATGAACAAATCCAACTTCGATTTCCTGAAAGGCGTGAACGATTTCACTTACGCCATTGCCTGCGCGGCGGAAAACAACTACCCCGACGATCCGAATACGACACTGGTAAAAATGCGCATGTTTGGCGAAGCGACGGCCAAACACCTGGGGTTATTACTGGATATTCCTCCCTGCGAAAACCAGCACGACCTGCTGCGTGAGCTGGGCAAAATCGCCTTCATTGACGATAGCATTCTTTCCGTTTTCCATAAGCTGCGCCGTATCGGCAATCAGGCCGTTCACGAATACCATAACGATCTCGATGATGCCCAGATGTGTCTGCGCCTCGGATTCCGTCTTGCCGTTTGGTACTACCGGCTGGTGACCAAAGATTACGATTTCCCGGTGCCAACGTTTGTGATGCCTGAGCACGACGAGGAGCGCTACCACGCCGAAGTTCTCACTCTCAAACAGCAACTGGAGCAGCAGACACAGGAAAAAGCACACAGCCAGGCAGAGCTGGAAGCTCAGCAGCAACGCTTAATTGCACTCAATGGCTACATTGCCGTTCTCGAAGGTAAGCAACAGGAAACCGAAGCCCAGACCAAAGCCCGCGTGGCTGCCCTGGAAGCACAGCTCGCTGCCAAAAATGCCGAGTTAGCAAAACAGACCGAACAGGAACGTAAAGCCTACCACAAAGAGATCACCGCCCAGGCTATCAAGCGCACGCTGAATCTCAGCGAAGAAGAGAGTCGCTTCCTGATTGACGCCCAGTTGCGTAAAGCGGGCTGGCAGGCCGATAGCAAAACGCTGCGCTTTGCCAAAGGCGCTCGCCCGGAACCCGGTGTCAACAAAGCGATAGCCGAATGGCCGACGGGTACAGATGAAACGGGTAAAACAGGCTTTGCCGATTACGTGCTGTTCGTTGGCCTTAAGCCCATCGCCGTCGTTGAAGCAAAACGCAAAAATACCGATGTGCCTAGCAAGCTCAACGAATCTTACCGCTACAGCAAATACTTCGATAACGCCTTCTTACGCGACACGCTACTTGAGCACTACGCTCCCGACGAAGTACACGAAGCCGTGCCGGAGTATGAAATCAGCTGGCAGGACACCAGCGGTAAACAGCGCTTTAAAATCCCCTTCTGCTACTCCACCAACGGGCGTGAATACCGCGCGGCGATGAAGACCAAAAGCGGCATCTGGTATCGCGACATCCGCCACACCACCAACATGTCAAAAGCGCTGCCGGAATGGCATCGCCCGGAAGAGCTGCTGGATATGCTGGGCAGCGACCAGCAAAAGCAGAATCAGTGGTTTGCTGAAAATCCCGGCATGAGCGAACTCGGCCTGCGCTATTACCAGGAAGATGCCGTCCGTGCGGTAGAAAAGGCTATCGTTAACGGCCAGCAAGAGATCCTGCTGGCGATGGCGACCGGTACCGGTAAAACCCGTACCGCCATCGCCCTGATGTTCCGCCTGATCCAATCGCAGCGTTTCAAACGCGTTCTGTTCCTGGTCGACCGTCGCTCGCTTGGCGAACAGGCGCTGGGGTCGTTTGAAGACACACGAATTAACGGCGACACTTTTAACAGCATTTTTGATATCAAAGGATTGACCGACAAATTCCCGGAAGACAGCACCAAAATTCACGTCGCCACGGTGCAGTCCCTGGTCAAGCGCACGCTGCAATCTGATGAACCGATGCCGGTCGGTCGCTACGACTGTATCGTCGTCGATGAAGCGCACCGCGGCTACATTCTCGACAAAGAGCAGACCGAAGGCGAGCTGCAGTTCCGCAGCCAGCTGGATTACGTTTCCGCCTACCGTCGCATTCTCGATCACTTCGATGCAGTAAAAATTGCTCTGACCGCTACGCCAGCGCTGCACACGGTCGATATTTTCGGTGAACCGGTTTACCGCTATACCTACCGTACGGCGGTGATCGACGGCTACCTGATTGACCAAGATCCGCCTATTCAGATCGTCACCCGCAACGCGCAGGATGGCGTCTATCTATCCGAAGGTGAACAGGTGGAACGCCTGAACCCACAGGGCGAGCTGATCAACGACACGCTGGCCGACGATCAGGATTTTGAGGTCGCCGACTTTAACCGTGGCCTGGTGATCCCGGCGTTTAACCGCGCGGTATGCGGCGAGCTCACCAAATATCTGGATCCCACCGGGCAGCAAAAAACGCTGGTGTTCTGCGTCACCAACGCCCATGCCGACATGGTGGTTGATGAGCTGCGTACCGCGTTTAAGAAAAAGTACCCGCAGCTGGAGCACGACGCGATCATCAAGATCACCGGTGATGCCGATAAAGACGCGAAGAAAGTGCAAAGCATGATCGTCCGCTTCAACAAAGAGCGGCTGCCCAATATCGTGGTCACCGTCGACCTGCTGACCACCGGCGTGGATATCCCGTCTATCTGCAATATCGTGTTTCTGCGCAAAGTCAAAAGCCGCATTCTCTACGAGCAAATGAAGGGGCGCGCCACACGTCTGTGCCCGTCGGTGGGCAAAACCAGCTTTAAGATTTTCGACTGCGTGGATATCTACAGCTCGCTGGAAAGCGTCGACACCATGCGCCCGGTGGTTGTGCGTCCGCAGGTGGAACTGCAAACGCTGGTCAACGAAATTACCGACTCAGAAACCTACAAAACCATCGAAGCGGATGGCCGCAGCTTTGCCGAGCACAGTCATGAGCAGCTGGTCGCCAAGCTGCAGCGGATTATCGGTCTTGCCACCTTTAACCGCGATCGCAGCGAAACGGTGGATAAGCAGGTCCGCCGTCTGGACGAACTGTGCCTGGATGCCGCTGGCGTTAACTTCGGCAGTCTGGCTTCACGCCTGCGGGAAAAAGGGCCGCACTGGAGCGCCGAGATTTTCAATAAGCTCCCCGGCTTAATCGCCCGCCTCGAAAGGCTGAAAACCGATATCAACGCCCTGCGCGAGGCCCCTATTTTTCTCGATATCGACGATGAGGTGGTGAGCGTCAAATCGCTGTACGGCGATTACGACACACCGCAGGATTTCCTCGAAGCGTTCGATGCGCTGGTGCAGCATGCTCCTAACGCCCAGCCGGCGCTGCAGGCGGTGATCAATCGCCCGCGCGACCTCACCCGTAAAGGGTTGGTGGAATTGCAGGAGTGGTTTGACCGCCAGCATTTTGAAGAGTCGTCCCTGCGCAGCGCGTGGAAAGCGACGCGCAATCAGGATATCGCCGCCAGGCTAATTGGCCATATCCGTCGTGCGGCGGTGGGCGATGCGCTCAAACCGTTCGACGAGCGTGTCGACCACGCACTGACGCGTATCAAGGGCGAGAACGATTGGAGCGACGAGCAGATAAGCTGGCTCGACCGTTTAGCACAGGCGCTAAAAGAGAAAGTGGTGCTCGACGATGACGTTTTCAAAACCGGCAATTTCCATCGTCGCGGCGGTAAGCCAATGTTACAGCGTGCCTTTGACGACGACCTCGACAGCGTGCTGGATAAGTTCAGCGATTATATCTGGGACGAGCTCGCCTGACGCGTATACACTTCATCCTTCAAGCTGCCTCCGCGTTGGTTGCGCTCATTCACCCCAGTCACGTACTTATGTACGCTCCTGGGGATTCATTCCCTTGCCGCCTTGATGCAACTTGAATGATTTTGTGTATATTACCCAACAATTTCTTCTTCTGCGGCCCCGATAAGGGCCGCTGTTTTACATGGGATCTTCAATGAACAATAACGATCTGGTCGCCAAGCTGTGGAAATTGTGCGACAACCTGCGCGACGGCGGCGTCTCCTATCAAAACTACGTCAATGAACTCGCCTCGCTTCTGTTTTTGAAAATGTGCAAAGAGACCGGTCAGGAAGCGGACTACCTGCCGGAAGGCTACCGCTGGGATGACCTGAAATCGCGCATTGGCCAGGATCAGATGCAGTTCTACCGTAACCTGCTGGTTCAGTTAGGTTCTGATGAGAAAAAGCTAGTGCAGGCGGTATTCCATAATGTCAGCACCACCATTGAGCAACCCAAACAACTGACTGAGCTGGTCAGCTATATGGACGCGCTGGACTGGTACAATGGCAATCACGGGAAGTCCCGCGACGATTTCGGCGATATGTACGAAGGGCTGCTGCAAAAGAACGCCAACGAAACCAAATCCGGCGCGGGTCAGTACTTCACCCCGCGTCCGCTGATCAAAAGCATTATCCATCTGCTGAAGCCGCAGCCGCGTGAAGTGGTGCAGGATCCGGCCGCCGGGACCGCAGGCTTTTTGATTGAAGCCGACCGTTACGTGAAATCACAGACTAACGATCTGGATGACCTTGATGGCGACACCCAAGATTTCCAGATCCACCGCGCGTTTATCGGCCTCGAACTGGTGCCCGGCACCCGTCGTCTGGCGCTGATGAACTGTCTGCTGCACGATATTGAAGGCAACCTCGACCACGGCGGCGCCATCCGTCTGGGCAACACGCTGGGCAGCGACGGCGAGAATTTACCGCAGGCCGATATCGTCGCCACCAACCCACCGTTTGGCAGCGCCGCGGGCACCAACATTACCCGCACCTTCGTGCACCCCACCAGCAACAAACAACTGTGCTTTATGCAGCATATTATCGAAACACTGCGCCCCGGCGGCCGTGCGGCGGTAGTCGTGCCGGATAATGTCCTGTTTGAAGGTGGTAAGGGCACGGATATTCGTCGCGACCTGATGGACAAATGCCATCTGCACACCATCCTGCGTCTGCCGACCGGCATCTTTTACGCTCAGGGCGTCAAAACCAACGTGCTGTTCTTTACCAAAGGCACGGTAGCCAATCCGAATCAGGATAAAAACTGCACCGACGACGTGTGGGTGTATGACCTGCGGACCAATATGCCGAGCTTCGGCAAGCGCACGCCGTTTACCGAACAGCACCTGCAGCCGTTTGAAACCGTCTACGGCGAAGATCCGCACGGCTTAAGCCCGCGTACCGAGGGTGAGTGGAGCTTTAACGCTGAAGAGACGGAAGTTGCTGACAGCGAAGAGAACAAAAACACCGACCAGCACCAAGCCACCAGCCGCTGGCGTAAGTTCAGCCGCGAGTGGATCCGCAGCGCAAAATCCGATTCGCTGGATATCTCCTGGCTGAAGGATAAGGACAGCATCGACGCCGACAGCCTGCCGGAACCGGACGTGCTGGCGGCAGAGGCGATGGGCGAGCTGGTGCAGGCGCTGGGCGAGCTGGATGCATTGATGCGCGAGCTGGGCGCGGGCGATGAGGCGGATGCGCAGCGTCAGTTGCTGAATGAAGCGTTTGGTGAGGTGAAGGCATGAGTGGGGGGAAACTGCCGGAAGGGTGGGTACAAGCCGTTCTTGGCGACTATCTATATCTTAAAAATGGTTTTGCATTTAAAAGTACTGAATATGTCACTCCTGGGGCCCATTCATACCCAGTAATTAGAATTTCTGACTTAGACGGTACATGTGCCACCGATAGTTCTGCGGTCCATGTTCTTCAGGGCGCTGAAGGTTTTACTATCGAAAAGGGCGATTTGCTGATCGCCATGTCAGGGGCCACAACAGGAAAAATAGGAATATACACAGGTAATATTCCCGCATATCAAAACCAACGCGTTGGGAATATTAAATTATGTTGAATCGCCACAGATAATCTAGACACT
>NZ_SZWZ01000049.1:0-6967 GCF_005281025.1 Citrobacter sp. wls714 | reverse complement strand
TCATGGCGGCTCTCCTTTTATTGTCAGTTTAGGGTGATGCTCATCAGGCAGGCATAAGGCCCGTTGCGGTCCTGGCGGCGTTCGGCGTACACAGCCAGGACTCCTGTGATATCCGGAACGTCCCTGCCGGTGTAATGGCAGACGCTACCGTGCCACTGATATTTTCCTGTGCAGTAGCGAAAGATTCGGGACTCAGGATGCTGGCGGTATATCGTCATTGCCCGGCGTTTACTGATAATTTTCATGTCATACCTCACAACAGACCGTGTTCTGCGAACGAATAGATTTGCCTGCCACCGACAATCAGATGGTCAGGGACACGGATATCCACCAGCTGAAGCACCTGAACCAGTCGCTGCGTGAGGGTTTTGTCGGCCTGGCTAGGTGTCGTCTCGCCGGAAGGATGGTTATGCGCGAGTATCACCGCCGCCGCGTTGAAGTGCAGAGCACGTTTGACCACCTCCCGGGGATGCACCTCGGTGCGGTTAATCGTGCCGGTAAAGAGCGTCTCATGGGCAATCAGTTGATTCTGGTTGTCCAGATACAATACCCGGAACTCTTCCCGCTCAAGCGCGGCCATATGCAGTCGCAGCCACTCCCGGACGGCGTGAGTGGAGGTGAAGGCCACCCCGGGCTCATGCAGATGCCGGTCAAGAATCCTCAGCGCCCGCTGAATGAGACGCCGGTCCTGTGGCGTCATCTCGCCGGGTAAAAAGGAAAGCTGTTTCATCTGTTGCTCCTTCGGTCAGTCGATAATACGCAGAATGGCGTGGGCCTCTGGATGTTGCATGGCATACTCCCGCAGGCGGTAATAGTGTGCGGTCATCGCGTCACATTCTGTACGGCAGGCATGGTGGCTATACGCAATCAGGCAGACAGCAATACCTGCTGCTTCTGCACTCATTTGGGCATCGTTACCGTTCAGGCAGTTAAACAGACGCCATGTCTCATCGTTGTCAGGCTCGGGGGACATAAATGCGCCGCCATTGCTGAGGGTGTAGAACGACCAGATACCACCGCTGTAGCCCTCACAGAAGCGGTCCATCCAGGCGAAGATATGCGGCTCCAGGAGTAGCCACTGCGGGATAGCGCCAAAGTACTGTGGCCAGAAATCGATACGCTGTTCATCGGGGACCGGCGTGACGGTCAGTTCAAATTCGGGTTGGTTAGCGGGTGCGAGGTCGTACTGCGTCTGTGTTGTCATGGGCATGTCTCCGTTAATAAAAAACGCCAGCGGCGATGGCTGGCAAATGGGGGAATAAAGCGTGTTCGGGGAGGTGAAATGTGCGGGTAAATGCTTCGCGGTCAGCGGGTGGAGGTGCCTGTACGGATGCCAGAGGTGCGGATGTAGCGGTTAAGACTTTCAGCGGCATCGGGTTCAAAGTTCCATGCCCGCCAGACCATCCGGCCTTCAGTGTCACGAACCACAAGGCGGAAGTGACTGCCCTGGTCGTCTTCGAGGGTGATATTGCTGTACGTGGTAGTGACCGCTTGCGCATGTCTTCGGGTGAAGGGTCCCGGTGGCAGTAAGTGAGATTCAGGCATATGCCTCCTTAAATGCAAAAAGCCCCTGTTGCCAGAGCAACAGGGGCTGTGAGGACTACTGATACCACTCTGGTTAGAGTGGCAGGATTATCAGAAGGTGACTTTCAGTGTGGCCTGACCGTTGTAACCGTCAACGCTGTTACCGCTGACGCTGCGGGTATAACCGCCCTGCACGCCCAGTGTGACATTCTGCCGTACTCGTGCGTCAATACCCGCCTGCAGGTCAAGCGACGTGCCTTTCTGAGACGGGGTGAAGCTGACATTGCTGCCTGCAGTCGCCGTGCCCATGCTCATATCGCCATCGGAACTGAACGTGCGGATGACCGACGGACGTACCCACCAGTTCACCGGAAGCTCACTTGCGCTGCGCTTCATGCTGTCAGCAAACCCTGTGACCGCAGAGGTACCCTGACCGAAGTCCATTTCAGACGAACTGCCAAAACGGATACCGGCGCGGACATGCTGCGCACTGCCGTCACCAAAGTTCACGTAACCGCCGTTGTCATGCCCATCATCCAGAGACAGTCCTTGCCAGATGTACTGCAGTTGTGGCTCCAGCACCAATCCCTGACTGATGTTAAACGGTAGACCGGTTTCCACAGAGGCCAGCCAGCCAGTGCCGTCAGTATCAAAACGGTTATCCGAAGAGTTGGCTTTCAGGCTGTGACGGGAGCCTTGTGCCACGATATCTGCCCACAATCCACTGGCATCATGAACTGCTGTCAGATAGCCGCCGATGCTGTACACCGTGTCACGCACGCTGCCTGCTGCAGAGCGATCGTCGTTTTTCACATCCACCGACGATTGGCCTACTGCGCCATACAGACCAGTGGTTAGGGAAAGTGTACCGGTATCATGCTTGAACAAGTCACCACCAAGCTGCATAAAACCGTAGCTGCCGCTGCTTTCCGGGGTGTCGCCCTGTGCAATGCCGCCGTTACCATCACGCCCGGTATGCCCGCCCTGAATACGTCCCCAGATCCCTTGGTCGTTCACGGCGCTGCTGCGCTGACTGTATGTTCCCGCCAATGCACGGTCGTAATCCATACTCTGCGCAAACAAAGAGGCGTACAGCGCCACTTCGGCACGGTAACCCGCTTCACTGGTGAGGTACCAGTTTTCATCGGCACTGCCGTGGCTCAGGGTGTAGTTGTACGCCCCGGCCTGCAATTTGCGGCCCAGCGCAAAGGCTCCGGCTTCAGTGGTGGCTCCGTTAATCGCATCCACCACTTTGATGCCGTTGCCGGTTGTTGCTAGGCCCAGCCCTGCATCACCGGTATGGGTGAAGTTCAGCCAAGTTTTGCCGGTTGCCTGTCCGCCGTCAATGACCAGCATATCGGTCGGGAAGGCCGGGTCATCAAGACGAATCGACATGTTGATGGTGCCGTTACGGCCCGTCAGATTGGTGACCGTCAGTGTTTCCGGGACAAATTGACTACCGGTGGCTGGAGTAAAACTGATGGTTCCGGCGTTATCGAGGTTATCGAGCACCGATTTCACTGCCGCCCCACGCTGAATATTCCAGCTGGCAGCGCTGTCGAGGGTGACGTCAGTCGGGTCAATCGCGCCGTTCATCACCGAGTTGCCAGTCAGGCGCACTTGGGTACCAGACTGTGCGATGATATCGCTGTTGATGATCGCATTGTTCAGCGCCAGCGTTCCCTGATTCAGGGTTACCTGTGACTGAGACAACGTGCCATTGCTGACCGTCAGGGTACCGTTACCCTCTTTGAGTAATTGCCCGTCACCACTTACCGAACCGCTGATGGCTGCGTTACCGTTGCTGAAGTGCAGTTGTCCGCTATTGGTGGCACTCCCTGTCAGCGATGCACCGTCGCCAAATGTGGTGGTACCAGTAAGCGTGCCACCTTGGGCCACATTCAGTGTACTGCCTGCACCCACTGTGGTGTTATCCGCACTGCCGTTACCCAGTACCGTGAACTGACTGCCGTTATCAAGACGCAGGTTGCTGGCCTTACCGGTTGCGCCGTCAATGCCGAATGCGCCGGTGGTGTTCGTACCGCTGACCGTTGCACCGGTATCGGCAATCAGCACACCGCCGTCATGCATTACGATGTTCTGCGCCTTACCACCGGTCGCGACGGCCAGAATACTGCCCTGATTAACCGTAGTGGTATCGGCGATGCCATTGCCTAGTACATCAAGACGCCCGCCGTTTTCCAGCAGGACATTGGTAGCGATATGCGTGGTGCCATCAATGAAGAAATCCCCAAGACTGTTCGTCCCGGTAACCGTGGAATCGGTGGTCGCCCATAATGCACCGCCCTGTTTGATGACCACATCCGTCGCGGAAGTGCCCGCATCCACCGACAATATGCCATCCGCTTCCACTGTGACGTTATTCGCCGACCCGGCCACTGCCGTTTTCCCGGCAACAGGTTCATCCTGCCAGATGGACACTTCCAGCCGACCACCACGATTCACGACCGAGCCGATAGCTGTACCACCGGCAAAAACCGACTGTACCCCGCCATTATTGATGGTGGTATTTTCCGCACGTCCACCATCCACCATCTGATACGACAGGTCGGTCAGCAATTCGCCGGAGGGTGAATCATCACCGATAGTGGTGTTCAGGGCAGAGCCACCAGCCTGCACACTCTGCGAGGATGCGCTGTTGCCGTTTGCCACCTCGGTGCCAGTACCATTAAGGATAGTGGTATCCGTTGCCGTCGCTCCGTTCTTCACCACCTGCCAGCCGTTCTGGCTAATCACTGTACCTTCGGCGCTGGCACCTTCATGAACGTACTGGAAGCCACCTTCCAGCAGGGTATTAATTGCCGAACCGTGCACACTCTGGTCGCCGTCCGCTTTAATCACTGTGCTGGTAGCGAGGCCACCAGCGGCAATAATCTGACGACCATCGTTATTAATGGTGGTATCAGTTGCGGTACCGGCAACCCACTGCCCGTCGTTGTTCTCTGCATCGGGACCACCCTGTGCTCCGGTATTCACCACACTACCGGTAGCCTGCGCTCCAGCTTTTACCAGCTGAGCCCCGTCTTTATTAATGATCGTGCCGGAGGTAATACCGCCGCTGTGTACCCACTGTGTACCACCGTCAAGCGTGGTATCTGAAGCTTGACCATGCACGCTCTGACCACCACCGCTGTTGACTGTGGTGTCTGTGGCGCTGCCGCCAGCCAGTACACCCTGCAGCCCGCTATTATTAATGGTGGTCTGGTTTGCCACGCCCCCCGTCTGTACCCACTGACCACCGCTGTTGTCATCATTATCAGCACCGAACTCCAGGCCTGTGTTGATGACTGTGTTGTTTGTCTTACCGAAAACGATCTGTGAGTCGTGATTGCCGATCACCGCACCATTGACTACCTCACCGGCCGCTACCGTACGGGTGTTTCCCGGCGCATCATCAGCCAGTGCCGCAGGGCTTGCCACCAGTCCGGCAACTGCCAGCGCGAGAACAGCAGTGCTGCGCTTTCCTTTTGCTTTTGCCAATTCTGAGACAACAACAAATGCTCCCAAAACTTCGTTCCATACCAGCCGGTAGCTGGTGTTCAGGTTTCGCTTCATCATAAATACCTTGTTGTGTGTAGAATTTCCCCTAAAAGGGTATCGGCAAGAAGCTGATTTCCTTTAGGTTGTAGTTATGTTGGTGATTGCCTGTTGAATAAACTGAAAATGCGGCAGTGCTCGGATAAAACTTAAATCTTCTGTCAGTCGGTAAAAGCGCTCGTTGCGTTTAAAACTCTCAGTGAGGGGCTGCACAAGGTGAATATCACTGAGCGAAAACACCACCGGACGGTCGTGATGCTCCGCAACCAAGTACCAGTGGCTCTGCTGGGCAATCAGCCTGTAAGGGGCCAGTCTTTCGCAACGATTTCCGTCAGTCAGCAACATGACGCGCTGGCAGGTGGTAATAGCCTGTACCAGCCGGTAAAAGGACAGCTGGGTCGCAGGTGAGCCCACAGAAACCGCATCTCCGGTCAGGCAGGGGGCACCCTCGCAGTTCAGCAGCAGGCTCACCAGCCGACGGTCCAGCCCCGGAAAGAGGCCGGCGATGCCGGTACGGTGGGCAAACGTCAGGACATCCAGCTCGCCCTGCGGCCCGGCCCCTGTCCGTAGGCGATAGCAGCCCTGATGGCATTCGAGATCCAGATAAATCAGCCGTTCACGAAAGTCTCTGTAGAGGGTGCGGACTGACACGTCAAACTCGGTCGCGAGCTTTTGCATATCCAGCGTTTCACCCGCTACGAGGCGGCTGATAATCAACGACAGCCTGACCGCCAGTCTGTCGTAGCGACGCTCTGTCGGTGGCATGATGGTTCCTCCGTGCAGGTTAACCGGTTGAAAGACATGAGATTCTAAAGGAGGGGGTTGTCAGGATATGTCTGTTGGAGCCGCTATTTTGAGGGAGGCCTGAAGCCTGAATCTGTCAGGCCTGCGCCATTTTTCGGTGAAATACTCGGCAAAAATTCCCACCAAAAATGACAGGGAGTGTCATTTATTAACACCGCCGTAACGTTATCTGATGCAAAGTGTGAACTCACGCAGGCCGAAAACCACTGAGCATCGCTTCCGCCATCACCCACAGTGCCCGGTTAAGCTTCACATCACCGTCTATGCCCCGCACGGCACGGGTATGCGTGCGCCCGCCTTTTGCGCTACGACCACTGAGCCCGCCCTTAATCAGGTTCTCCTGAATACGCTGGTACGTGGTCCACAGGTCGTTACTCTCATCCTGCCAGCGGCGCGGGGAGAGCACCTGTGACGGCGCAACCGGCTGGTGGTCCTCCCCGAACCGGTACGTCAGTGCAGCCTGTGCCAGTGCCTGTTGCGCAGGAGGCTGCAACAGCAACGACTGCATCGCATCCCGCTTCTCCTCCACACGGTCAAAAATGCCCAGTACCTCATACGCGCCTTCAATTACCTGACTCACCACGTCCCCCTTGTGCGGCACCCGCACCTCGCCAAACGACTCACCACAGACGAGCCCGTTCTGACAAACTGCGCGAAATAGTCCCGGCAACATCTGGTACGAACTGGTGCCATCATGTGAATTCAGCAAAATGATTTCCGGCACCTGCTTACCGGTAATCTGCCCCTCCCGACGAAGGCGCAGCATATGCTTTGTATGTTCACGACGACCCGGGTCACGCACGCGGGTCTGACAGGCAAAGAATGGCTGGAAGCCTTCTCGCTGTAGGCTGTCGAGCAGGGAGATGGTGGGTATATAGGTATAACGCTCACTACGGGACTCGTGTTTGTCCTCACTGAATACACTGGGCACTACGCGAAACAGCTCTTCACGGGTTAACGGACGGTCGCGACGGATAAGGTTTGCTGCGCCAAAGCGCGAAGCCAGACGGGTCATAAGCAGACTCCTCATAATGGGAAAACAAATAAAAGAAATCCCCGTCGCATCGGCGACAGGGGCAGG
>NZ_SZWZ01000032.1:0-135155 GCF_005281025.1 Citrobacter sp. wls714 | reverse complement strand
GTGTCTGTTAAACCCGTGGCGATTCAGTCCAGCGTTATAGCCATTCGAGGGAGGATAGCAAATAAGTTGCAAGGTGTCTGTAACAACCTCCAAAGTAACATGCTGGGTTTTTATACTTTGTTAAGTAGAGCTGAAATAATTACGTTATGGTATTACTGTTTACTGCCGCTCCGTTAAAATGCACATTAGGTATAATTAATGAAATTCTAATTATACCTAATGTTATTAATTTTGATTGGGCTTAAGTAAGAAAATGCATACAAGGATATGCTGTAAACACGTTACTCACTTACTATCCATGTGTCTGCCTCTTCAAACATTTCCTGAACAGTACGGCTTATCTGTTCTTTCTCATGCTTGCTGGCGTCTGTGTTGATCACCGGCAGTACCATCATCGGTTTAATCCAAGTACCAGTATCGGGAAAGGGGGCAGTTTCACACTTATGTCCCTTAGAATTACATCTTTTACATTAGACATATAAATATAAGATGAAATGCCACTTATTTGGTTAAAATGCAAACATAAATCTAACTTGGATATGGTTTTACGTTATTTTATAATGTTTTTTTCTAATAAAAAACATAAAGAAATAATTGTTTTAGCCGATAATCTGTTTCAACTGTATGTATTTGTTTCACGACAGATAGTAGAATGTATGTTGTCACATAGGGTCAGGCATATAAAGAGGTCGGTGTGAAGAATAACCACAATTTAAAACAAATCAAGCCTTATGTGATATCAATCACGTTTTCATTTTTTATTTTTTTCTCATTATCTGAGATTTCAATGTATTATATATACAAGGAGAAGATTGCATCATATACAGAACGAGTTTTGAATAGAAGCGTTAGTCTCATTCAACAAATTGATAAAATAAATGATAATTATGAAATATTTAATGCTTATAGTCCTTGTAGTGAACTACAACTTCATGCTCTAAGAGTGGCCTTATGGCCATATGCTCTTATAAAAGATATATCATTGATTTCAAATGGTGCAGTCATATGTAGTGCTTTATGGGGAGTGTTGCCAGCGCCATTGCTTCTCAATATCTATGATAGAAAAGTTGAAAAGGACAATGTAACTTGGTTTTTTGGTGTGTTACTGGAAAATAATGTAAAAGCTGATTTGCTAAGCAATCAAAAATTAGCTATAACGATTTCACCATTTGCATTTAATAGATTTGTTACAGACCATGAAGAGAAGGGGTTTTCTGCAATTGTAGGTGACAGAGATCATTCGCTTCATTTGTTCAAATTTGGTGAGCAGGTTGATCTTCTTGAAGAGGCTCAGCATGATAAATCCTACCAACTAGGACTTATTACCACGCAAAGCTGTAATAAAAATAATAATATCTGTGTCATGGGGGGAGTTAAATTTCCGTGGATGAGTTTCGATAGTTGGTTAATGATGTTATTGATTGCCTTTACATCTATTGTAACCGGTGTTCTTCTGGGGGGGAGGTATAATCAAAGAGTTGCACGCAAGCAATCATTAGTTTCAAGATTAAAAAATGCCATAAAAAGTGAATCATTATATCTTGTGTATCAACCTATTTATAAAATAAAAACCGGAAAGATTATTGGTGTGGAAGCACTAATTAGATGGGATGATTATGATATTGGTAGTATCCCCCCTGATATTTTTATCCCTATTGCAGAGAAGCATGATTTAACCCATGAAATAAGTGATTTTGTATTTCGAAGGGTAGTAAAAGAAACCATGTCTATTTCTGAGGAATTTAATATTATTATAAGCATTAATGTTAGTTCTCAAGACCTTCTGTCGGAATCATTTCAAAGCAAAGTGTTTCAGATGATTGATGAATTAAATATAAAACCTGGTATGATAATGATGGAGTTAACAGAGAGGCAGAGTGCGGAAATAAATTCTCTCCAAAAGGTAATTTCTTTATTTAATAATAAGGGTATATCAATAGCTATTGATGATTTCGGTACTGGCTATTCAAATTTAAACTGGTTATCAAATTTACAAATAGATGAGGTTAAAATTGATAAGTCAATTACGGATTCTATTGGTGAACTCTCTGTAAATAACAATGTCTTATCAGGATTGATGGAGATTTTTAAAGATATAACTCACAAAGTCGTTTTCGAAGGTGTCGAGACTTCAACTCAGGTGAAATATTTAACTGAAATGTTCCCTGAGTGCTGTGTCCAAGGCTGGTATTACTCGAAGCCACTCTCTATTGATAAATTGACAAAATTAATTAATGATGTCAATGAGTGTTAAAATGTATTTTCCTGCGAAGGTTCACTGCTGACATGCCCGATCGACGGGGAATTCAGGAGCAAGCGTTACCGAACACATCCTCAACCACATCTGATTAATCCGGGGACCGGAAGCTCTGCCAGAAGATGGTGATGGCTACAATTCTTCACACGCAATATTCGGAGTGATCACGTACATCATTAATGATGCCAGGAAAGCGGAGTTTGATGACTGGTGATGTGAGAATCCGCAGATGCCATCGTAGGCAAATATCATCAGCAGGATAATTAGCGAAAAATTATTCTCCAAAACTCATGTGCAACTACATGATTTTACAGAGTTTGGCATGCAGTTTACTTGTAGGTAAAAAGCATGCCAAAAAGCAAGTTAACCTATTGAATAATATAAACTAACTGTCTATGTCGCTAACCTTCTTGTTCAGCAAGCGGGAGGCGCGCCAGTAAACCAGCAGCATCAGCCCCATCACGATAGTCAGCGTTATGCTGGTAGCTGCGCCAAACGGCCAGTCGCGAATGTTCAGGAACTGCACTTTAATCACGTTACCAATTAACAGGTTTTTCGCCCCACCCATTAAATCGGAAACGTAAAACAGCCCCATTGCCGGCAGCATAACCAGCAGACATCCAGCGATAATTCCCGGCATCGTCAGCGGAATAATGATGCGGGTAAAGGTCTGAAGTTTGCTGGCGCCTAAATCGCGTGCGGCTTCCAGCAGCGGTTTGTCGAGTTTCTCAATGCTGGAATAGAGCGGCATCACCATAAACGGTAGCAGGATGTACACCAGGCCGATGATCACCGCGCTGGGGGTAAACATGATGCGAATGGGGGTATCAATAATGCCGATCCACAACAGAAATTCGTTGAGATAGCCCTTGGTGCTGAGGAAAATTTTGAGTCCGTAAATGCGAATAAGCGAGTTGGTCCAGAACGGAACAATCAGCAGGAACAGCAGCAGCGGGCGCACTTTTTCCGGCAGCTTTACCAAAAACCAGGCAAACGGATAGCCCAGTACCAGACAGGCGAGCGTGGCAATCAACGCCATATTGAGGGAGTGAACCAGTACCTCAAAATAGAGCGGATCCAGCAGGCGAGTATAGTTTTCCAGCGTAAAGACCATTTTGACGAAATTAGCGTCGTCACGGGTCAAAAAGCTGGTGCCGATGATCATCAGGTTGGGCAGAAAGACAAATAACACAAGCCAACCGACAATGGTGACGATCACCACACTCTGGAATTTACTTGTGTTCTTCATCAGCCAGTACGACCTCCCAGCTTTCTACCCAGTTAATCGCCATTTTCTGGTCGAGCGAGTGGTCGAAGTCAGGGTCGTCTTCATTGAAGAATTCACTGACCATCACCATCTTGCCATTTTCCAGTTCCACAACCGACTCCAGCGTCATGCCTTTGTAGTTGCGTTCACGCACATAGCCGATAAGACCTTCAATATGATTATCGTCGTTGATCTCATCAACGCGCAGATCTTCCGGGCGTAATAATACGTGCAGTTTTTGTCCAGGCACCACCGCGAAGTTGACGTAAATGTTGCATTCGCGACCTTCCACATTAGCACGAACGCGCTGATCGTCCAGACGCTCAATGACCGTCGCGTTAAACATATTAATCTCGCCGATAAACCCGGCGACAAACAGATTTTTCGGCTCTTCGTAGATTTCGCGCGGCGTACCATCTTGCTCAATCTTGCCATCGCGCATCACCACGATACGGTCTGACATGGTCAGCGCTTCTTCCTGGTCGTGCGTGACAAAAACAAAAGTGATACCAAGCTTACGTTGCAGCGCTTTCAGTTCGTTCTGCATCTGTTTGCGCAGTTTGTAGTCCAGCGCAGAGAGGGATTCATCCAACAGGAGCAAACGAGGTTTGTTGACCACCGCACGGGCAATCGCCACGCGCTGTTGCTGCCCACCAGAAAGTTGATGCGGCTTTCGTTGGGCGAATTCTTCCAGTTGTACCATGCGCAGGGCTTCGGTAACGCGAGGAGGGATATCAGCAGCGGGTGTTTTCTGCATGCGTAAACCGAAGGCCACATTTTCAAACACGGTCATGTGGGGAAATAACGCATAGCTTTGGAAGACGGTGTTCACGTAGCGATTTTCCGCCGGAACGTGAGTGATGTCCTGGTTGTCCAATATGATATGACCGGAATCAACCGTTTCCAGACCGGCAATCAGGCGAAGAACGGTTGTTTTACCGCAGCCAGAGGGGCCGAGCAGCGTGAGAAACTCGCCGTTTTTAATGGTCAAATCCAGGCTGGAAATCACCTCTTTGCCATCGAAACTTTTGCGAATTCCCGCTAATTGCACCAGTGGAGAAAGCGAACGCGGTTGTTTATTCAATTTTTTACTCTGTCCCATGTAAACGCAACGGATGGCTGACCGATGCGGGGTTTGTGGTTAACCACCTTGATGACTCTTAATGAGGGCCGTTATTCTACGGCAAACCATGGTAATCGCCAATCCTTGTTGCGAATTACTGACTTAGCCCTATAGTCAGAGGGGATGTCATGGCGAAATATTCTTACTTGCGGGGATAAAAGTGACCTGACGCAATATTTGTCTTTTGTTGCTTATTGATAATGTTGTCACAAAAAGTGAGGGTGACTGCATGGATAAACTACTTGAGCGTTTTTTACACTACGTGTCGCTGGACACCCAATCAAAATCGGGCGTGCGGCAAGTACCCAGCACCGAAGGACAGTGGAAGTTATTACAACTGCTCAAACAACAGCTCGAAGAGATGGGGCTGGTCAATATTTCACTCAGCGAAAAGGGGACGCTGATGGCAACGTTGCCTGCTAACGTTGCTGGCAATATTCCCGCTATCGGTTTTATTTCCCATGTGGATACCTCACCGGATTGCAGTGGTAAAAACGTTAATCCGCAAATTGTTGAAAACTACCGCGGGGGCGATATCGCGTTAGGTATTGGCGATGAAGTTCTGTCGCCGGTGATGTTCCCGGTACTGCATCAGCTTTTGGGCCAGACGCTAATCACTACAGACGGCAAAACATTGCTGGGTGCCGATGATAAAGCGGGCATCGCAGAAATCATGACCGCGCTGGCTGTGCTAATCCAAAAAGAGATTCCGCACGGTGATATTCGCGTGGCCTTTACGCCGGACGAAGAGGTCGGTAAAGGGGCGAAGCATTTTGACGTTGCGGCATTCGATGCGCAGTGGGCCTATACCGTTGATGGCGGTGGCGTAGGGGAGCTGGAGTTTGAAAACTTCAACGCCGCGTCGGTGAATATCAAAATTGTCGGCAACAATGTGCATCCCGGTACCGCAAAAGGGGTGATGGTGAATGCGCTGTCGCTGGCGGCGCGTATTCACGCTGAGGTTCCGGCAGATGAAAGCCCGGAAACGACGGAAGGCTATGAAGGCTTTTATCACCTCGCGAGCATGAAAGGGACGGTTGATCGGGCGGATATGCACTACATCATCCGGGATTTTGACCGCAAGCAGTTTGAGGCGCGTAAACGCAAGATCATGGATATCGCCAAGAAGGTTGGCAAAGGGTTACACCCGGACTGCTATATCGAACTGGTGATCGAAGACAGCTACTACAATATGCGCGAAAAAGTGGTTGAGCATCCGCACGTGCTGGATATTGCCCAGAAGGCGATGCGTGATTGCGATATTGAACCTGTGCTGAAGCCTATTCGTGGCGGAACCGACGGCGCGCAGCTGTCGTTTATGGGGTTACCGTGTCCTAATCTGTTCACCGGCGGCTACAACTATCATGGCAAACATGAATTTGTGACCCTGGAAGGGATGGAAAAAGCGGTGCAGGTAATTGTGCGTATTGCGCAGTTAACCGCGAAGCAGCAGTAAATTTCTCGGTAGATGCCGGATGGCGCTTCGCCATCCGGCCTGGAATATTTCATTCGGGTAGGCCTGATAAGACGCGTTAGCATCGCATCAGGCACAATTACACATTATCCTTCGAAGAACCAATACCCGCTATTAACCAATGCGGCCAGCATGGCAAGGAAGGATGGATCTTCCAGCGCATCCTCAAAATTCTCGGCCGTCAGTACGATATGGCTGGCAAGGGCTTCAAGGGCAGGACGATGCGGCGAGTCAATTTTCTCACCATTGGCGTAGATATCATCGCCGATGCGCAATACACGCAATCCACCCAGACGCACTAATACATCCCCTTGCTTCAGGGCGTCGTAGATTTCGTCAGGCTGATACGGTGGCTCTGGCGGGGCAATATCCAGTTCATGACGAGACTGAGAAATAAACTCACCAAACCATTGTTGGAAATGTTCAGGTTGATTAATCAGCCCCAGCATCATTTCGCGCAGCTTGTCCATCTCCTGCGGTAGAACGTCAGCCGGATGATCGCGGGGCGGCAGATCCGGATCGCTGTAATATGTGCTGCCCAGTTCACGCTGTAAAACGTAATCGGCAAATCCGCTGATTAGCTCGCGAGTGTTTGGCGCACGGAAGCCCACCGAATAGTTCATGGCGTTTTCCAGCGCGTAGCCTTCGTGTGGGAACCCTGGCGGAATATACAGAATATCGCCGGGTTCCAGCTCTTCATCAATGATGGCTTCAAACGGGTCGACCTGCAGCAGATCCGGGTGAGGGCAGTGCTGCTTCAACTGTAGTTTTTCGCCCACGCGCCAGCGGCGGCGTCCGGTTCCCTGAATAATAAACACATCGTACTGATCCAAATGCGGGCCAACGCCGCCTCCGGGTACGGAGAAGGAGATCATCAGATCATCGATACGCCAGTCCGGCAGCTCGCGAAACGGACGCATCAGCGCCGCGGTTGGCTCATGCCAGTGATTGACCGCCTGTACCAGCAGCGACCAGTTGTTTTCGCCAAGATGGTCATAGCTTTCGAATGGACCGTGGTTAACCTGCCATTTACCGTCCTGATGGCTGACGAGTCGGCTGTCGACTTCGCTTTCCATTGCCAGTCCAGCCAGTTCGTCAGGAGAGAGTGGATCAATAAAGTTGTTAAACCCGCGTTTTAAGACCACAGGACGTTTTTGCCAGTGGCGTTCCAGAAAATCGGGCCAGTTAAGTGTGAGTTGGTATTCCATAATGAGCATCCCGCAGGCTGGTATCTGCAACCGATTATAACGGATACTTAACCTCAAGCGTGAAGTCAGTACATATTTATTACATGCGGCGATTACTCGTCTTTCTGACCCGGCTGCTGGCGGCCAAAAATGACTTCCATGCGTGCGCCGCCCAGCAGGCTGTCACCTGCAATAATTTGCCCGTCGTACTGTTCGGTGATTTCACGCGCTACCGCCAGTCCGACACCTTGTCCTGGTCGTAGCGTATCGACTCGTTGTCCACGGTCAAACACTACTTCTCGTTTGCTGTGCGGAATGCCGGGACCATCATCTTCAACCAGAATATGCAGTTGATCCTCTGATAGTCGCGCTGAAATCTCGACGAACTCCAGACAATATTTACAGGCGTTGTCCAGCACGTTTCCCATCACTTCGACAAAATCGTTCTGCTCGCCTACAAAGCTGATTTCAGGTGAGATGTCGAGATTAATGTTAACGCCTTTACGCTGATACACCTTATTCAGCGCCGAGGTAAGTTTATCCAGCAACGGCGCGACAGGATGCAGTTCCCGGCTGAGCAGGGCGCTACTGCCACGCATGCTGGCGCGATGCAGGTAATAGCCAATCTGCTGGGAAATACGGCTGATTTGCTCGAGCATGATCGGTTCCGCGTCGCTTACGTTCATTTTTTCGTTACGCATCGAGCGGAGCGTGCTTTGCAATACGGCCAGCGGGGTCTTCAGGCTATGGGTAAGATCGGTTAACGTGGTGCGGTATTTGTCGTAGCGCTCACGTTCGCTTTTCAAAAGCCGGTTGAGGTTGCGGACCAGACTGGTCAGTTCACGCGTGGTCGCGGGATTCAGCATTTCACGATGATGTTCTTCAAGCTCACGAACTTCACGCGCCAGCGATTCAATAGGTCGCAGGCTCCACCAGGCGGCCACCCATAACAGTGGAATGACCAACAACAGGTTGGCGACCAGCACATAAATGAACCAGCTCCAGACCATATACGAGCGCTTTAACTCAATAGGAATGGTATCGACAACCACAATGGTCAGTTGGGGCATTCTGGCGGTGGCAGGATAGACATTCACCGCAACCGAGTGGGTCATTTCAGCGTCGTCGTCATCTTCTCTGACTTCTTTTAACTGCTGCTGTGCGGAGTGATCTGCGCCCAGCAACGTGCTGGTGGCGTCGACATTGGCTTCAATTTCATGAAAACCGTTCGTCTTAAGCCAGTCAGGTTGAATACTCTGGGTCAGCCAGGGGACGTTGCGCTGTGCCCACAGCAATTTGCCGTTTTCATCATAAATCAGCGACATTGTGGGGCTTTGCATATCGAGATTCTCGGGTAACTCGACATTAATTTTACCGTTATCCCATTTCGCCAGGGTATAGAACAGATTGCTTTCGCCGCGCAACAGGCGAAACGTTGTCTTATCAAAGCTGACGCTATAACCCACCAGGGCAACGATGCCGTAGGCCAGTGAGAGCACCAATACCACGCCAGCGGTTGCCAGTAAAAAACGTAGCCGAAGTGATAACGGGAAAAAATGACGCAATAGTTTATTCATTAGCGCAATTCAAAAAGATATCCCTGGCCACGCACGGTGGTGATGACGTCGTCAGGATACTGCGCCTGTATTTTTTTGCGCAAACGTCCCATCAGAACATCAATAGTATGACTTTCACGCAGCTCGGCATCCGGATAAAGCTGCAGCATGAGCGAATCTTTACTGACCACTTTGCCGTTATTACGGATGAGTGTTTCCATAATGGTGTATTCGAACGCCGTGAGCTTGATCACCTCATCATTGACGGATAACTCACGGCGAGAGAGGTCCACCTGAAAAGGTGGAAGGGAGATAATCTGCGATGCCAGACCGCTGTTGCGACGCATCAACGCCTGCATGCGCGCAGCCACTTCTTCAATGTGAAACGGTTTGGTGACGTAATCGTCGGCGCCGGCGCTGAGCACTTCCACTTTGTCCTGCCAGCCTTCACGGGCGGTTAATACCAGAATGGGGAGCGAAACGTCATTGCTGCGCCAGCGGCGGATCAGCGACAAGCCATCTTCATCAGGGAGCCCTAAATCAACGATCGCGATATCCGGCAGATGTTCATTCAGATAGTAGTCCGCTTCCTTAGCGTCCTCTGCATCATCCACCTGATGCCCTAAATCCTGTAACTGAACCTTGAGGTGGTGGCGTAATAAAGCATTATCCTCGACAACCAGTACGCGCATCATCATTACTCCCTATACGAACGGTATGAATAGTTTAACGCTGATTATGTGGCTGTGGGGATAAACATTTAATAAACCGGGGGAAGGGAGGCTATCACTGGCGAAAAAAGCCGGAAGGCGCTGACGCTTATCCGGCTTGCATACGACATAAACTGGTGGCCGGAACAGGCGCAATTGCTCTCCGGCGCAATACAGATTACTTCAGTTCATCAACCATAGTGACGGCGCGACCAATGTAATTGGCTGGCGTCATTGCTTTCAGGCGAGTTTTTTCGTCTTCCGGCAGGGCCAGACCGTCGATAAACTGCTTCATACCTTCAGCGTCAACGCGTTTTCCGCGGGTCAGTTCTTTCAGCTTCTCGTAAGGCTTTTCAATACCATAGCGACGCATCACGGTCTGGATCGGCTCAGCCAGAACTTCCCAGTTATGGTCCAGTTCATCCAGCAGATGATCGCGATTCACTTCCAGTTTGCTCACGCCCTTCAGTGTGGATTGATACGCGATCAGCGCATAGCCAATACCGACGCCCAGGTTGCGCAGAACGGTTGAGTCCGTCAGGTCTCGCTGCCAGCGGGAAACCGGCAGTTTGCTCGCCAGATGTTGCAGTACCGCGTTAGACAGACCCAGGTTGCCTTCGGAGTTTTCGAAATCGATTGGGTTAACCTTGTGCGGCATGGTGGAGGAACCGATTTCGCCAGCGATAGTTTTCTGTTTGAAATGGTTCAGCGCCACGTAACCCCAGACATCGCGGTCAAAGTCGATCAGGATAGTGTTGAAACGTGCGATGCAATCAAACAGCTCGGCAATGTAGTCGTGCGGTTCAATCTGCGTGGTGTACGGGTTCCACTGGATGCCCAGCGACGTAACAAACTCTTCGCTGAACTGATGCCAGTCTACTTCCGGGTAAGCGGCGATGTGGGCGTTATAGTTACCCACGGCACCGTTGATTTTACCGAGAATTTCGACCTGGTTAAGCTGGCGGTACTGGCGCTCCATACGGTAAGCCACGTTAGCCATTTCTTTGCCCAGCGTAGACGGGGTGGCAGGTTGACCGTGGGTACGGGAGAGCAGAGGGATATCGCGATACTGTACGGACAGATCTTTCACTGCGTCGATAAGCTTACGCCAGTATGGCAGGACTACTTCGTCGCGAGCGGTTTTCAACATCAGCGCGTGAGACAGGTTGTTGATGTCTTCTGACGTACACGCGAAGTGGATAAACTCGGAAACGGCATGCAGTTCCGGGATATCAGCCACTTTTTCTTTCAGGAAATACTCAACTGCCTTCACATCATGGTTAGTCGTACGCTCAATGGTTTTGATACGCGCGGCATCTTCTTCATTGAAGTTAGCGACGATCGCATCAAGGAAACCGATTGCGTCGGCAGCAAAAGCAGGAACTTCCTTGATCGCTGCGTGCGCGGCCAGTTTTTGCAGCCAGCGTACTTCAACCTGTACACGGAATTTCAGCAAACCGTATTCACTGAAAATCCCGCGCAGCGCGCTGACTTTATCGCCGTAGCGTCCATCGACAGGGGAAACGGCGGTCAGTGAGGATAATTCCATAGATCACAACTCCGGGGTTAAATGAGCAAGAATTTGTTTTGCCTGAGTCGTCAGGCGATTACGAGAAAACATGAGTTGCAGACGGCCTCCACCAACCTGATGCCAGAGCACTGCTGCACGAATGCCAGCCAATAGCGAAGCGCGTACTTTAGCCTGAACCTGTGGGCTCTGGAGGATAGCAGGGGAACCCGTGACCTGAATACGCGGGCCGAGTGGGCTGATGACGTCAACATAAATGCCAGCCATCGCGCTCAGCAACGTTTCTGACTGCAAATCAAAATGGTCCAACTGGCGCTGTAAGCCGTTGATACGGTCTCCCAGCGTGTCCATAGCGCCTTTGGCCGCTGACAGCTTACGCTCCAGTACCATCAGGCTTAACGTGTAGCGGGTGAGTTCCGCGTTCAGCCCCTGACGACTGCTGGCGTTGAGCACGCCGAGCAACGTTTCAAGGCCAAGTCGCAGGTTCGCCTCACTCCCGCCAAAGACTCCAAGCGTCGAGCTGGGGTTCATGTCGATGATACTGTTAAGTGAAACGTGTAACGCATCGGCATCACAATGCCCCTGGTGCGCCAGTTCTTGCACCAGGCGTGCCGACTGGCATATACCTGCCAGGGCGAGGGTGATGTCATAATAATTCTTTGCCACGTTCACTGCTTCCTTGTATCAAATGTGTAAATAATTAGACCGGCAAAGGCAGGCGTTGTTCGATAATTCCGCCGCCGAGGCAGATTTCGCCATTGTAAAAGACAGCCGACTGACCCGGCGTTACCGCCGCAACCGGTTCGTCGAAAATGACTTCAATACGTTCAGCATCCAGCGCTTTAACGGTGCACGGAATGTCGGTCTGACGGTAGCGGGTTTTCACCGTGCAGCGCATTGTGCCGGTGAACGGTTCGCGATCGACCCAATGCAGCTGTTGTGCCACCAGGCCAACGGACATCAGGCGTGGGTGTTCGTGACCCTGAGCGACAACCAGAATGTTGTTCTCAACGTCTTTATCCACCACATACCATGGATCTTCCGTCCCTTCTTTCGTACCGCCAATGCCCAGACCTTTACGTTGGCCCAGAGTGTGGTACATCAGTCCCTGGTGCTGGCCAATCTCTTCGCCGTCAACGGTGATGATTTTGCCAGGCTGAGCGGGCAGGTAGCGACCAAGAAATTCGCGGAACTTACGTTCGCCGATGAAGCAGATACCCGTGGAATCTTTTTTCTTGGCGGTAATCAGACCGAGATCTTCGGCAATTTTACGCACCTGTGGTTTTTCCAGTTCGCCGACCGGGAACAGACTTTGCGCGATTTGCTCATGGCCGAGCGTATAGAGGAAATAGCTCTGGTCTTTATTGCCATCAAGCCCTCGCAGCAGGCGGCTTTTGCCGTCGACATCAGCGCGGCGCACGTAGTGACCGGTGGCGATGTAATCGGCACCTAAATCTTCAGCGGCAAATTCGAGGAAGGCTTTAAATTTTATCTCTTTATTGCACAGAATATCCGGGTTCGGCGTACGACCCGCTTTGTACTCTTCAAGAAACAGCTCAAAGACGTTGTCCCAGTATTCTGCAGCAAAGTTAACGGTATGCAGTTCAATGCCAAGTTTGTCACAGACAGCCTGTGCATCCGCAAGGTCGGCAGCCGCTGTGCAATATTCCTCGCCATCGTCCTCTTCCCAGTTCTTCATGAACAGGCCTTCTACCTGATAGCCCTGTTGTTGCAACAGCCAGGCAGAAACGGAGGAATCGACACCGCCGGACATGCCGACGATCACTTTTTTTGGGCTTTCAGACATAGGAATACTCACGACATTGAACTTCAAGGCGGCATATTCTAGCACGCAGCCCTTTACTTGACACCCTCTGTAAACGGCCAGTTAAATTCACCGATCATTGCCAGCGGATAGCGCTGCCCGCTCTGATAACAGAGAATGCTCTCGGCAACCAGCGGTGAGCGCAGGTTTGGCGCTGAGAGAATCTCTTCTGCGCTGACCCAGCGACAGCAATCAATATCACTGTCATGGGGTTCAGTAGCGCACATATTGGCAAGTTCGATAGAAAACAGAAAACGTAAAAAAGGCGTTCTGTCCGGCGCAATCCATTGGTGCATCCGAATGAAGTGCTGCGGCTGTGCGTTGATGCCTGTCTCTTCCCATAGCTCACGGGCGGCGGCCTGTACCAGGGTTTCGTCTGCTTCCAGGTGCCCGGCAGGTTGATTCCACAAGGCTTTGCCGTTTATGGTTTCCTCAACGACTAAAAATTTATCTTCTGCATGCACAATGCAGGCGACCGTAACGTGTGGTTTGAACATACCGATTCCTTATACAGTTGCATCCCGCCATTCGCCGTTAGCGAGATTATCCAGCGTGTAATTACCCATGGCATAGCGGATGAGGCGTAGCGTAGGAAACCCAACATGTGCTGTCATACGCCGTACCTGACGGTTGCGGCCTTCATATAAGGTGACTTTTAACCAACTGGTGGGAATATTCTTCCGTTCACGAATGGGCGGGGTTCTCGGCCACAGCCAGGCGGGTTCTTTTACCACTTCAATGCCTGCAGGCAGCGTGGGACCATCGTTAAGCGTTACGCCAGTGCGCAGGGCTTCCAGCGCTTCGGGCGTAGGTTCTCCCTCAACCTGAACATAATAAATTTTCCCCGTGCGCTTGCCGGGCTGCGTTAACCGCGCCTGTAATGCGCCATCATTGGTCAGCACTAAAAGCCCTTCACTGTCCCGATCCAAACGACCCGCAGCATACACGCCTGGCACAGGAATAAAATCTTTTAACGTTTTGCGTCCCGCTTCGTCAGTAAATTGTGGCAAAACATCGTAGGGTTTATTGAACAAAACCACGCGTTTTGGCTGGTTTTCTTTACGCTGCTTAGTGACTTGTCGTGAGCTGAATCGCTTAACTTGGTGATTTCTAAAAGAAGTTTTTTGCATGGTATTTTCAGATTATGTCAATTGCCGCATTATAGCCTAAGAACGAGTGTCTTTCATGGCGACGAACAATAGGGTAGTATTGACACGCTCATTACAAATCATTAACAAAAAAATTGCTCTAACGCAGTCGTGCAGCAGGACGCCAATGCACATGCAGCGCGATGACAGACGAGCAAACCAGAAGCGCTCGAAGGAGAGGTGAATGGAAAGCAAAGTAGTTGTTCCGGCGGAAGGTAAGAAGATCACCCTGCAAAACGGCAAACTCAACGTTCCTGAAAATCCGATTATCCCGTTCATTGAAGGCGACGGTATCGGCGTTGATGTAACCCCACCGATGATCAAAGTTGTCGATGCTGCTGTCGAGAAAGCCTATAAAGGCGAGCGTAAAATCTCCTGGATGGAAATCTACACCGGCGAGAAATCCACTCAGGTTTATGGCCAGGACGTCTGGCTGCCTGCTGAAACTCTTGATCTGATTCGTGAATATCGTGTTGCCATCAAAGGTCCACTGACCACGCCAGTTGGCGGCGGTATTCGCTCTCTGAACGTTGCTCTGCGTCAGGAACTTGACCTGTATGTCTGCCTGCGCCCGGTGCGTTATTACCAGGGTACGCCAAGCCCGGTTAAACACCCTGAACTGACCGACATGGTTATCTTCCGTGAAAACTCCGAAGATATCTATGCGGGTATCGAGTGGAAAGCAGACTCCGCAGATGCTGAGAAAGTGATTAAATTCCTGCGTGAAGAAATGGGCGTGAAGAAAATTCGCTTCCCGGAACATTGTGGTATTGGTATCAAACCGTGTTCTGAAGAAGGGACCAAGCGTCTGGTTCGTGCGGCGATCGAATATGCCATCGCGAACGATCGTGATTCTGTTACCCTGGTACATAAAGGTAACATCATGAAGTTCACTGAAGGCGCGTTCAAAGACTGGGGTTACCAGTTAGCGCGTGAAGAATTCGGTGGTGAATTGATTGATGGCGGCCCGTGGGTGAAAATCAAGAACCCGAAATCCGGCAAAGAAATCGTGGTTAAGGACGTTATCGCCGATGCGTTCCTGCAACAGATCCTGCTGCGTCCTGCTGAGTACGATGTGATTGCTTGTATGAACCTGAACGGCGACTACATCTCTGATGCGTTGGCAGCACAGGTGGGGGGTATTGGTATCGCGCCAGGCGCGAACATCGGTGACGAATGTGCGCTGTTCGAAGCGACCCATGGTACTGCACCGAAGTACGCAGGCCAGGATAAAGTGAACCCTGGCTCTATCATTCTGTCTGCAGAAATGATGCTGCGCCACATGGGTTGGGTCGAAGCGGCTGACCTGATCGTTAAAGGTATGGAAGGCGCGATTAACGCCAAGACCGTAACCTATGACTTCGAACGTCTGATGGATGGCGCTAAGCTGCTGAAATGTTCCGAGTTTGGTGACGCGATCATCGAAAACATGTAATCCAGATTCTGGGTTGTATGAGAACGGGAGCCGAGAGGTTCCCGTTTTTTAGTGCCTGCAACATTGTTTCCCCAAAATGCTTCCCCAAAAACCAGGCGTGCTCACCCCGTTTTTACTTCGACAACTGTCCAATCCTTACCCCTGTCGTCGTGATATTTGTCTGTCATTTTTCTAGATTTATGTTCCAATAATTTGTGGATATCAATCCCTTGTGCTTTATATCTTCTTTCTGAAAGTGATTGTTGCTCGTGGTTCGTAGTATATTGAAAGTATTATTGGTTATTAGGTGCTCTGTATGTCCTATTCCATCGGTGAATTTGCGAGGCTTTGTGGAATAACCGCCACAACGCTGCGCGCCTGGCAACGTCGTTATGGACTTCTCAAACCACAACGTACGGATGGTGGGCACCGGTTGTATAGCGATGACGATATCCAACAGGCGCTTAAAATTCTCGATTGGGTGAAAAAAGGCGTACCGATAAGCCAGGTTAAACCGTTGCTGTCCCGCCCTGGTGCCCGGCGAACGAATAACTGGCTCGCTCTGCAAGAGAGTATGCTGCAGCGCTTGAACGAAGGGAAAATAGACTCTCTGCGCCAGCTTATTTATGATGCCGGTCGCGAATATCCCCGCCCTGAACTGGTGAGCGAGGTGCTGCGCCCTCTGCGAAGCCAGGTATCAGCTAACGTGCCTGCTATCATGACGCTGCGTGAAATCCTTGATGGTATTATTATTTCTTACACCTCGTTTTGCCTGGAAGGGGATAAGCGTGCGCCGGGCGATAACTACCTGATTACAGGCTGGCATCTTACCGACCCCTGCGAGATCTGGCTTGAAGCGCTTGGTCGCACTGGACAGGGACATCGTATTGATGTGCTTCCTGTACCGCCCGCGATGCTTGCGCCTGAAATTTTCCCCGAACGCAAATGGCTGTTGGTGACGTCCGGCAAACTCACCGTAGCGCGCAAAAAACAGATAGACCTCTGGCAACAGCAGGTCAACTCCCTCGAAGTGATCCCGCTTTAATTCTCTGTTATTACCTTTCTTGTGTGTTGATTGGCCACTACCTTAGTGGCTTACGAATAAATTTCCTCAAAAATATTAAATTTTAATTTATTGAATTAAATGAATTTATAATTATTTTTTAGTATAAACTTGGACAAATTAAAGTGTTTGTGTAAGTTTTAATTATACCGCCTACGCAATGTGGTTCACACAAGGGTAAGAGCTATGCGCGCACCGCCATCCGTTATCGACAGGTTTGTGGATTACTACGCCAATTTGGATCGCCAGCCCGTCCCCGCGCTTGCCGGTTTGTACGACGTGCACGCGGTACTTGTCGATCCCTTCGGGGAACATAATGGGCTGTTTGCCATTCAGCGCTATTTCTCGCATCTCCTGGCGAATGTGAATGCCTGCCGTTTTGCCATTGACCCTCCACTGTGTGAGACCGGGCGGTTTGCTGTGACGTGGACAATGTACTGGTCGCATCCGCGTATTGCTGGCGGAAAAATACGATCTTTGCCGGGATGTTCAATGGTCGAGACACATGGCGAGAAGATTTTTCGCCAGCGTGATTATTACGATGCCGGTGAGATGCTCTATGAGCATCTGCCGCTGTTGGGTTGGGCCGTTCGCCACGTTAAAAGGAGGGTGCGCGCATGATGACTGTCCTCATTACTGGCGCAAGTTCAGGGATTGGCGCCGGGCTTGCAAAATCATGGGCCGATGACGGCTGTCACGTGATTGCCTGTGGCCGCAATCCCGAAAGGCTGGAACAACTGCGCCAATCCCACGCCAACATCACAGTACGCCTGTTCGATATGACAGACAGGGACGCCTGTCGCCAGGCGTTGGCGGACTGCAAACCCGAACTGGTTATTCTTTGTGCCGGAACTTGCGAATATCTCGACCACGGCTGGATAGATGCAGGGAAGGTTGAACGGGTGATGGCGGCGAATTATCAGGGCCCCATCAACTGCCTGGCAGCGCTTCAGCCGCAGTTAACTTCCGGTAACCGTGTGGTGCTGGTCAGTTCGATGGCGCACTGGCTGCCGTTCCCACGGGCGGAAGCCTATGGTGCGTCTAAAGCCGCGCTAACCTGGTTTGCCAATAGTTTGCGTCTGGACTGGGAGCCAAAAGGTATTGCCGTGACCGTCGTTTCGCCAGGATTTGTTGATACCCCGCTTACCCGTAAAAACGATTTTCCTATGCCCGGGCAGGTGAGTGTAAAGCAGGCGGTGAAGGCTATTCGTCGTGGCCTGGCGAAAGGAAAAAATAGTATTGCCTTCCCGACAGGTTTTGGCGTGTTGCTGCGTCTGTTGGCCGTGCTGCCTGAGAGTCTCCAGCGCACGTTGCTGCGCAGGATGGTGCGTTCATGAAAATTGCTATCATTGGCAGTGGTATTGCCGGATTAACCTGCGCCTGGCGTCTGGCCGGACATCATCAGGTGACGCTTTTTGAAGCGGCGTCGACCCCTGGCGGCCATACTGCGACGGTAGATATAGCGACTCCACAGGGGAATTTCGCGATTGATAGCGGCTTTATCGTCTACAACGACCGAACTTATCCGCGTTTTATGGGCTTGCTGAGTGAACTCGGTATCCAGGGGCAAAAAACGCAGATGAGTTTTTCGGTGCATAATACGCAAAGCGGTATGGAGTACAGCGGTCATACTCTGACTTCCTTGTTCGCCCAACGTCAGAACCTGCTCAAACCCGCATTTTGGGGAATGATGAAAGAGATTGTCCGTTTTAATCGTCTGGCTAAACGGGCATTGAATGATGTCGATGCCAACGCCACGCTACAGACCTTCCTCGACCAGCACCATTTCAGCGCGTTCTTTGCGCGTCATTATATTCTGCCGATGGGCGCAGCCATCTGGTCATCTTCGCTACAGGAAATGCGCCGTTTTCCGTTGCCGTTGTTCTTACGCTTCTTTGAACACCACGGCCTGCTGGATATCTGGCATCGTCCGCAGTGGTACGTGGTCCCAGGCGGATCGCGCGAGTACATTCGCGTTATGCTGGCGAAGCTGGGTGAGCGTCTGGCATTGCACCTCAATGCGCCTGTTCAGCAGGTCATTCGTCACGACAGCGGCGTCAAAATCCAGTTGGCAGGATCAGTACAGACGTTTGATCAGGTGATCTTCGCTTGTCATTCTTCGCAGGCTCTGGTCGTGCTTGGTGATGCCACCACCGCAGAACTCGACGTGCTGGGCGCAATTAGCTGGCAGCGTAACGAGGTCGTTTTGCACAGCGATCGCCGCTGGTTACCGGTACGCGAACGCGCGTGGGCAAGCTGGAATTACCGCCTGAGTGGGCAAGATCGCGCCAGCGCCTGTGTCACCTATAACATGAATATTCTCCAGGGATTACCCGAAGGAAGCCCGCTATTCTGCGTGACCCTCAACCCGGACACCCCTATTGACGAGCGATTCGTCTGGCGACGCTTTGTCTACGAGCACCCATTGTTTAATCCCGACAGCTGGCGCGCGCAGGCGCGCCGCACTGAGATCAACGGCCTGCGTCGGACCTGGTTCTGCGGGGCTTATTGGTACAACGGCTTTCATGAGGATGGCGTGCGCAGCGCGCTCGATGTAGTACACGGCATTGCCGCAGGAGAGGGGGGCTAAGATGAACAGCTGCCTGTACCACGGTGTTTTGCGCCATCGCCGCCTCCAGCCAGCAACACACCAGTTTAGTTATCAGGTGTTTATGGCGTGGCTCGATTTAGATGAACTCGCACAGCTTTCGGGCGTAGGCGTGAAACGTAATCGCTTCGCCGCGACAGCTTTTCATGATGCGGATTACCCTCTGGGGACACCGTTAAGGGAGAGCGTGTTGAATAAGCTTGCCTGCCTGACGGGCGAACATCCCGGGGGGCGTGTAATGCTTCTGACACAGCTGCGCTATTTCGGTTTTCATTTTAACCCGGTCAATTTTTACTACTGCTATGACCGTTCACAGCGTCTGCGCTGGGTACTGGCGGAAGTCCGCAATACGCCATGGAATGAGCGACATTACTACGCTGTAGACGCACAGGAAAAGCGTCCGTTGGAAAAAGCGTTCCATGTATCGCCGTTTAACCCGATGGATATGGTCTATCACTGGCGATTTAACCCGCCGGGTAAAACGCTGCATATGCATATCGAAAACCACCAGGCAGAGAAGATTTTTGATGCCAGCCTGATGCTCAAACGCGAGCCGTTGACGCAGGCGAGTTTACGCGCGTTGCTGCTACGACTGCCGTTAATGACGCTGAAAACGGTGTTCGCGATTTACTGGCAGGCGCTACGACTGTGTCTTAAGCGAGTTCCTCTCTACAACCATCCCGTCAGCAGGAGTGAACGATCATGACCGATCCCGTCTTTGCGCTTGAACCTGATGTTCCGCGCAACCTGCGTGTGGCGCGTTGGCTTCTTTTCCGCATGCTGAGCGGCCTTCGCCAGGGTTCAGTCACGGTGCGGGAAAGGGAGCAAACCTTACACTTTGGTGATGTTTCAGCTGAATTACGCGCTGAAGTACATATTCTCTCGCCCACGGTGTACTGGCGGGTGCTGAAAGGCGGAAGTCTTGCGGCGGCTGAGGCCTGGATGGACGGAGAGTGGGAAACGCAACAGCTCACGCCCTTACTGCAAATATTTGCGCTTAACAGCACCCTACTGGGACGCCTGGAAAGCGGTTTTCGCCTGCTTGGCCGACCCGCCGAGCGTTTGCGTCACTGGACGCGTCGCAACCATCGGCAACAAGCAAAAGAAAACATTGCCGCGCATTACGATCTCGGTAATGCATTTTATGCGTACTTTCTTGATGAGGATTTACTCTATTCCAGCGCCTTATTCACCTGCCCCGAGCAGTCTTTAGCGCAGGCTCAGCAGGCAAAAATGGCGCGGCTTTGCGAGCAATTGGCACTGACCGCGAATGACCACCTGTTGGAGATTGGTACTGGTTGGGGGGCGATGGCGGAATACGCCGCACGCCATTACGGTTGCCGTGTAACCACCACGACCCTGTCTCAGGAACAGTTTGCCTGGGCGAAAGCGCGGATTGCCCGCGCAGGTTTACAGGAGAGAGTCAACGTCCTGCTGTGCGACTACCGCGACCTGACCGGGGAATTCGACAAACTGGTGTCGGTCGAAATGATCGAAGCGGTTGGTCAGCGTTATCTGCCGACGTTTTTCCGTACCTGCCAGGCGCGACTGCGTCGTGGGGGAAAACTGGCGATTCAGGCCATTACCATTCAGGATCAGCGCTATCGCGAATACAGCAAAGGCGTTGATTTTATTCAGCGCTATATCTTTCCAGGGGGCTTTTTACCCAGTATCACCGCGATGAGCGGCCTGATGACAAAGCATACTGACTTTGTGGTTCGTAATCTGTTCGATATGGGGCCCGACTACGCCCGGACGCTTGCGCACTGGCGACAAGGATTTGTTCACGCCTGGCATGACATTGAAAAACTGGGATTTGATGAGCGTTTTCGCCGTATGTGGCTGTACTACTTCGGCTACTGCGAAGCCGGTTTTAACGCCCGCACGATCAGCGTGGTGCAACTGACGGCGGAACGTCCATGAACCGCCATTTACAGGTCTTTATCCTGGCTGTCGGGTTCGATCTGTACTGGCTCATGGTGGTGTTATTTCGTGAGCGCGGCCTGGCGTTATGGCTTGGGCTGGCTATTCTGGCCTGCTTCTTGCTGCCGTCTGCGCAACGTCTGTACGCGTTAATGATGGCAGCGGTGGGTAGTGGTCTGGATGCGCTGTGGGCGTTGACGGGGTTGATTAATTTTCACGGCGAAGCATTGTTGCCGTTATGGATGGTTGCGCTTTGGCTCATGTTCGCTGTCCTGTGGACGCACCTTACCTGCTCGACTACCTTGCCGGGATGGCTGCTGGCCATAATGGCCACCGGTGGTGGGCCGATCGCCTATGTGATAGGAGAACGTTTGGGGGCCATTACTTTTCTGGAACCAACATTTATTGTTGTTGGCTTAATGGCGGCGGGCTGGCTGGTGTTGATGCTGTTTTTTCATATTTTCATGGGGAAACACTAATGAAACCTGCCCTATTGATACTGCTGGGCGTCATGGCGACGGCGCCTTTTGCCGGTGCCGCTGACTGGTTAAGCTGGCGGAAAGTCGGCGATGCGACGCTCTCCTGGGGACCATTCACGATCTATACCTCACAACTGCGCACGCCGGATGGGCGCTATCGCGGGCTGAAAGAGGATCAAGCACTGATTATCACCTATCAGCGCAATATTGAACGGCAAGAACTGGTTAATGCCACCCGCGATCAGTGGCGAGCGCAGGGTATTCTCGAGCGGGAAGCGCAGAGTGAGTCCTGGCTTCGCATGTTGAGTGAGATATGGCCAGACGTCGCGCCAGGTACGCAACTGGCTTTTGTATTGCAAGATAAGCAGGGGAAGTTTTGGTATCGCGCTTCAGCGGTTCAAAGGCACTTTATCCCGCTTGGCCCACCGCAGTCGGCGGCGTTCAGCGAAAACTTTCTCTCTGTCTGGCTGGGTTCCCGCACGCAATATCCTGAGCTGCGTCAGCAGCTTACTGGAGGTGAAAAATGAAACGTTTATTGGCCCTGAGCCTGCCCTTGCTGATGCAGGTGGCTGGTTGTAGCGCTGAAATTGCCGACTATCGGCAACAGCAGCCGACGCTGGATATCTTTCAGTATTTTCAGGGAGAAACGCAAGCATGGGGGATGATTCAGGACCGCAGCGGTAAACAGCTTCGTCGCTTCCATGTCGATATTAACGGCGATGTGGTGGGAGACACATTGACCCTCAACGAACGCTTTGTGTACGACGATGGAGAGAAACAGCAGCGGGTATGGCATATCCGTAAAGTTAGCGCCGATCGTTACGAAGGTACTGCCGGTGACATTGAAGGCGTGGCGAAGGGGCAAGCAGCGGGCAACGCGTTCAACTGGCATTACAGCATGAATGTGAAAGCCAGCGGCAGAACCTGGTTGCTGAATTTTGACGACTGGATGTACATGCAGGATGCTAACCATCTGTTTAATAAAACGGAGATGAAGAAATTTGGCCTCACCGTCGGTACGGTGACGCTTTTCTTCTCCCGTAAAACGCGATAGTGAGGAAGAGGTCATGAAAATGCAACCCATCGTTGGGATCAGCGGCTGTTTAACGGGATCTGCCGTCCGCTTTGACGGCGGGCATAAACGGGCAGAATTTGCGATGGAGAAACTAGCCCAGTGGATGACTTTCCAGCCTGTTTGCCCGGAGATGGCGATAGGTTTGCCTGTCCCTCGGCCAGCGCTGCGCCTGGTGCAAACGACTGTCGGGGATATTCGCATGCGTTTTAGTCACGCACCTCACGAAGACGTGACCGACGAAATGGCTGACTTCTGCCAGCGGTATCTGGCAGGGCTGGACACACTGTCCGGTTTTATCGTCTGTGCAAAATCCCCCAGTTGTGGCATGGAACGTGTGCGCTTATATGACGATAAAGGCAATCGCGGGCGTAAAGACGGGGTGGGACTGTTTACCGCCGCGCTGATGGAGAAATATCCGTGGCTACCGGTAGAAGAAGACGGGAGGCTGCACGATCCGGTCCTACGCGAAAACTTCGTCGAAAGGGTTTTCGCCCTACATGAGCTCAATATGCTGCGCAAAAATGGCCTGACGCGGCGGGCTCTACTGGATTTTCATAGCCGTTATAAATTGCAATTGCTGGCTCACCATCAGGCCGGATATAGGCAAATTGGCCCATTTGTCGCATCACTGCATGAATGGGAGGATCTGGAGGCTTTCTTTGCGGTTTACCGGGATAATTTAATGACAATTCTGAAGAAACCCGCCTCACGTAAAAACCACACAAACGTGCTTATGCACATTCAGGGGTACTTCCATAATCAATTAACAATGCGTCAGCGCGGCGAGTTGCGCGAGGTGATCCTTCATTACCGCGCAGGACTACTGCCCATCCTGGCCCCGGTGACGTTGCTGAAACATTATCTGGCGGAATATCCGGACGATTATCTGCTGACGCAGAATTACTTTGATCCCTACCCGCAAGAATTAGCATTGCGACTGACTGTTAATTGATCATGACTGATAAACAGAACCGAGCAGAGTGATAATTTATGTAGTGTTCGAAACCTTTAATTACCGCTCTTCGCTCATAGTAGACGTCAGCTTTACCTTTATCGGTATTGTGTATGTCTACAATTTAATCTTATTTCCCGATAAGTGTTACTTTTAACCTTCGTGAAAAAGAACTAAAATCATTCTTGCCATACAGTTTAAACAAATTAAACCATCGATTCTTACCGAGATGATTTAGTTTGATTAATTGAGGCTTATAATGGTAGCACATTATAAAAATACCCTGGTCATCATCAACAATATTGTTTCTAAGCGTTTTTATTTGGCACTGGCAAACCAATTCATAAAATTCCTTCCATTTGTTTTTTGTTGCAACAATTGCACCGCCAATAATATAAGAACGATTATTAATCATGTGGTCGAAAACCTGATGAAGCGTTTTGACAGTCAACCCTTTTTTTACCGTAAATAAGTTGACTTTGTTTACATCAAATGGATAATTCCATTGGGATAAACCATTTATGACTTCTGCATTACGACAGTAACCAAAGTCAACCCATGCAACCATATTATTATTAACAAGGTTTAACGCTATTGCCTTATTTACGAAGTATGATTTTAGATTGCAAACGAATACGTAGTTTGAGGACCAGTATTCTGGGTTTATTAGTTGGCGAGTTTCAAGTTTATTTCTAAATTCATCATCTTTCTGAATCTGTGAAATTTTATTTTTAATATGTTGGAATTTATTATTGATATCTAAAGAGATTACAACAGTTCGCTTACCATTTCTAATTTTTTCTATTTTTGGTTTAAGATCACTAGATGTAAATATGACCATCTCATTATCTAATTCAGACAGATTTTTAAAATACTCAATGTAAGTATCAGATGTTCTCTCTAAATGAGGAGAGAAACCTTTATCACTCGTCCAATTTCCTCGTCCTATATCGAAAAACGCTGTAACGATGGTAATAGATGTATTCATTTATATGCAGCCCATTTTCTTTATTTATCAAAAAACTACCAAAGTATTAGTAATAAATTTACATAGTTTTTTATATTTCGATATTCTATCAGTATTAACATGGGGCGGAAAGCATAATGTGATATTTGAAATGATAAACAACAGGCTGTACCTATGGCTCCTGGGAATTATAAGTTGTAATTGTTTATTATTTTATGTGATATAATACACCATGATACTATTTCTTCTTGGTTTATTTTGCGGTATCTGGAGTAATTAAGCTACAGAAGCAAAGATACCCGGACTGGACAAATGATATGTGCTCAGTGATGAGTGTTGCTGCGACTGCGTCGTATGCCAGAACATAACGGCGGGTAGCCGACAATCTTTCAAGGATTTAAGTCGCAGCAAATTAGAGTAATTAATCTGAGACCAGCCACATATCGGCTTCTTCAAACATTTCCTGAACAGTGCGACTAATCTGTTCTTTCTCGTGCTTACTGGCATCAGTGTTTATTGCTGGTAGGGTCAGCATCGGTTTAACCCGGACATCAGCATCTGGAAAGATCTGGTGCACTCCCTTTCTCAATTCGCCCAAAATGATCTCTTTTGCACCGAGCAGCCCATCAAAATTCCTTTTGTCATAAACGAGTTCCACGAACATTGCCACTTGCCTTTATCTGTATGGATATACAGTGTTTATACTGTGTTTTTATCTGATATACAAGGGGGACCGTCAATATGAATTGACGTCCCCCGGGGATGATTATGTTATGAGGGGATAGAAAGAAAGATAAGCATTATAGTGAATAACAAATAAACTAATGCTTTCTACGTTTTTTAGTGCCTATGTTTCTAATCTCATCATTTCAGATGTTTATGTTCAGGCATCATTCTTAAAAGTGTATTGTCCTTCTGTATGGCGTGATGAAATAATGCCGCGCCAGCATGGGCTGCAATCAAGAAATAGCCTACATTTGCCAGAGTTTCATGAATAGCTTTCACGACGGCTTTTATTTCATCATTGCTATGAACGAAAGAGGGGATGTTTAAACCTAGAAAAAACCAACTCTTTCCACCGTAAGCCATCGTCAAGACACCTAATAACGGTAGCGCCAGAAAAGAGACATAGAGCATGATATGCATTAATTTGGCTGATATCCTCTGCCACTGGGGGGGCGTAGGTGTGATAGCTGGATCGTCATACTTATGTTTGAGAATTAAACGTATTATCATTAAACACCAGACAAATACCCCTGTATTATAGTGTGTTTCTTTCATCAACAGATAGGAGGCACTGCCTTTGGGAAACCAACCGCGAAATTCCATTGTGGCATAGGTTATCGCGATTAACACCAGAGTTAGCCAGTGCAAGTGAATCTGAAGTCTTGAGAATCTGCTCATTGTTTTTCCTCGAATGATGCGCCACCGCAACCGTATCGTATTGAGCTTAACAAATCCTTATATTCATTAAGAGATTAGGATTTTGTTATTTCTATTTCGGGTAAAACGATCGCATAGTTGATAGGGGATCATTGCGAGTTTGTCAGGATTCAATTTTTCGACGAAATTTTGTACGGGAAAACGTGTAGAGCATTGGCTGCAATGGGGTAAACGCCGAGGCTTTCAGTTCTGGCCTTGATTTCCTCAAATGGGAGGGAAGGAGATGGTTCCCGTCCTCCCCAGAGATTGATCCCTTCCGGGATGTCATCTCTGCCGTATTCCTCGGCGATCTCAATCGTTTTGCCATTATTCAATTCGATGACAACGCTTTTTCCATCAATGGGGATCAGATTTCCGTCATTGTCAGTAATAAAGATTTTCATTTGCTCTCCTCCTGATTATGCCTTCTCATCATAGCAAATTAAATGTGGGGCAATACTGCTATTGCTCTGAAAATGCATAATGATTATTTACTATTAATCAATGCGTTATGATGAGATTTAGAAAAAGTGATTGGCTTCATGGCGATTTATGTTGCTGTCGACCATGCTCTGTAGAGACAAACATGATTCAGTCAACGTCCGTTTTAACGTGTTCATTTTTCGCCACAGGATATAAGAATGCGCAAAGCACTGTTACCGATACTTGCTGCGATATGTCTGTTCGTAATCGGTGTTTTTATTCTCAATATGCAGCTTTGGTATTCCTCATCAATGGAAGCTCTTGGTGGGGCACGATATGCCGCGAAAAATATGGACAACATACTTAATGAAGCTTTTCAGGCAACGGGTACCGCTAAGCGCATCGCTGAAAAAAAATGCGACCTGGAGAGCCAATACCAGCTCGGAACTGAAGCTGCGCTTCGGCCCCATTTACGAACGCTGATTATTATCCGGCAAGGGAAGGTTTGGTGTACCTCACTGCCAGGTAATCGGATCTTGTTGAAACAGATACCCGTGATACCTGATACGAATTTGCTGTTGGCCTCTGCACAAAATACCGTGAATGAGATACCCGTTTTACTTTATCAGACTCATTTTCAAACAAGTAGTATCATTATCACGATAAGTGGGGTGCATATCCGGGGCGCATTGAATGTCCCATTAAAAGGACTGACCTATTCATTGCGGGTAGGCGACAAAGTGCTTGGTTCATCGACGGAAGTGAAAGTCTTCAAGGCGAGTGCGCAGCAGTCTGGTCAAGTGAATTCTGCAAAGTATCCCTTCAGCATTATTTTCGAACAGCCTCCATTATTTAGCTTAAAAAGGCTCGTCACTAATGGTCTGGGAATTCTGATTTTCATCCTGCTGATCTCGGTCGCTGTGGCTTATGCCATCGATAAATATTTGAATAAGAATGATACCCCTGAAGAAACGTTGCGCAGAGCGATAGATAAAGGGGAGATAGTGCCTTTTTATCAACCAATCGTAAATGGTCGCGATGGAACGTTACGCGGTGTCGAGGTGCTGGCCAGATGGAAGCACCCAAGGGCTGGGTATATCTCTCCGGCCTCTTTTATTCCAGTTGCCGAAAAATCAGGTCTGATAGTGCCGCTGACTCAAAGCTTGATGAGGCAGGTCGCTGCTAATATGAACTCCATCGCCAGCAAATTGTCATCCGGCTTCCATGTCGGAATTAACTTCAGCGCATCCCATATCACTTCCCCTACGTTTGTGGAGGAGTGCCTGCGCTACAGAGACAGTTTCAGCCGTAATGATTTAAATTTGGTGATTGAGGTGACTGAACGAGAACCGTTGCATGTGGATGATGATCTTGTGCAGAGGCTCAATACGCTTCATGAAAATGGTTTTGTCATTGCGTTAGATGATTTTGGTACAGGCTATTCTGGACTTTCTTACTTGCATGATCTGCACATTGACTATATCAAAATCGATCAGAGTTTTGTGGGACGGGTAAATGACCTGCCTGATTCAACCCGAATTTTAGATTGTGTCCTCGACCTGGCACGTAAGCTGTCATTAAGCATTGTTGCTGAAGGTGTTGAAACGAAGGCGCAGCTTGATTATCTCAACAAAAACAACATTGTTTTCCTGCAAGGGTACTATTTTTATAAACCGGTCACTTTTACTGAGTTTATTCTTATTCTGCTTTCAAAACCCAAAGTGAAGGTTTTTGTCGAATAAAATGGAAGGTATCTTGTTGATAGAAGTGAGAATGGGGAGGAATTGGCCGTAGAAAACCTGTTTTTTCTTTATCGTGAGATGAATCTCAGACTGTGTTATTCAAAGAGCATATCCTTAGTTGTGTAGCGGTTATTTGCGTTCTCACATACAGCAAACGGATAACAGTATGACAGATATAACCTTTACTAAGGGACACACTTCAAGTCGCGAAGTGACGGTAGTACATAAGAAAAATTTGGCTGCTCGCACCAAAATTCAGTACTCAAACCGCGATCAATTAGCTATTGCTGCAGTTCTGTTTGTAGGCGGTATCGCCGGAGCTATTGTTTTGGCAACGTACTTACTGATACTGGAAGGGATATTTCTGTACTAATTGTTTAACTGTTCTTATGTTTTATTACGGTGTTTGTTGTGTTGCTAATGCCATTTCTCAGTAATGATCAATATTATTAACCATCAGTAAAGTTAAGCAGGTATTCCTGAAAACACCTGCTTAAAATATCATTTAGAACAATATACTCTGGCTTCCCGAGGAGTATAGATGCCAATCGTGATGATGCGCAAGAAAACATCCATACCAGACTCCTGAACTTCTGTACGAACAACTTTGTCTGCACCGCCGCATACAGAAGCTGCATCGATGGTTTGTGACTGGCCAATACCATTAATGAAAAAATTCTGTCTGGTTTCCTGAGAGGGTTTTTCTGCAATGCCGTTGTTGATTTTAAAGGTTTGCTGAGCGCAACCGGATAGAGCTGTTGCCGCAATAATTGCAATCATTAACTTTTTCATTTTTACCATTTTATAGTGTGGGATAGAGAGCAAATGATCTTCTTTAATGCTGCTGGTACATATCCGACCAGCACTTATGTCTGGCACTATTATGCTGACTGTTTATCTATTATTTAGTTAGATAAATGAGTAATGAATTTTCTGTTTCGACTTTGTAGAACATTAGTGATTGCTTGCGATATCAGCTTACATTTTATCAATGTCAGCATTAAAGTGGATAAAATATATGGGAGTTAATGTGTTTTTCTCGGAAACATCAATACTATATAAGTGAGGTCTCGAACAGTTACGTATTTGAACAGAGCTATCAGAGATAGCCCTGCCAATAAAACATTTTAAAATTAGAACTGATAGTTTAAAGAAACCCAATAATTACGGCCTGGATTTACGTATCCAGTGGTGGATTGCGCAGTCTGATAGTAATCACCTGCATAGGTGCTATTACGGCCCACCTGGTACAGTTTAACTTCGCTGAAGTCTTTATCCAGTACGTTATTGACTGCCGTATTTAGCGTCAGGTCTTTGGTCAACTTATAAGACATTCCCATATCGAGAACGGTCCAGGCTTTTAAATCCGCGCCTTTGTCGTCATACACCGCCTTTTGTACCGCGCTGAGGTTCTCGTAATTTTCGGTAAAGCGTGGCGCCTTACCGCGATAACGGGCGCTCAACCAGGCGTTCATATCTTCTGTAGCCTGCCAGTTCAGGCGAGCGTTAGCCATATGCTTGGGGGGGTAGCTCAACGGCGCGCCTTTATTATCACCATCTTTTTGTTTGCTCTGTGTGTAGGTGTAGTTGAGGGATAAACTCAGTACGTCCGACCAGAGAGGGAAGGTGCTGGCGAATTCAATACCATCGGTCCTTGCCTTACCGCTGTTGGTATAGCTGTTGGTATTATCATCGATAGAATACGAGACAATTTTATTTTTATATTCGGTATAGAAGCCGGTAACGTTGGCGTTCAGTCCGGCCTCGTTTTCATAATATAGCCCGGTTTCGTAGCTGATACTTTCTTCCGGCTTGAGGTCAGGGTTACCGACAGTATTAACAGTTCCTTGCGCAGTTACGCCGCTAATGCCGTTATGCAACTGGCTGAGTGAGGGCGCTTTATAACCTGTAGTAACACCGCCTTTGAGCGTCCACTCATCGGAGACATCCCAAACCATATAGGCGCGAGGACTCAGGTGGCCGCCAAACACATCATTATGCTCATAACGGGTACCTGCGGTTAACGCCAATGAGTCGAGTATATGCCATTCATCTTCCGCGTAGGCTGCCCACGTTTTTTGGTGGAACGTCTCGCCGGTATTGGCCAGTACAACACCGTCTTTCATTCGCGCATCCCAGTATTCCCCACCAAGGGTTAACAGGTGTGAGTCACCTAATGGCGTCAGTAGCACCGAGTCCAGAATGACGTTAGTGTTCTTCAGTTCACGCGCATCACCGGCGCGGCCAGCGTTTTCCGGCGTGAGTGCGGAGGAGACCAGTTGTCGGCCTTTGTTCTCGGTCTCATTCCAGCCGAGGGATGATTTCCAGGTGCCGAACGTTAAGGCGGTATCGTGGCCGAGAGTCACTTTGTTGCGTTCATAGCGCAGCGTTTTATCATAACCCCCCGTCAGGTTGCCCAACTGTCCATCGTCATTGTCATAGCGCTGTCTGGCAGAGTCGAGATCTAACCACAACGTATTGTTCTCATTGGCTTTCCAGTCCAGTCGGGTGCCGATATTATAGTTCTCAGATTCAGTAGGATAGGGTACGCGAGTAGAGGCGGTATCGCTCAAAGAGGTGACGCTTGAACCCTGGCGCTGCGTTGTGCTTCCGCGAACCTGCATATCCAGCACGCCTGCGATTAACGGACCGCTGGACCAGAAGTTGGCGACCGTGCTGTTACCCCATTTATTACTTTCTTGCAGGTTAACGCCGGTATTGATGGAGGTGCTCCATTTATCGGTGCTTTTTTTGGTGATGATATTCACTACGCCACCGATTGCGTCGGAGCCATACAGCGTCGACATCGGGCCGCGGATCACTTCTATATGGTCGATTGCTGCCAGCGGAGGCATAAAGCTGGTATTCATGGCAGAGAAGCCGTTTGGCGTCACGTCGCTGCTGCCGTTTTGACGAATACCGTCAATCAGTATCAGGGTATAGCTCGCAGGCATACCACGGATGCTGATCTCCAGACCACCGGTTTTACCGGTGCTGCTTTCAACATCCACGCCCTCTACTGAACGCAAGGCTTCTCCTAAGTCATTATATTTATTGGTTTGTAATTCTTGCTGCGAAATTACGGAAACACTGGCGGCTGCGTTGGTAATTTTCTTTTCGTAACCGGAGGCGGTGACGACCATGACATCTTCAGCAAAAACCAGGGGGCTGGTGAAACCCAGACAGGACAGAACGACAGAGGCAACAGGTTTTAAACGCATAGTCAAACTTCCTTTGTTAAATTTCAAAGGCAGTAAGATAATTGATGGAAATGATAGTACAAATAATTATCATTACAAATTTACATAACTTGTCACTTCTGGTGTTTTTCTTGAATAAATATACATAAGTTGTCATTAATTTAGTGCAAGGGAATGGTAGGGATTAGAATAGTCTCTATAGGAAATTATTAGATATAAATTAATATGTTAATGAATAAACCGCTAAATTTTAAACTTTTTCTGGGATTCATATCGTACTCATAACGGAGTATCAGAAAAAAGTATGATAATTTTAGAAAATCGTCATACTTTTCTGCGCCGCATCATTTTTTTCGCCAATTCTCTTCGCCATAATCCCTTTCCCAGGAGACTGCTTAACGACAAGGCATCGTTAAGCGGCATATACATAACGCAAATCTGGATAAAATAATGATCAAAGGCAAGCTGGCACTCCTGACGTGTGCATTGACTCTCGCATTAACCTCACCACTCCTCGCCGCGCAGAATGCGGGCGCAGGTCAGACGTTAAAACTGGCGATTGGACCAGAGCCAACGGAAGGGTTTGACCCGATGTTGGGCTGGAGTCATGGCAGCTATTTGCTTTTGCATGCACCGTTATTAAAACAAAATGCAGATATGAGCTGGGGAAACCTGCTGACGGAGAAGGTGGTGACCAGCGCTGATGGCAAAACTTGGACGCTGACGCTAAAACCTGACCTTAAATTTTCTGATGGTTCGCCGCTAACCGCTGAAGATGTTGTGTTCACCTATAACAAAGCAGCAAAAAGCGGTGGGAAAATTGACATGGGGAACTTCGCTCATGCCAGTTTGAAAGATAACCGCACGGTAGAAGTGACACTGAGTAACCCGCAGAGCACCTTTGTGAATGTGCTGGGATCTTTAGGCATTGTTCCGGCAAAGCTATATAACGAAAAAACATTCGCCAAACATCCGATTGGTGCAGGTCCTTATCGGTTGGTGAGTTTCCAACCCGGGCAGCAACTGATTGTGGAGGCTAACCCCTGGTATGCCGGTAAGAAAAATGATTTCAGCAAGCTGGTGTTTGTTTTCCTTGATGAAGATAACGCTTATGCCGCAGCGCGCAGTGGGCAATTGGGATTAGTACGTATTGCGCCTTCGATGGCGGTCGCCCCTCAGCAGCAGAATTTGAAACTGTGGGTGCGTAACAGCGTGGAGAACCGGGGCATTGTGTTCCCGATGATTCCTGCAGGTAAAAAAGACGCCAATGGTTATCCAATTGGTAACGATATCACAGCCGATGTCGCGATCAGACGCGCCATCAATTACGCCATTGATCGTAAGCAGCTCGCCGATCAGGTTATGGAAGGTCATGCGATCCCTGCCTATAGCGCGGTTCAGGGCCTGCCATGGCAGGGGCAGTCAGTCGCGTTCAAAGATGGCGACAGCGAAAAAGCACGAATGATTCTGGAGGAAGCTGGCTGGAAAGTGGGGAAAGACGGTGTACGAGTGAAAGAGGGCAAAGAGGCGCGCCTGACTTTATGGTATGCCAGCGGTGACAGTACCCGCCGGGATTTAGCCGAAGCAGTCCGTGCGATGCTGGAGCCTGTGGGTATCCAGGTATCATTGCAATCCGGAAGCTGGGAAACCGTTGAGCGTCATATGCATGCCAACCCGACGCTGTTTGGTTGGGGAAGCCTGGATCCCATGGAGCTGTTCCATCATTACAGCAATCAGGCTGCGGGCGTGGAGTATTACAATCCCGGTTACTACAGTAATTCTGTCGTTGAAGAGCATCTCAAACAGGCTATTGATGCACCGGACTGGCAAAAAGCGCTGCCTTTCTGGCAACAGGTTGAGTGGGATGGCAAGCAAGGCGCTGGTGTACAGGGCGATGCCGCATGGGCATGGTTATTGAATATTCAGCACACTTACCTGGCAAATCCATGTATTGACTTAGGCAAAGGCGCACCGGAAATTCACGGGAGCTGGTCACTGCTCAATAATCTGGATGAATGGACCTGGACCTGCCGTTGATGAAGTCTGTAGTGGGCCATTTTCTCCGGCTGATAGTGTTATTAGTGCTGGTTGCGGCTGGCACTTTTGTGCTGCTCAGCTTTTCTCCGGTCGATCCGATTCGCGCCTATATCGGCAACGATCTCCTGCACGTGCCGCCGGAACAATATGCGCGTATCGCCGCTCGCTGGGGATTGGACCAGCCGCTGTGGGAGCGTTTTGGTAGCTGGTTTATACGTGTATTGCAGGGCGATCTCGGCTACTCGATGTTGTTTAATGCGCCGGTTGCCAGCGTGATCAAGGAGCGCTTTGCTACCTCGTTTGCGCTGCTTAGCGGCGCATGGCTGCTCTCCGGTATAGTGGGGACGGCAATGGGATTTGTCGCCGGACGCTACCTGAATCGCTGGCCGGATAAAGCAATTTGTCGCCTCAGCTATCTGCTTTCCTCGTTGCCGACCTTCTGGATTGGCATGCTGCTGCTGGCATTATTTGCCGTTCGTTGGCCGGTATTCCCGGTATGCTGTGCGTGGGAGCCGGGCAACAACAGTGATATGGCGACACTAACCGAGCGTCTGCGCCATCTGGTGCTTCCTGTTTGTGCGCTAAGTTTGCTGGGGCTGGGGCAGATTACGCTTCATACGCGGGAAAGTATCGCCAGCGTCATGAAGAGCGAATTTGTCCGTTTTGCGCGCTCTCAGGGTGACAAAGGTTGGTCGCTGTTGCGCCATCAGGTTCTGCGCCACGCTATCACGCCCGCGCTGTGCCTGCAGTTCGCCTCGTTGGGAGAACTGTTGGGGGGCGCACTGCTGGCAGAAAAGGTTTTTGCTTATCCCGGGCTTGGGCAGGCGACCATTGATGCCGGATTGCGGGGCGATCTACCGTTACTCATGGGGATCGTCTTATTTAGCACCGTGCTGGTTTTCATTGGCAATTCACTTTCTACCTGGTTTGTTCATGTGTTGAACCGTGCTCTGGAGCGACCCGATGCTCTATAATCCGACGCCGACGCTTATTCGTCTGGTGCTCTCTTTTAGCTGCCTGCTAATCATTGCGGTGTATGGCGCAGCCACGCTGGACAACCCGTTGAGCGTGAATTTACTTGCCCGTCATCTGCCCCCCGATGCGCTGTACTGGTTCGGTACCGATAACCTCGGTCGCGATCTGTGGGTGCGTTGCTTTCAGGGGGCATTAACCAGTCTGCAAATTGGTATTGGCGCGGCCTTGTGCAGCGGCTTCATTGCATTAATGATGGCGGCGATTTCGCGCCTGCATCCTCGACTAGACGTGCTTATGCGTCTGATAACTGATGCCATGCTGTCGATGCCGCATCTGCTGCTGCTTATTTTGATTTGTTTTACGCTGGGCGGTGGGAAAAGTGGGGTGATCATGGCGGTGGCGCTAACCCACTGGCCGCGCCTCGCATTGATTCTGCGTGCTGAGGCCGAGCGCGTTGCCCATAGCGATTATCTGACGCTGACATGGCGTCTGGGACATGGTCATTTTTACTGCTGGCGACATCACTATCTACCGGCATTGTTACCCCAATGGCTCACGGGGACATTGCTGATGTTTCCCCATGCGGTGCTGCACAGCGCGGCGTTGAGTTTCCTTGGCTTTGGACTGGCGCCGCATGAACCCTCGTTGGGCCTGCTGCTGGCGGATGCTCTGCGGTTCATCAGTCATGGCGACTGGTGGTTAGTGTTGTTTCCGGGGCTGATGTTATTCAGCCTGGTGATGTTATTCGATCAGCTCGCGAGGGCAGTGCATCGTTTATGGTTGCGAGGTGACATATGTTGAGTTTGAAACAGGTCTCGCTGGACGTGGCGCGTTATCGTTGGTTCGGCGCGAGAAAATGGTCTCCGCTGTTGCAGGATATCTCTTTCGACGTTGCACCCGGCCAGATGGTGGCTTTAGTTGGGGGAAGCGGTGAAGGGAAAAGTTTGCTCCTGCAATGTCTGCTCGATCTTTTACCGGAAAATTTGCGTCTGCACGGCGTCATAACCCTTGATGGCAAAATGCTGAACAGTCAAGACATCCGCGAATGTCGGGGCAATACCTTCAGCTATGTCCCGCAAGGCGTTCAGGCGCTGAATCCGCTGCTCTCAATTGAAAAGCATTTACGTAGAGCAAGTCAGCTCTCCGGCCAAACCTGGAATGCCGGAAAAATAGAAAAATTGCTCCAGCGTAGTCAACTGGAAACCAGCGTATTAGATGCTTTCCCGCGTCAGCTTTCGGGCGGTATGGCGAAACGTGTTCTGGCCTGTCACGCGTCGCTGAGTCAGGCCCGCTATATTCTGGCCGACGAAATTACCGCCTGGCTTGATGCGCCATTGGCTAATCAACTGCTTGAGCAGTTGCGTGGTTTATGTGAACAGGGGGCTGGTGTTTTATGGGTGACGCACGATCTCACGCTGGCGGCCCGCCATGCGGATCGCATCGTCGCGCTGCACCAGGGAAGCGTGTCGGATAACGTTAGTCGTGAACAGCTGTTGCGCGGGGAAATTAGCGAGCATCTGCAACGTCAATGGCAGGCTCTGCCTGAGAGAAATCAATTGTTTGGAGTGCGGGATGCTGTGCTGTCGTGATGTCGTGATTCGTCAGGGAGGGAAGGTGCTGTGGCAAAACCTTTCTTTCTCATTGCACTCCGGTGAACGTATTGGGATTTGTGCGCCCAGCGGAACCGGCAAAACGACGTTGGGACGTGTACTGGCGGGCTGGCAAAAGCCGACCTCGGGCGACATTCTTATCGATGACCAGCCACTACCGATGCATCAATATTGCCCGGTGCAACTGGTACCGCAGCATCCGGAATTAACCTTTAACCCACGGCGTAGCACCGGCGATGCGGTTCATGACGCCTGGCGGCCTGGCGCAGAAGTCCTTACCCGCCTGCATATCAAACCGGAATGGTTAACCCGTCGCCCTGGCCAGCTTTCTGGTGGTGAACTGGCGCGAATCGCCATACTTCGTGCGCTGGACCCGCGTACCCGTTTTCTTATTGCCGATGAGATTACCGCCCAGCTCGATCCTTCCATTCAAAGAGATATCTGGGTACTGCTGCTCGAAGAATGCCAGCGTCGACCATTAGGCATGCTGATTATCAGCCATCAGCAGGCGCTGCTTGATCAGATCTGCACGCGGACGCTGCTTACGCCGTAATTTTACCCGTTCTGGTAAGTAACGATATTGATTAAATTGTTATGTTATATTATAACATTTCACTCGCAAATGATTTGAGGGTGAAATTTTGGCTATTCATTTTAAAAAACTGGCAATCGCTCTGGGGATGCTTTTAGCCAGTGGTCAGGTTTTGGCTCACGGTCACCATTCCCATGGTGTTCCAATGAGTGAAACAGAAAAAAAGGCGTCAGAAGGTGTGTTTGATGATAATCAGGTACAGAACAGAGCGCTAACCGACTGGGATGGCATGTGGCAATCTGTCTATCCGTACCTGGTCAGTGGCGAGCTTGATCCGGTATTCAAAAAGAAAGCGGAGAAAGATAAAAGCAAAACGGCAGAACAGATTAAAGATTATTACCGTCAAGGCTATGCAACTAACGTAGACACTATCGGTATTGAAAACGGTGTGATGGAATTTCATACCGGTAATCAGGTTACATCATGCAAATACGACTATGCCGGATATAAAATCTTGCACTACAAATCAGGCAAGAAAGGTGTACGTTATTTGTTTGAGTGTAAAGCTGCTGATAGCAAAGCGCCTAAATACGTCCAGTTCAGCGATCATATAATTGCTCCGCGCAAGTCAAGCCACTTCCATATTTTTATGGGAAATACCTCGCAGGCAGCCTTGCTCGAAGAGATGGAGAACTGGCCTACCTACTATCCTTATCAGTTGAAAGGTGAAGAGGTGGTGGATGAGATGCTGCACCATTAATCCGGACTAAGTTTATCTGTACATACCCGCGGTCCGTGGCGGGTATTTTAATTAACAACCTTCTCTTTCCATCCCCCTGCGCATTCGTTAGCATATTGTCTTGCAGCAAGTGCATGTGTTTTTTCAGGAAGAGGTTAACGTGTTTGCAGAGTATGGAGTTCTGAATTACTGGACATATCTGGTGGGAGCTATTTTTATCGTGCTGGTTCCGGGGCCAAATACGATATTTGTGTTGAAGAATAGCGTCGGTCGGGGTGTGAAGGGCGGTTATCTCGCCGCAAGCGGTGTGTTTATCGGTGATGCTGTGTTGATGTTTTTGGCCTATGCCGGTGTTGCCGCCTTGATCAAAACCACGCCTGTTTTGTTTAATATCGTTCGTTATCTCGGCGCTTTTTATCTGCTGTATCTCGGTGCGAAGATCCTGTACGCAACACTGAAATCGAAGGCGAGCGACGCCGCGGCTGAGGAAGTCCCGTTTGGCGCCATTTTTAAGCGCGCCTTAATTCTGAGCCTGACTAACCCAAAAGCTATCCTGTTTTATGTTTCATTCTTCGTGCAGTTCATTGATGTCAATGCGCCGCACTCAGGGCTGTCATTCTTTATTCTGGCCATTACGCTTGAGATCGTGAGCTTTTTCTACTTAAGCTTCCTTATTTTCTCCGGCGCGTTTGTGACCCAGTACATTCGCACCAAGAAGAAGTTGGCTAAGGTGGGTAACTCTCTTATCGGTCTGATTTTCGTTGGTTTTGCTGCCCGTCTGGCGACGCTTCAGTCGTAATCATTGGCCCGCTGAATATGGCGGGCTTCAATTTTTAGCTTTTCTTCCCCACGCATATCAGCTGCTGGTTATAACCAATAAATGGTATTTTAAATGTATATTTTGAGGCGTACTCTGTGCACAGCAGCGGTTGAATAAGACTCGCTGGTTGTTGACTGGAAAAGGGAAGAAAAATGCTTCAAATTCCACAGAATCATATCCATACACGCTCAACTCCGTTCTGGAACAAAGAAACTGCACCTGCCGGAATTTTCGAACGCCACCTTGATAAAGGCACCCGTGCCGGGGTTTATCCTCGACTGTCAGTTATGCAGGGGGCGGTTAAATATCTCGGCTACGCAGATGAACACAGCCTGGAGCCTGTAGAGGTGATGGTGATTGAAGCCGGTCAGTTTGGCGTTTTCCCGCCGGAAAAATGGCATAACATCGAAGTAATGACCGACGACACTTACTTTAATATCGATTTTTTCGTTGCCCCTGAAGTGTTGATGGAGAGTGCAAATCAACGAAAAGTCGTGCGCACTGGCAAGGAGTAAATCATGGGCAAAGCAACCTATACCGTCACAGTAACCAATAACAGCAATGGTGTGTCTGTCGATTACGAGACCGAAGCGCCGATGACATTATTGGTTCCGGATGTCGCGGCAGAAGTGGTCAAAGACCTGGTCAATACCGTCCGTTCATATGATACCGAAAATGAGCATGAAGTCTGCGGGTGGTAGGGCTTTAACTTCTGCTACCGTTTGAACTGATTGATTTTTAAATTGAAAACCGCACGGCGTTTTGATAGCGCAGGGCGGTTTTTTTATTTGAGTCGAATAGATCGCGGTCCGGAAAAAGATTTCTTAAGAATACCTTAAGAAATTCGCATCGTTTGCTAATAGTTAATCATTCATAGGGGTTATGATCGCAAAATAGTAACAATACAGAACTTTGCGCTTATGAAATTGAATACCCGACTTACATTATCCGCATTCATTCTTGGACTTGTCCTCGTAGCAATCCCGTTCACTGCGAACTGGCATCTTCCTCTGCTCAATGGCGCGGTCGTCACATGGATTGAAAATGGCCAGGCGCTATGGTTATTGTTTGGTGCAGTATTTACTCTCTGCTACATCCGGCCTTTATCACGTCCTGCAGGCGAGAAGCAATTTTGGCTTTGGGCGGCAGTATGGTGGTTGGTATTGCTGGGCCGAAGCACCAGTTGGGGCCGTGATTACTTCCCGGAGCATCCTAAACTGCTGTTCAGAGCTATCTCAGTCGTGTTAATTGCGATGATTATTCTGCCGGTCCTGCTGTCGAAGAACTTACGCCAGGATATTGCCCGGCGCTTGCGCAATGAACCGCTACCGCTGTGGCTACTTGCGATCACCGTCTGCGCATTTTTGATATCCGATACAGTGGAGCATCATCGCCTGCTGGCGCCTGTCTTTTTGCATAATGCCAGTTACGGCGATTTGATTGAAGAATTGTACGAACTGCCGTTTATGGCGGGATTGTTTCTGATGAACCTCGGTTTTATGCAACGGGATAAACAGCACGAGTCTGCCGCTATTCGTTTCAGTGAACCGCAACTGGCGAAGTAGTTGGATAAAGCCTGAGTCTGGAAGGCCAGACTCAGGCGGTCAGGGCGATACTTTACGCAATGGCCTCACATAAGCGTGATTTCATTTCGCTGTACGTTTGTGCGGCATACTTCTCCGCCCATCCCTGATCGGTAATGTGCTCAATTTTGACAGCACAATATTTGGTTTCCGGCGTTTTCGAGATCGGATCAAGGTTATCCTGTGTTAACTCGTTACACGCGCCAATCCACCATTGATAGGTCATATACACTGTTCCGGCATTAATACGCTCGGAGACATCCGCACGGCTGATGACCTTGCCTCGGCGCGAGCTTACCCACACCAGGTCACGATGACGGATGCCCAGTTTTTCTGCATCATCGGTGTTGATTTGAACATATCCTGGCTCATCTGCCAGCGCCTGTAATGCCGCGCAGTTGCCGGTCATCGAGCGGCAGGAGTAGTGCCCAACTTCGCGCACGGTACACAACACCAGCGGATAGGTCTCGTCAGGGACTTCAGCAGGAGCGCGCCACGGCGCGGCAAACAGTTTGCCTTTGCCATTAGCGGTATCAAACTGGCTGTGTGCATAAAGATACGGTGTTCCTGGGTGATCGAGATCCGGACAAGGCCACTGAACATGGCCCATTTCACCCATTTTCTCATAGGTTACGCCATAGAACAGCGGGCACAGTTCGCGCATTTCATCCCAGATTTGTTGGTTATTTTGATACTGCATCGGGTAGCCCATTTCGCTGGCCAACAGACTGATAATTTCCCAGTCACGTTTTACATCCCCGCTGGGTTCAATCGCTTTCTCGAAACGTTGGAAGCCACGATCGGCGCAGGTAAAGACGCCACCGTGTTCGCCCCATGATGTTGCCGGCAACAGGACGTCGGCCATCTCTGCCGTTTTGGTCATGAAGATATCCTGCACGACGATAAAATCGAGCGCGTTAAATCCTTCCCGGACCAGCCCCAAATCAGCCTCGGTTTGCAGCGGATCCTCGCCCATGATGTAGTAGGCTTTTATTTTGCCCTCAATCGCCAGATGCGGAACTTCGGTGATGCGCGTTCCGACCTTGTCATCCATCTGATTAACGTCAATCCCCCAGGCGGTGGCGAATTTCTCCCTGACGGCAAAATCGGTCACGTCCTGATACCCCGGAAACTGGTTAGGCAGTACGCCCATATCACATGCGCCCTGCACGTTATTTTGCCCGCGTACCGGGCCAACACCGACATTTGGACGTCCCAGATTCCCGGTCAGTAAGGCCAGGCTCGACAGTCCACGCACCACATCAACGGCCTGGCCAAACTGCGTGACGCCCATCCCCCACATCACGGTTGCCGATGGTGCTGCCGCAAATGTACGCATCGCCTGACGAACCTGTTGTGCAGGGACGCCGGTTAAATGTTCTACGGCTTCGGGGGCATAGTCCTTAACGGTTTCCCAGTATGTTTCCAGACCTTCGGCATGCTTATGCACGTACTCGCGATCGTAAAGCTGCTCTTCAATAAGCACATGGCCAAAAGCGTTGACCAGCGCCATGTTGCAGCCATTTTTTAACTGCAAATGCTGATCGGCGATACGGGCGGTTTCAATACGGCGAGGGTCGCAAACAATGATTTTCGCGCCGTTCTGACGAGCTTTAATCACCCGACGGGCCACTATGGGGTGTGAGTCCGCGCAGTTATAACCAAAGATGAGCAGGCATTTTGAGTTTTCAATGTCGCTGATGGAGTTGCTCATTGCGCCATTGCCCAGCGTTTCCTGTAGACCCGCAACGGAAGGGCCGTGACAGACGCGGGCACAGCAGTCGACATTGTTGGTGTTGAGCACCCCACGGGCGAATTTTTGCATCACGTAGTTGGTCTCATTGCCTGTTCCCCGGGAGGAACCTGTCGTCATGATGGCGCGAGGACCATAGGTATTTTTGATTTCAGATAAGCGTTTAGCGGTGTAACGAATGGCCTCATCCCAGCTAACGGGAGTGAATTTTCCCCCTTTTTCATAACGGATCATCGGGCGAGTCAGACGGGGAGTCAGAAGGCGGGTGTCGTTCAGAAAGTCCCAACCATAATAGCCTTTCAGGCATAACTGATTTTGGTTCGTTACACCCTCAGCGGCTTCGGCGCGGATGATTTTGTTATTTTCAACAACAAGCTTGAGCTTGCACCCGGCCCCACAGTATGGGCATACACTGGTGATTTTTTTCATCAATAACAGACCTGTTAAATGCTGAAATAGCGCGAATTGTAGACGAAGCCACGTGAATCGATATCACGGGCTACGATGTGTCGTAGTGACGGGCTGTTAAAGCATAAAGCATGCCAAAGATGAAAACCCAGCATTGGCAGGGGTGCTGCCCAAGGAGCAGAGAGGAATGACTGTCGATTCGTCACTATTGACGAGAAGCGTCAAAAATATCACCGTTTTGACGCTGGGCTAACTCCATGAAACATCGGAAAAAGATGAAAAACACAGGTGATATCGATCACAAATTTTAATTTTTCAGCGCTATGCTATGCTTTTATACAACGAGTCAATCGTTAACCTAAAAGCATAAGTGAGGAAAATAATGGGCATTCTTTCATGGGTAATTTTCGGTCTTATCGCGGGGATTTTGGCAAAATGGATTATGCCGGGTAAAGATGGCGGCGGATTCTTTATGACCATTATCTTAGGGGTTGTTGGTGCGGTGGTTGGCGGCTGGATCAGTACCTTCTTTGGCTTTGGTAAAGTTGATGGCTTCAACTTCGGCAGTTTCGTCGTAGCTGTTATCGGCGCGATCGTGGTGTTGTTTATCTACAGAAAGATCAAAAGCTAACTATCTATACAGAGATGAAAGGCCACTGAAGTGTGGCCTTTTTATTGGTTACCACCAGCCTAGTTCCGTACCCAGAACCACGATGATAGCCACGCAAATCATAATGAGCGTTGTTTTTTTCATCGTTATGCACCCGGCGCAGCGTAACCGCCAACAAAAAACCAGGATAAGAAAACGACAGCGGAAATAAAAATGATGACGGGAAAAATAATACCGAGTCGCATAGGATTATCTGCCAGAGTTATTTAAAGACGAGCCAGCATAGCAGGGCTTAATGTACGACAAAAGTGGTTTTATCCTGCCGCTTTTTATCTTTGTACATTGCGCTGTCTGCCATGTGAAGCGCACAGTTTACATCGGTCTCATGCGGATCAATTTCCACCACGCCCAGACTGGCTCCAGGATAAAACAGATGGACGCTGCCCAAGTGATAGTCGCCACAAATTCGCTGTTGCAGCTGATTTTTCACCTTTTGCAGGCGCTCGCATCGATCGCTTTCACTTTCCGGCGACAGGCTAACGACTAAAAATTCGTCACCGCCCAGTCGACCAAGGATATCATTGTCGCCGCATTCGTTGAGCAGACGCTGTCCTATCTGGATCAGGAACTGGTCGCCAACCTCATGACCAAAACGGTCATTAATCAGTTTAAAATCATCCAAATCAATATAGGCAACGACGACCTTCTGCCGGAGATGTCGGGCAAGCGAAAATAGGGTTTCAACATTTTCAAAAATCGAGCGCCGGTTCGGTAACCCGGTCAGCGCATCGGTGTAGGAATGAGCAATCAGCGCGGCGTTGGCTTCGCGTAACTGAGCGACCAGTGACTCTTTTTGAATAGACTGGGCGATCAGTCCTGCAAACAGATGCAGCACCTGTTCACCTCGCTCGCTCAATGCCTGCTGGCGGCGACTGGTGGCGCAGAGCGTACCGTAAAACGTTCCATCCGGAAGATGAACAGGCGTGCTCAGAAACGTGGTGATTTCCAGCGCGCGGGCTGCGCTGCATTCCGGCCAGCGTGCGGGCACGTTGTCGCTGTACAGGCAGTTATCCTCGATGGCGCGTTTGCATAGCGTCTCATCCCACGGGACGGATAGCCCTTCCGGGATCTGCATTTGTTTGCTATTGCGCGCGTACAAAATATGCTGCAGGCGAGCATCTAAATCGACTTTGGTTAAATAGGTTGATTCCATCTCTGTCACCACCTCCAGCATCTCCAGAAGTTGCCGAACCAGACTCTCAACAGTCTGCTCCGTGGCTAAGGATTGTGAGACTCTGGCAAGGATCATGTCCGACATGAGGTGTAAATACTCCTGAGTAATGACAAGGCTGGCGTTGTCCGCATGATAGAACATCAAGGTGTAAGATGAAACAAGCTATCCAGCTCAGAATGTAAACATAAAATGGATAGTTAGCAGGAAAACATGGAGATAGATGGAAAGTCGGGGTAACCTGCCAAAATAAGATTTTTAACAGGAGTAGATATGAAACTGGCGTTTGTTGTTTTGCCCGGCATGCTGGTGCTGGCAGGGTGTAGTACCCCGCAACCAGAAGCGCCAATGCCACCGAAAATTGGCATGGCGAATCCGGCATCGGTGTATTGCGAACAAAAGGGCGGCTCGCTGATTGCGATACAGACTCCGCAAGGGGTAAGGTCTGACTGCAAACTCCCCGGAGGGGAAACGATCGATGAATGGGAACTCTGGTGTAGAGACCATCCGGCAGCGGGGAAGTGATCCGCTGTTAGTATTGACGTAGCCATTCAGCCAGTACCAGCGCGTGGTTTTGCTGAGTATTCTTCGCCGCATACAGTAGCGTTAAGGTTTGCTGCCGGGCAATCTCTGCGAGACGCTTTCCTTCCTGCTGCTGTTGGGCCAGTTCGCTACGGTACTGCTGAGAGAAGTGCGCAAAATCAATCAGTTCTGCGTGAAATGCTTTACGTAAATCTGATGACGGCGTCAGCGCTTTATTCCATTCATTGAAAGCAAGATCAGTCTTTTTTATCCCACGTGGCCACAACCGGTCGACCAGGACGCGATAACCATCGCTTGTTTCTGCCGGGTCATACACGCGTTTACACTGAATATTCATCTCTTCATCCGCTCTGTTAAGCTGCCGCTTTGCTATTTAGCATCATTTTTATTACGGTTAAATAAGATCCTAAAACGTGACCATTATAGCATTTTGGCAGCCTGGACTCCCAATTTAAGGGATTGTGATACCGATGAAAAGTCGGTAGGCTGAGGCTCCTTATGTTGTCCCTCATTGTCTGGACATAAGGAAACCTTAATGGACATTTCCCCGATAAAAGATACGCTTCGCATTGCGCTGGTGGGCGATTACAACCCCGATATTGTGGCGCACCAGGCTATTCCCCTTGCTATTGATGATGCTGCTGCCGTGCTGGAGTTGGTGGCTGATTATGACTGGCTAACCACTTCTGATATCAATAGCAGCGAAGATCTGATTGGCTACGATGCCATCTGGGTCGTGCCAGGCAGCCCCTATCGACACCCAGAAGGTGCGCTGATTGCGATACGCTACGCACGCGAAAACAGCATTCCATTTTTAGGCACCTGTGGTGGTTTCCAACACGCCATACTGGAGTATGCCCGTAACGTGCTGGGCTGGAGCGATGCCGCGCATGCCGAAACGGATACCACTGGGCGAATGGTGATCGCGCCGTTGACCTGCTCGTTGGTAGAAAAAACGGATGATATTGAGCTCCGGGCCAATACGCTGATTGCGAAAGCCTATGGACGCGATGCTATCTCTGAGGGGTATCACTGCAACTATGGTGTGTCGGACGCTTTTGCTGCCGAGCTTGAGAGCGGCGATCTCCGGGTGACCGGTTGGGATGATGCCGGAGATATTCGCGCCATTGAACTGGTAACGCATCCTTTTTTTGTTGGCACACTCTTTCAGCATGAACGTGGCGCGCTGGCGGGTAAACCCGTGCCGTTAGTCCAGGCGATGCTCCGCGCCGCGCGGGGATAAAATGTAGGGCAGGAGGTTAGCTAACCTGCCCGCTACATTATGCGTTCGCGATCTCCCGATCGCGCCCTGCGCACAGACCAAACACGGCCATCAGCACCGCTAACCCGGCGACACCCGCTAATGGAATCAGCCAGCTACCGTTGAGGTCGTGAATTTTACCCATCAACGGTGGCCCGCAGGCGGCCAGTAAATACCCGACAGACTGCGCCATTCCGGACAACGCCGCGGCCTGATGTGCAGAGCTTGCGCGCAGGCCAATGAAGGTCAAGCCGAGGATCATGGTCGCACCTGAGCCAAAGCCAAACAGAATGGTCCACAGCAAAGCCTGGTCGGGCATTATGGCGAATCCCGCCGCGCCAACGGCACACATTACCGAAACCAGGGCGGCGATGGCTCGCTGATCCTTGAATCTGTTCAGGACGAGGGGAATCAATAACCCTGGCGCGGCGGTCGCCAGTTGCAGTAAACCGTGCAATGAACCGGCCTGCGCCTCGCTGTAACCGTGGCTGATTAAAATGGCGGGCAACCAGCCGATGATCACGTAATAGATAAGTGAGTTGATTCCCAGAAACAGGGTCACCTGCCAGGCGAGGCTGGAGCGCCAGATTGCACGGGAATGTAATGCGCGTGAGTTACTCAGGCTGGCATTGGTCGTCTGACGGCATTGGGGTAACCAGATAACCAGCGCCAGCAGCGGAAAAACCATCAACACCATCAGTGCGCCGCGCCAGCCAAATCCATTTAACGCCAGCGGAACAACCATGGCTGAACCCAGCGCTGCCGCTGCGCCCATGGTCAGCGAGTAAGCGCCAGTAAGTTTTGCCACATGCTGGGCATAATCACGCTTAATCAGCCCTGGCAACAGGACATTGCCCAGGGCGATTCCGCACCCGATGATAGCGGTACCGATAAACAGCAATCCCGGTGAGGGCAGCGAGCGTATCGTAATACCGGCGCAAATCAGCAGCATAGCGGCAAACAGGCTGCGTTCGATGCCCCAGCGGCGCGCAACGCCTGCGGCCAGAGGGGATACCAGCGCGAAGGCCAGCAGCGGAAGGGTGGTCAACAGTCCCGTTTGGGCGGTACTCAGACCGTAGTCGGCACGAATTGCATCTAATAGCGGGGCGGCACCGGTAAAGGTAACGCGCAGCGTGGTGGCAATCATCAGGATACCCGCGATCAGCAAAGCAGCGTTTTTACCGCGGGAGGAAGGCGTATTTATCATTTTTTTCTCATCTTGTCAGGCGAGGCGATACCTTAGCGTTTTTACGCCATGAGTGAATCAAGCTAAAATGACAGTTTATCGCTAAAATCGGACATTCTTATGTTGGGACTAAGATTGGATGGATATGAACCTGACCTTCACCATGATGCCGCGGTGGCGTTCTGCATTCAGGCCCGGGAAGATGAACTCTTTAGTCCGCTGCATCAGCATCGTAAGGGGCAGTTGATTCTGGCTTTGCATGGCGCGATTACCTGCGAGGTCGAAAATGCCATGTGGATGGTGCCTCCCCAATATGCGGTGTGGATCCCTGGTGAAATTCCGCACAGTAACCATGTAACCGTAGGCGCACAATTGTGTTTCTTGTTTATTGAACCTCACGCCGTCGTGATGCCTGAGCGCTGTTGTACGCTGAAGATATCTCCCTTGTGTCGGGAGCTTATTCTGGCGCTGGCGTCGAAAACGGACGGCCAGCGGCTGGAACCGTCAACTCAGCGACTGACGCAGGTGCTGTTTGATGAACTCCCGCAGCAGCCGCAGGAGCAACTGCAGTTGCCGGTTTCCGATCATCCGAAAATCCGCAGAATGGTCGCGACGATGGCGCGAGAGCCCGCCCAATGGCAGACGCTGGGGCAGTGGGCCAGCGTATTTGCGATGAGTGAGCGCAACCTTGCCCGGCTGGTCGTCAAAGAAACGGGATTGAGCTTTCGCCGCTGGCGTCATCAGCTGCAGTTGATTCTGGCGCTGCAGGCGCTGATCGATGGTCATAACGTGCAGCAGGTCGCGCAAATGCTCGGTTATGATTCAACCACCGCATTTATCACGATGTTCAAAAAAGGCCTGGGGCAGACGCCAGGCCGTTATCTGAGCTGACTTGCTACTGCTTCCCAACAATCAATGAGACCAGACCTGCCGCAATAAGCGGCCCCACCGGCACGCCGCGAAACAGCGCCACGCCCAGCACCGTACCGACCAGTAAACCGGCAACAAGCTGGGGCTGGCTGCCCATCAACGTGACGCCGCGCCCGCCAAGCCAGGAGACAACCACGCCGACGGCAATCGCGACCAGGGATTTCCAGTTTACAAAGGAGTGAATGAGCGTGGAGGGCGGTAGCGTTCCGCTGGCGATCGGGGCCATTACGCCGATAGTCAGAATAATAATCCCGACGGTCAGGCCCTGTTTTTCAATCCACGGAAAGAACGTATTCAGAGGGGTTACACGGACGATGATCAGCACCAGAATTGAAACAGCGACAGTGGTGTTGTGGCTGACAAAGCCCAGAGCTGCCAGTCCGAGGAGGATCAGCAGAGTGACATCAAACATCGTAGTTTCCTTGCCAAAAGAAAAAATAAGCCTGCTTACTGTACGCGTAAACGCGTGACGGAACAGGCTTTATTTAATGATAATGATTTTTTTTGAGCTAATGCACGATGTGACGTTTTTTACTGCTAACTCGGCTGTGATTGAACGCGGCGGAACGAAATTAATTCCGGTTGTGCAATTCGCAGGTAATCAGCAGTATCCATGATCACGGATTTCTCCAGCATTCCGGCATTAAACGCAATTTCATTAAAACGTTCAAACAGCAGCGGATCGGCGACCAGTTTGAGATTCGGATGGAAACTAAACGGTGGGATGGCGCCAAATACGCAACCTGTCAGTTCATCGACCTCCGCCGGGCTGGCGAGCGATGCTCTCAACCCGCCGATATGACCGGCCAACAGGCTCAGGTCGGCCTGCTGGTCAGCAGAGAGAATCGCCAGTACATGCTGATTAACGCCGTTACCCTTTACTTTACAGACCAACGCTTTTGCGCCCTGACCCAGTGCAGTACCGCGAATTTCAGAGACCGCTTCACATTTGCCGACGGCTTCATGGCTAACCACACGATACGTCGCGCCCTGTTCTGATAACAGCGAAATTAAACGCTGATGCGTTGCGTTACCTTTGTTCACTTCCGTCATGACTTGCTCCTGGTACAACAATAAAAATCCTGGCTGAAAAATGATTACGCATCGGCGCGTTTTTTCTGTTTGTTCAGGTAGAGTTGCGCATCCGATGCTTTGTAAGCATCATCAATGGTGTCGTTTGGCTGCATATTATAAATCCCGACAGAGAAGCTGATTGATATATCTTGCGCAATAATTTGTAAGTTGTAGCGAATCCGTTCCAGCATGCTGTGCGTTAATTCACTGGGATGATCGATAAGGATGATGCAAAATTCATCCCCGCCAAGGCGGATGGCATAGTCGCTTTTTCGAATAGAGCTCTGAATGGCCTTGGCCAGAAGGGTGATAATGCGATCGCCTTCCTTATGCCCCAATGTGTCATTAATAACTTTTAGCTTATCGCAATCAATGGCGATAAAGGTCACGAGGGTTCCCGTGTTGACCAACTGCTGCAAACGTTGTTCGAGCATCGGCGTCAAAATTTTACGGTTATAGAGTCCGGTCATCGCATCGCTGATATTTTCCCGTGTGACGTTGTGATACAAGCGAAAATGAGTTCTGACCATATTCAGCAGCAGTATCGTTGCCAGGAGATAGAAGACGAATATTTTCCACGATGAGACGATAAAGTACATAAAATCAAGAGATAAGGTGACGCGTATGCCACCAGGGATGTCCTTCTCGTAGTGAACGTAGCGGAATAGATTGGTCTCACTTTGGTGAACGTGGATCTCTTTACCTGAGCTGATATCAGAGAGCGTCACGTTAAGATAGCGCCAGACCAGAGGACGATCGCTGGTATAGAAAATATTCTTTAAATTCTCTTTGTTGATATCCACCATCACCACGCCTTTTAGCTTACCGGCATAGTAGACCGGGGTTAAAAAGCTCATCACCTTTTTCTCGGTCAGGTTATCCTCATAAATGCTGGAAATCACCGTGCGACCCGTGAAAATACCGTCAATATCATTCTGATCGATGCCCAGCGAGCCTTTTTGCAAAAACGTCCAGTTGTGTATCGCAAATTTCCGTGAGTCGATCAGATTATAAAAATAGACGTAGTTATTCTTGAGATCGACGTAGTAGCGAAATTTATACTCCAGCGTTCCTAATCCCTGACCGTAATCTTTTTGCAGGCGATTGACGTTCACCGCCCGGTCAAAAGAGGGTAGCAGGAATACGTCTTCGAGTTGCCCGCTACATTTGGTTGAGGTGGTCTGCAGCGTACCGTGTAATGGCAGGTAATTATGCGTTGTGAGATTGAGCCCATGTGTACCGTTAACGCTATCGAAAGCATCGCAGAACGCTTTTTGTTGTTCGACCGATGCGGGTTCCTTAGGGGATGAAAAGGTGCGCATCAGATGGGCTGCAATACTCTGATTGGTGTACTTATCATAGAGAAAGGAGGAGTCGGCTTTCTCATTGATATAGCGCATATAGGCATTCATTGCCTTATCGCTGGCAATGAGTTCATAAACCAAAAAAGAAGATGTCAAAACAATAACGCTGACTGAGATAAAGAGCCTGAGCGCTTTATGATGCAACTTCATAATGAATTACAGCCCATAGGTTAGAGATGCGATTTTACCACATGCTCCACATTCGCTCTAACGAAGCGGCGGGATAAACCATTGCAAAATGTCACGATCATGATACAGGGTAATGTAATCAGCCGAAGCCGAAGCCTCGGCTGAAAGTGGTCGCTTAATTATTGCTGGTGGTACTTTGCTTATGAAACAGTTCGCGGAATACCGGATAAATGTCATCCTGATCGCGGATATGCTGCATCGCAAAGTTTTCAAAGGTTGATTGCAGATGTTCGTATTCACGCCACAAAGTCTGGTGCGCGCGGCGGGTAATTTCGATATAGCTGTAATATCGCACTACCGGCAGCAGTTTTTTCGCCAGAATCTCATGACACAACGGTGAGTCATCCGCCCAGTTATCACCATCCGACGCCTGTGCGGCATAGATATTCCACTGGGCAGGGTCGTAGCGCTCTTTCACCACTTCATCCATTAACTTCAGCGCGCTGGAGACAATGGTTCCCCCGGTTTCCTGAGAGTAGAAGAACTCATGCTCATCTACCTCTTTCGCCTGGGTGTGGTGGCGAATATAAACCACTTCCACGTTCTTATAGGTGCGGCTTAAGAACAGATACAGCAGAATATAAAAACGCTTTGCCATATCTTTGGTCGACTGATCCATCGAACCGGAGACATCCATCAGACAGAACATCACCGCCTGACTGGAAGGATCGGGCCGTTTTTCATAATTCTTGTAGCGTAAGTCAAAGGTGTCGATAAATGGCACACGTTCGATTTTTGCCCGTAGTTCGGCAATTTCTTTGCGTAACCGTTCTTCTTCCAACAACTGAGCGGGTTCACTTTTTGTGATGGTCTCCAGATCCGCTTCGAGCGCATGCAGTTCGCGACGCTTACCTGCCGTCATTGCCGTGCGGCGCGCCAGTGAATTTTGCAGGGAGCGCACCACGCTGATGTTGGCTGGCACACCGTTAGAGGTAAAACCAGCCCGGTGCGTTTTGTACTCCGTTAGCTGACGCTGCTGATTCTGTTTAAGATTTGGCAGAGCTAAATCTTCGAAAAGCAGATCGAGATATTCATCTTTAGAAATCTGGAAGACGAATTCATCCTGACCCTCGCCATCCTGACTCGCCTGGCCTTGTCCGCTTCCCGAACCGCCGCCTCCGCCCTGTGGACGTTCAATACGGTCATTCTGCACAAAATGGTCGTTACCCGGATGCACGCGATGGCGCAGACCACCGCGCCCCTGATGGAACATCGGTTCGCTAATATCATCGGTAGGAATAGAGACAGATTCGCCGCTATCCACATCAGTCACCGAACGCTTGTTAATGGCCTCGGAGATCGACTGTTTAATTTGCGATTTATAACGGCGTAAGAAGCGCTGGCGGTTTACCGTGCTCTTGTTTTTGCCGTTAAGACGCCGGTCAATAAACCAGGTCATAAGCCCCCCGTACTGCATTTGCCAACTTACGCTTCATCCTTCAAGTTGTCTCCGCGTTGGCTGCATTCGCTCACCCAGTCACGTACTTATGTACGCTCCTGGGAATTCACTCATTTGCCGCCTTGATACCTCTTGAATGATTTCGCGTACAGAAGAAATATTGGCCCGGTAAACGGATAAATTGTCCGGGCCATTTATGCTCTTAAGACGATTTACGTACGCGCAAATACCATTCGCACAGTAAACGTACCTGCTTACGCGTGTAGCCTTTTTCCATCATACGGTCGACAAAATCGTCGTGCTTTTTCTGCTCGTCAGTCGAGGTTTTGGCGTTGAACGAAATAACCGGCAGCAGCTCCTCGGTATTAGAGAACATTTTCTTCTCAATCACCGTGCGCAGTTTTTCGTAACTGGTCCAATTTGGATTGCGACCGCTGTTATTCGCTCTGGCGCGCAGAACAAAGTTGACGATCTCGTTACGGAAGTCTTTCGGATTACTGATACCCGCTGGCTTCTCAATTTTCTCCAGCTCTGCGTTCAGCGACTCGCGATCGAACAGTTGACCGGTATCCGGGTCACGATACTCCTGATCCTGAATCCAGAAATCCGCGTAGGTGACATAACGGTCGAATATGTTCTGTCCGTATTCGGAATAGGATTCGAGATAAGCCGTCTGAATCTCTTTGCCAATAAATTCAGCATATTTAGGGATCAGATAGCCTTTCAGGAACTCAAGATAACGTTCTGCCATTTCCTGCGGGAACTGCTCACGCTCGATTTGTTGTTCCAGGACGTAGAACAGATGCACCGGGTTTGCCGCGACTTCGGCATGATCAAAGTTAAAGACGCGAGAGAGGATCTTAAACGCGAAACGCGTGGACAGACCGTTCATACCCTCATCGACCCCGGCGTAATCCCGATACTCCTGATAGGATTTCGCTTTTGGATCGGTATCTTTCAGACTTTCGCCATCGTAAACGCGCATCTTCGAGTAAATGCTCGAGTTCTCTGGTTCTTTCAGGCGAGAAAGAATGGTGAAGCGAGAGAGCGTTTCCAGCGTGCCAGGTGCGCAAGGCGCATGGGTCAGCTCACTGTGGTTAAGCAATTTCTCGTAGATTTTGATCTCTTCGGAGATCCGCAAGCAATAAGGCACTTTGACAATGTAAACACGGTCAAGGAACGCCTCATTGTTTTTGTTATTGCGGAACGTCACCCATTCGGACTCGTTCGAGTGGGCAAGAATAATTCCGTTAAACGGCAGGGCAGAGATACCTTCTGTCCCGTTGTAGTTTCCTTCCTGGGTGGCGGTCAGCAGAGGATGCAGCACTTTAATCGGTGCTTTAAACATCTCTACGAACTCCATAATCCCCTGGTTAGCGCGGCACAACGCACCCGAGTAACCGTAGGCATCAGGATCGTTCTGAGCATGGTGTTCGAGTTTACGAATATCCACTTTCCCGACCAGCGCAGAGATATCCTGGTTGTTTTCATCACCAGGTTCCGTTTTGGCGATAGCGATCTGCTCCAGAATAGACGGCCAGACTTTGACGACGCGGAATTTCGTGATGTCCCCGCCAAACTCGTGCAGACGTTTCGCCGCCCATGGCGACATGATCGTCCCGAGATAGCGACGCGGGATCCCATACTCTTTTTCCAGGATCTGCGCGTCTTCCTGTGGATTAAACAAGCACAACGGATGATCGTTAACCGGGCTACGTTCGCCATTAGCGCTCAGGACATAAATCGGAACTCTCTGCATCAGCGACTTGAGTCGTTCAGCGAGAGATGATTTCCCCCCTCCCACAGGCCCCAACAGATACAGAATCTGTTTCTTCTCTTCCAGACCTTGAGCTGCATGTTTCAAATAAGAAACAATCTGCTCAATGGCGTCTTCCATGCCGTAAAACTCTTCGAAAGCGGGATAGCGTGCAATTACCCGATTCGAAAAGAGTCGAGAAAGACGAGGTTCGTGGGCAGTGTCAACCATGACAGGTTCACCAATAGCCATTAATAGCCGCTCTGCCGCGTTGGCATAAGCACTGCGATCTTGCCGACAAGTGGTAAGAAACTCCTGCAGCGTGAACTCTTCGTCCTTGGCAGCTTCATAACGCTGGCGATAGTGATCGAATATATTCATGGTATGCCGTCCTTTCGTTTTTTAGCACATGTTAAGAGCCGTTCATATGAATAGTAGAGGCCCCTGAAGAGGTAAACTGAACGACGTCGCTGCTGAAGAAATAAGCAACTCTCATGCCATTTTGATGGTCAGGAGATCAACGTATTCGGTGATACACCTTCTAAAATTAAGCGTAGATGGCATTTGCAAAACTTGCATGGATGCGCAAATGAATTTCAACGGCATATCAATAACTCATCAGCAAAAAAAGCACACCTTATGTAAAGAAATGGGGCAGATTTCATGCAGTGTTCACTGTCCTGCAAGCAAGATGTCATCACTCATTGAGAAATTAGGGGGTTACATTCCTGGACTAATACGTAAAATAGTTGGGCTGAAGCGTATTGGCGATTACACTTTGACCGCTACACATTTGAATAAGGAATTATGGATTGTGACCAAACTCAAACTTCTGGCACTTGGCGTCCTTGCCGCAACCGCAGTTAGCACCGCACAGGCGGAAAGCCAGTGGACTGTTGGTGCAGGTGTCGGCGTGATTAACAGCCCGTACAAACAGTATGACCGCGATGTTTATCCCGTTCCGGTTGTCACCTATGAAGGCGATAACGTCTGGTTCCACGGTCTGGGTGGCGGCTACTATCTGTGGAATGACGCGGCAGATAAGCTCTCCATCATGGCATACTATGATCCGACCCACTTCAAGCCGGGTGACAGCGACAGCCATGCTTTGCGCCAACTCGACAAGCGTAAAAGCAGCCTGATGGCTGGCCTCTCGTATGTACATAACACCCAGTATGGTTTCCTGCGTACCGCTCTGGCGGGTGATACCCTGGATAACAGCAACGGCTTTATCTGGGATCTGGCATGGCTCTACCGTTACACTAACGGTGCGCTGACTTTGACGCCGGGTATCGGTGTGCAGTACAGCAGCGAAAACTACAACGACTATTATTATGGCGTGTCCAATCACGAGTCTCGCCGCAGTGGTCTGAAAAGCTACAGCGCTGACGATGGATGGGATCCATACCTGGAGTTGACCGCGAGCTATAACTTCCTTGGCAACTGGAACGTATACGGCACTGGCCGTTATGTGCGTTTGAGTGATGAAGTGAAGGATAGCCCGATGGTCGATAAGTCCTGGTCTGGCATCTTCTCGGTAGGTGTGACCTACAAGTTCTGATGCTACTGCGTGTCAAACACAAGCCTGCAGACATGCAGGCTTTTTTATGTTTTGCGGGGATGAATATTGATCTAAAACATGAGATTGCATTTTTATAGTGGTTTTATGTTTCGCCTGGCCGCAACGATTATTTAACCTGGTATTTCTTTTGCCGTTACTAAAAATAAACCTCTCATTTTATTAGCCTGGTATCTATTCTTTTTTGCATGAGGTAATATCGCCATGCCTTAATGATTTATTGTTATGGGCTGTCGTTTTCTGGATTCATAATTTATTGATAATACAGGGGTTTGTTGTATCGCGATGCGCGGGGTATTTATTCTCAACTGGCATAAAGATAACTGATAACTATTTTGGCTTGTTTTGAATGTTAACTTTCAGGTGAAAAAAATAAAAATTAATCATTTGTTTTTATTTTACATCCTTTAGGTATTTGTCTGAAAAAATTAAAATTGACATTAAATATCCTATTGCCGATATTCATTAAACTTTAAAAGTAGTGATAGCAACTCTCGTGGTAAGGCCTTAAATATGCCACGAGGATATCTTGAGTAAAAACCTGGTAAAAATAATGAAAAAGTTAATCATGATAGCTGTGATGGGCGGGATCCTGGCTGGATGCACCAGCGAGGCTTCACGCATGAGTGCATGCGAAAGCAAAGGGATCAGCCGCGATGCCTGCTACATCGCCGAACAAAACCGTCAGGCGACAATCAATGCCGCGGCTGAAAAACAGGCCCTGGAAAATGCGCAAAATCTGTATAGCTCTGATGGCACCCATTCCGACCATCACCACAAACACGATAAATACTAAGGTTTAACTCATGAAGAAATTGATTATTATCGCTGCGCTGGTGGCTTCATTTGCTGCGCCTGCTTATGCTATTAGCGAAGCATACCGTCAGCAATTACAGCATGAACACAAAACTCAGGTCAGCGATGCTAATGCCCCGGTGCACGCCAGCAAAACCACACCCGTGCATGTGAATAAACTGGGCGTGGACTTTAAACGTGGTGCTGATGGTATTGCATATATTAATGGCAGCCCTGCGGCAAACGATGAAAACAATGCGGATGCACAATCCTACAGTGCGGGTTTGATTTCCGTCATCGTCTATAAAAATGGAAAAATTAACGCCATGAAAGAAGGTAAATATTTAGGTCGGTTGAAATAAGCGCTGTACAGCTATAATTATTCGTTATTTTGGCCCGGGACTGCATTAGAGCCTGGGCCTTTTACTTTAATCGCATTAACGGGCGACACGCCAAACGATGATGGTGCAATTTGTGCACCATAACAGGACACATGATTGTTGTTTTGCTTTACTGTGGTGCATTAACACAGGAGGGTGCGATGATAGCAAAACAGGTGATGTTTACGGAGCAGGTATCGCTGCCTGCTATTGGGCAGGGGACATGGTATATGGGCGAAGATCCTGGTCGACGCAAGGATGAAGTTGCCGCGTTACGAGCCGGGCTGGATCTGGGCCTGAGATTGATTGATACAGCCGAAATGTACGCAGATGGTGCAGCGGAAGAGGTTGTTGGCGAGGCGCTGGCCGGTCGGCGTGATAGCGCTTTTTTAGTCTCGAAGGTTTACCCATGGAATGCCGCGGGTCAGAAAGCGATCGCCGCCTGCGAAGCCAGTCTGCGTCGTCTGAAAACTGATTATCTGGACCTCTATTTGTTGCACTGGACGGGAGACTTTTCATTTGCTGACACCGTCGACGCTATGGAAATACTCATCGCGCAGGGGAAAATCCGCCGCTGGGGCGTCTCTAATCTCGATTACGATGATATGCAGGCATTATGGCAGGTTGCGGGTGGACGGCAGTGTGCAACTAATCAGGTGCTCTATCATTTAGCATCGCGCGGCATTGAATATGACTTACTGCCATGGTGCCAGCAACAGCAGATGCCGGTTATGGCCTACAGTCCGCTGGCTCAGGCAGGGCGGCTCCGGGGGAACTTGCTTTCTAACCCAGTGGTCAATGACATTGCGCGCGCCCACAATGCCAGCGCTGCGCAGATTTTGCTGGCATGGGTTATTCGTCTTCCGGGGGTGATGGCCATTCCAAAAGCCGCAAACGTGGCGCATGTCGAACAGAACGCCGCGGCACTGGAGATAACGCTCTCTGCCGATGAGCTGAAGCAGTTAGATAAGGCATATCCGGCGCCAAAAGGTAAAACGGCGCTGGATATGGCCTGATTTGCCGCATGGCGCGCTGAGTTGCCTGATGGCGCAAACACTATCAGGCAACTAACACGATTTTAGCGTTTAGCAACACGAATCGTTTGTGCCAGACGAGACGGTTTTTCTTCGGTGGTTTTCTGCGGTGCCGTGGCGTAAGCCGTTTCTACGCAAACAAACGTTTTGTAACCATCATCCGGCATGTTGCCCATGCTGACAGACAGCGCCGGGCCTGGGTTCCAGCCCACGACATTCAGATGGTGGTGGTGGATTACGTCAATATTGCGATTCAGCGCATCATCATGAATGACGCTGCATGCTTCCGGATTCAGATAGACACGATCGGTACGGTCCGGGAAGGTCTGGATACCATCAGCCAGTACGTCTTCTTTGGCATCATTCACTTTATCGATCAGACGATCGCCAAGACCGCTGACTTTCACTGCCGCAATATCACCCACATTGAAATAGGTATGCAGCGCGGAGGTGGTTTCAAACTCACCGTGCGCTTCCAGCTCCATCTCGCAGGTGGCGCCCACTTTGAACCGGGCCAGCAGACAGAACTCGTGCGGCCAAAGCTGACGCGTTTCAGCGCTACTTTGTAGTTCGAACGTCAGAACTACACCATTCTCGTCTTCGTTATGCGCTTTCAGCGTCCATGGCAGGTTACGGGCAAAACCATGAGACGGTAGGCCAGGCTGAGCGGCAGGGCCAAACCACGGCCAGCAAATCGGTACGCCGCCACGCAGCGCAACACCGGTTTTAAACGGCGTATTGTTACTTAACCACAGGACTTCTTCTTCACCGTTTGGTTTCCAGGAAAGAAGATGTGCGCCCTGCAGCGCAAAAGAGGCTTTAACCTGCGGGTGATCGACAACAATGACCTCAAGCTCATCAAGCTGACGGCGGGAGAGTACCGGGGCAATTTGTTCGACTACCGGAAGTGCAAAAATTTTATTAATCATTACGCAATCCTTTTTAACCCTAAATAATTCGGGTTGCAGGACGGCGGCAAGTGAACGACAAATTCGTCAGGAACGAATTTGAACAACCGAAGGTTGTCTTCGGTCAGGGACATGGATGTCCCTGATTCACCCCGATGAGCTTACTGTAGTAAGTGATTCGGGTGAGAGAGCGTAGCCAACACACCTGCAACTCGAAGTATGACGGGTATCTTCAGGCAAAAAAAAGAGCGACCATAGTCGCTCTTACAGATTACTGTTTCATCTCAACTTATTTGGAGATGTGAGCAATCAGATCCAGAACTTTGTTGGAGTAGCCGGTTTCGTTGTCGTACCAGGATACCAGTTTCACGAAGTTGTCGTTCAGTGCGATACCTGCTTTAGCATCGAACACGGAAGTGCAAACTTCACCGTTGAAATCGGTAGATACTACGTCGTCTTCGGTGTAACCCAGAACGCCTTTCATCGGGCCTTCGGAAGCAGCTTTGATTGCTTTCTTAATTTCTTCGTAAGAAGCAGCTTTTTCCAGACGAACGGTCAGATCAACAACGGATACGTTCGGGGTAGGAACGCGGAACGCCATACCAGTCAGTTTGCCGTTCAGTTCTGGCAGTACTTTACCTACAGCTTTAGCAGCACCGGTAGAGGACGGGATGATGTTCTGGGATGCGCCGCGGCCGCCGCGCCAGTCTTTGTGAGACGGGCCATCAACGGTTTTCTGAGTAGCGGTGGTCGCGTGAACAGTAGTCATCAGACCTTCGATGATGCCGAAGTTGTCGTTGATAACTTTAGCCAGCGGAGCCAGGCAGTTAGTGGTGCAGGAAGCGTTAGAAACGATGTCCTGACCTTCGTATTTGTCAAAGTTAGCGCCTTTAACAAACATCGGAGTGTTATCTTTGGACGGACCAGTCAGAACCACTTTTTTCGCGCCAGCAGTGATGTGCTTACGAGCGGTTTCATCTGTCAGGAACAGGCCAGTAGCTTCAGCTACTACGTCAACACCAACTTCGTCCCATTTCAGGTTAGCCGGATCACGTTCAGCGGTAACACGGATTTTTTTACCGTTTACGATCAGATGACCGTCTTTCACTTCAACGGTACCGTTGAAACGGCCGTGAGTGGAGTCATATTTCAGCATGTAAGCCATGTAGTCAGCGTCTAACAGGTCGTTGATTGCAACGATCTCGATGTCAGAGCGTTCTTGAGCAGCACGGAAAACAATGCGACCGATACGGCCAAAACCGTTGATACCTACTTTGATAGTCATATATTCCACCAGCTATTTGTTAGTGAATAAAAGGTTGCCTGTAAAATTACAAAAACCTTACGCAGCGTCAAGCGGAATCGTGTCAATCATTGCGACAAATCAATCTGCTGCCTAAGCTTTGCGCAACTGACTCGCCTCACTCTTCCTTTGGGCTTGAAACCACATGGGGTCGGCGGCCCGAATTTTAAAGGGCAATCAAGATAAAAACGTGATTATGATCACGAATTGCAGGCTGCCATTTCGCAAGGATCAAGTTTAGAACAAAAGTTCGCACTCCGGTGTTAATGTTTTGTTAGAATCTGTCTCGTGATGTGAGTTTAGATAAAGCGAGATGTGAGCAAATGGCTAATCAACCTTCTCCAGAAGAACTGAAAAAAAATTTAACAGAAATGCAGTTCTACGTGACGCAAAATCACGGGACAGAACCGCCATTTACCGGGCGTTTGCTGCATAACAAGCGTGACGGCATCTACCACTGTTTGATCTGCGATAAACCGCTATTTCGTTCTGAGACAAAATATGACTCTGGCTGCGGCTGGCCCAGCTTTTACGAGCCTGTGAGCGAAGAGGCTATCCGTTACATAAAAGATACCTCGCATGGTATGCAGCGCATTGAAATCCGCTGTGGGAACTGTGATGCGCACCTGGGACACGTCTTCCCGGATGGCCCAAAACCTACCGGTGAGCGCTACTGCGTTAACTCAGCCTCTTTGAACTTTACCGATGGCGAAAACGGTGAACAAATTAAGGGTTGAAGAAACGATTCAGCAAATTATTCTACGGAGAGTGGATTTAACATGAATCTTGATGAGATGATCAACAGCATGACGCCGGAAGTTTATCAGCGCTTATCTACCGCCGTTGAACTCGGAAAATGGCCGGATGGCGTGGCGCTAACGGCGGAACAAAAAGAGAACAGCTTACAGCTGGTGATGTTATGGCAGGCGCGCAACAACGTTGATGCGCAGCATATGACGATTGATACCAACGGTGAGATGGTGATGAAGAGCAAGCAGCAGCTAAAAGTCGAATTTGGTATTACGCCCGAACCTATTGCAACGTTCAAATCCTGAGAATCCTGGCCCGGCAGTCACGATGTCGGGCCCGCTGTCGCTGTTATTTTTTGTTCATCATCGCCTTCAGATCGGCAAATGGATTATATTTAGCTTCGCCGACAGCCTTCTGCGCATCTTCGCCGGCAACCACCGTTGAGCCATACTGATCCGCTTCTGTATATTTGGAATGTTCGTGATCGTGGCAATACAAGCACAACATTTCCCAGTTGCTACCATCTTCCGGGTTATTGGAGTGATCGTGATCGATATGGTGTACCGTCAACTCGCGCAAATTTGAATAGACAAACTCACGGGAACAGCGTCCGCAGACCCAGGGGAAGAGCTTAAGCGCTTTTTCCCGGTAACCAACTTCCAGACGGGCGTAATTTTTAGGGATAAAAGCCATAAAAGCTCATGCCTCCAATAGAAAATGAAGAGCTGCGCCAAAGGCTGGCGCAGCGGAATTCGGTAATCATAACCTATTGTGTCAGGCGTTGGGATCAGTGTTTGATGCCTAATGAATCAGCCAACTGCTTAGCCAGTTGATTGTTGTCATCCGCACCGTATTCCCAGAACATAGCGCCTCCCAGCCCCTTACTCTTGATATAGTCGGCTTTGATCGCCACCGAGCGCGGGTTTTCATAGGAGAGGGCAAAGAGCGTTTTCCCGTCTGCTGACTGTACCGACAGCCACGGTACTTTCGCCTCATCATCCCAATGCTGGCTAAAGCGCTTCTGCGGATCGTTGATCAGCTTTGCCACGATATCGTTGTACTTCACATAGGTATCTTTGCTCAGATCGACGCCCAGTGATTTGAACAACGCAATTTGTGCTGCTTCGAAATAGGGTTGGGTGGCAGGATTCTTCTGCGCGTCAGGTTTGCTCCAGTCAATTCCCGGTTCAACAGCGCGTTTTGGCACGCGTCCATAAAAACCAATACCCAGATTCATCTGGCTCGGCTTTAACCCGGCGGCGAGATAGTTATTAACCACAAAGTCAGCACTGTACTTATCAGCGGCGGCGACCGTCGGCCATTTCGTCGAATCATACAGGTTTGAGTTGAAATATTGAGTGCCGTAGGCCATGTCATAGGTCATCAGATTGATATAGTCGAGTGATGGCGCAATGGCTTTCACATCCACCCAACTTTTCGGACTTTCCGCATTCGCGCCCACGGCAATGGTCAGTAGCTTTTTGTGCCCCAATGCTGCCCGCAGCTCTTTTAACAGCGCGGTAAAGTTAGCGCGGTCGGTTGGTTGGCTTTCGACCAGTCCCCAGGCGCCATTGACCGGATATTCCCAGTCGAGGTCGATACCATCCAGACCGTATTTCTCAATGATCTCCTGCACAGACTGAATGAATACTGCTCGTGTTTCTTTCGTCGCCGCCGCGCCTGAGAATCCACGCGCACCCCAGCCCCCAACAGAAAGCAGAACTTTCAGATTCGGGTTCTGCTTACGCAGTTCCGGGATTTTCTGCAAATCAGCCTGCACCTTCTCTGAAAGCCAAATCTGATACAGCTTGCTGGCGTCTTTTAAGGCGGCATTGGTTTCGTCTTTTTCGTTGTTGTAGATCAGACCAAACGAATAGTTGAGGTGGGTTATCTGGCGCACATCCAGTTTATTGATATCGCCACCAGGACCGGCAGTGACATCGCCGCCACCATTAAAGTAACCAACTGACATCAGTGAATTGGCGGAAACAACGCTGGCGCAGAGCAGGGGGAATGCTGCCAACAAAGGCAATAGTTTCATCGGTGTTCCTCTTTGACATTTAAACAAGTAAACACGCCACGGAAATGGCGTGGCGAAAAAAACAGCTCTTGCAGATTAACAGTTCCATAACAGGAAAAATGCGAAGGGGTTCACGGCGTACAGGCGAAGCGGCTTCCACGTTTCTTTGTGTTTCAGTGCATCTTTGCACTTATTTGTGATCTAAGTTGTGAAATGCAGATCATAATCTGTGTTTTAAAGATTTTGTGTTGACCTCAAAAATTATATGGATAAGTATGATGACCACTGATGCAAAACTAAACACAAAGGAAAATTCAATGAAAGCACTGGCAAGATTTGGCAAGGCCTTTGGTGGCTACAAGATGATTGATGTTCCGGAACCGGTATGTGGCCCGGATGACGTTGTGATTGAAATCAAGGCGGCTGCTATCTGTGGTGCGGATATGAAACACTACAATGTTGATAGCGGTTCCGACCAGTTTAATTCGATTCGTGGTCACGAATTTGCCGGTCGAATTGTCCAGGTCGGCGACAAGGTTAAGGACTGGAAAGTTGGTCAGCGCGTGGTTTCTGACAACAGCGGGCACGTTTGCGGCGTCTGTCCGGCCTGCGAACAAGGTGATTTTCTTTGTTGTACAGAAAAAGTGAATTTAGGCCTGGACAACAATACCTGGGGCGGTGGTTTTTCGAAATATTGTCTGGTTCCTGGAGAGATCCTCAAAATTCACCGCCATGCGCTGTGGGAAATCCCGGCAGGTGTTGATTATGAAGAAGCGGCAGTCCTGGACCCCATCTGTAATGCCTACAAATCTATCGCTCAACAATCCAAATTCCTCCCTGGTCAAGACGTGGTGGTTTTCGGTACTGGACCACTAGGACTCTTTTCCGTGCAAATGGCACGCATTATGGGGGCCGTTAATATCGTAATGGTTGGTCTTGAAGACGACGTTGCGGTGCGTTTCCCCATTGCTAAAGAAATGGGGGCGACGGCAGTTGTCAACGGTTCAAGCGAAGATGTGGTCGCACGTTGTCAGGAAATCTGCGGCAAAGACAATCTGGGATTAGTTATCGAATGTTCCGGCGCCAATATTGCCCTGAAACAAGCTATTGAAATGCTGCGTCCTAACGGTGAAGTTGTTCGCGTAGGGATGGGTTTTAAACCTCTCGACTTCTCCATTAATGATATTACCGCGTGGAACAAAAGCATCATTGGCCATATGGCCTACGACTCCACTTCCTGGCGCAACGCCATTCGTCTGCTCGCTAGCGGCGCGCTCAAAGTCAAACCGATGATCACTCACCGTATCGGCTTATCGCAATGGCGCGAAGGTTTTGACGCCATGGTCGATAAGACCGCGATTAAAGTCATCATGACTTACGACTTTGATGAATAAAATATTTATTAAAGGGACGTTATCGCATGGAACAGATTGCAAAACCGCACTGCGGCGCCAGGCTGGACAGGCTGCCTGATTGTCGCTGGCATACGTCGATGTTTGCTATGGTTGCCTTCGGATTATTGGTTTGCTGGAGTAATGCCGTTGGCGGATTAATTCTCGCGCAGTTAAAAGAACTTGGTTGGACCGATAATTCTACCACCGCCACGTTTTCCGCCATTACTACGGCGGGTATGTTTCTTGGTGCACTGGGTGGCGGAATTATCGGTGATAAAACCGGGCGTAAAAACGCGTTTATCCTGTATGAAGCGATTCATATTATTTCCATGGTAGTTGGCGCGTTTTCACCCAATATGACCTTTCTGATCGCCTGTCGTTTTGTTATGGGGATTGGCTTAGGCGCATTGCTGGTAACCCTTTTTGCCGGGTTTACCGAATATATGCCAGGCCGGAATCGTGGCACCTGGTCCAGTCGGGTCTCGTTTATCGGCAACTGGTCTTATCCGCTCTGTTCACTGATTGCGATGGGGTTAACGCCACTGCTCAGCGCGGAATGGAACTGGCGCGTACAGCTGTTGATTCCGGCGGTGTTGTCGCTTATTGCAACCATTATTGCATGGCGCAGTTTCCCGGAGTCGCCCCGCTGGCTGGAGTCTCGCGGACGCTATCAGGAAGCTGAACAGGTGATGCGGGCCATTGAGGAAGGCGTCATTCGACAGACAGGTAAGCCACTACCGCCGGTCGTGACAGAAGATGATGACAAACAACCGCGTTCAGTCCCGTACTCCGCCTTATTAACGGGGGTATTGTTAAAACGGGTGATTCTGGGTTCCTTTGTTCTGATTGCCATGAACGTTGTACAGTACACCTTAATTAACTGGTTACCGACAATATTTATGACTCAGGGTATTAATCTGAAAGACTCCATAGTCTTAAATACCATGAGCATGTTCGGGGCGCCGTTTGGGATTTTCATCGCCATGCTGGTAATGGATAAAATCCCAAGGAAAACGATGGGCGTGGGGTTATTAGTGTTAATTGCCTTGCTGGGTTATATCTATTCGCTGCAAACCAGCATGTTGCTAATCACATTAATTGGTTTCTTCCTGATTACCTTTGTCTATATGTACGTTTGTTATGCCTCCGCGGTATATGTTCCAGAAATATGGCCGACTGAAGCGAAGCTTCGCGGGTCAGGGCTTGCGAACGCGGTAGGGCGTATCAGTGGTATCGCCGCCCCATATGCGGTCGCTGTATTGCTTAATAGTTATGGCGTTACTGGGGTATTTGTACTGCTGGGCGCAGTCTCAATTATTGTCGCTGTTGCTATTGCCACCATTGGAATTGAAACAAAAGGCGTCTCTGTCGAGAGTCTCGGTATTGATGCCGTTACCAGCAAATAATATTGATGGGAAATAAAATGAAAAATTCAAAAGCGATATTAAAAACGCCGGGCACGATGAAAATTATTGCCGCCGATATCCCAGTACCTAAAGAGCATGAAGTGCTAATTAAAGTTGAATACGTTGGTATTTGCGGTTCAGACGTTCATGGTTTTGAATCGGGCCCCTTTATTCCGCCGAAAGATCCCAATCAGGAAATAGGTCTTGGGCATGAATGCGCCGGTACGGTGGTGGCAGTGGGAAGTCGCGTCAGTAAATTTAAACCGGGAGACCGGGTCAACATTGAACCCGGCGTGCCGTGTGGCCACTGCCGCTACTGTCTGGAAGGGAAATACAACATCTGTCCTGACGTCGATTTTATGGCAACACAGCCAAATTATCGCGGCGCGCTAACGTACTATCTGTGCCACCCAGAGAGTTTCACTTACAAGCTCCCCGATAACATGGACACCATGGAAGGTGCGTTGGTGGAGCCAGCAGCGGTCGGCATGCATGCTGCAATGCTCGCAGACGTTAAGCCGGGCAAGAAAATCGTCATTTTGGGGGCTGGCTGTATTGGTTTAATGACCCTACAAGCCTGTAAATGTTTGGGGGCTACCGACATCGCTGTTGTTGATGTTCTGGAGAAACGCCTGGCGATGGCCGAACAGCTTGGGGCTACGGTCGTTATCAACGGGGCAAAAGAGGACACCGTTGCCCGCTGCCAACAGTTTTCTGGCGATATGGGAGCGGACATCGTTTTTGAAACTGCCGGTTCGGCTATAACCGTTAAGCAGGCGCCATATCTGGTAATGCGCGGCGGGAAAATCATGATCGTGGGCACAGTGCCTGGTGATTCAGCAATTAATTTCCTCAAAATTAACCGTGAAGTCTCAATCCAAACTGTTTTCCGCTATGCCAATCGTTATCCGGTCACCATTGAAGCCATTTCCTCCGGGCGTTTCGATGTGAAGTCGATGGTGACGCATATTTATGATTATGCAGATGTTCAGCGCGCGTTTGATGAATCCGTCAATAACAAACGCGAGATTATTAAAGGCGTTATTAAAATTAACCATTAATTAAAAAGGGAGAAATAACCATGCTGGCAGATATTAAATATTGGGAAAACGATGCCCAAAATAAACATTATGCGATTGCCCACTTCAATGTGTGGAATGCGGAAATGTTAATGGGGGTTATTGATGCGGCGGAAGAATCCAAATCGCCGGTGATAATTTCCTTCGGCACGGGTTTTGTAGGTAATACCTCGTTTGAAGATTTTTCGCACATGATGGTTTCTATGGCGAAAAAGGCCTCGGTCCCGGTTATTACACACTGGGATCACGGACGTAGCATGGAGATCATTCACAACGCCTGGGTTCATGGCATGAATTCTCTGATGCGCGATGCTTCGGCATTTGATTTTGAAGAGAATATTCGTCTGACCAAAGAGGCGGTGGACTTCTTCCATCCGTTGGGCATTCCGGTCGAAGCGGAATTGGGGCACGTAGGGAATGAAACGGTGTACGAAGAGGCGCTGGCAGGTTATCACTATACTGACCCGAGCCAGGCTGCGGAATTTGTCGAGCGTACCGGCTGTGATTCTCTGGCGGTGGCGATTGGCAACCAGCATGGGGTGTATACCTCCGAGCCAAAACTGAATTTCGAGGTTGTTGAGCGCGTACGCCGAGCTGTTTCTGTTCCACTGGTGCTGCACGGTGCGTCCGGGATTAGCGACGCGGATATTAAAAAAGCCATCTCATTAGGCATCTCAAAAATCAATATTCACACCGAACTGTGCCAGGCGGCAATGGTGGCGGTGCGCGAGAACCAGAATCAGCCATTCCTGCACGTTGAACGTGAAGTACGTAAAGCAGTAAAAGAGCGAGCATTGGAAAAAATTAAATTGTTTGGCTCTGACGGTAAAGCGGAATGACAATATGGATAATATCGAGGTTATTTGTATAGGGGCGGCAATTGTTGATATTCCTTTGCAGCCAGTGAGTAAAAATATCTTTGATGTAGACTCCTACCCTTTAGAAAGAATAGCCATGACCACGGGCGGCGACGCTATTAATGAGGCGACTATTATTTCTCGCCTTGGGCATCGTACTGCGTTAATTAGTCGGGTAGGGGATGATGCGGCAGGTCATTTTATTCTCGACCACTGCCGTCGGGAGAACATTGATATCCAGAGCCTGAAACAGGATGCGGGTATTGATACTTCCATTAACGTGGGTTTGGTTACAGCTGATGGCGAACGCACCTTTGTCACCAACCGCAACGGCAGCCTGTGGAAACTGAATATAAACGATGTTGATTTTACTCGATTCTCTCAGGCAAAGCTGCTGTCGCTGGCGAGTATTTTTAACAGCCCGCTGCTCGACGGCGAAGCATTAACGGCGATTTTCACTCAGGCGAAAGCGCATCAGTTAATTATTTGTGCCGATATGATCAAGCCGCGGCTTAATGAAACACTGGACAATATTCGCCAGGCGTTAAGCTACGTCGATTATCTGTTTCCCAATTTCGAGGAGGCAAAACAGCTTACCGGCAAAGAGACGCTGGATGAAATTGCCGACAGTTTCCTGAGCTGTGGCGTAAAAACGGTAGTGATTAAGACCGGTAAAAGAGGCTGCTTTATCAAGCGTACCGATATGAAAATGGAGGTCCCGGCGGTTTCAGGAATTACCGCTATCGACACCATCGGCGCGGGAGATAATTTTGCCTCGGGATTTATCTCCGCGTTACTTGAAGGCAAGTCGCTGCGCGAGTGCGCACTGTTTGCTAACGCAACGGCAGCAATATCGGTACTGAGCGTGGGCGCCACAACGGGCGTAAAAAACAGAAAGCTGGTTGAACAACTTCTTGATGAATATGAAGGGTAATAACGGCAGATGAAAAAGATTCCTTTAGGCAGTACGGAGATTATGCTTTCCCGCATGGGATTAGGGACATGGGCCATTGGCGGCGGTCCGGCATGGAACGGCGATCTCGATCTACAGGTTTGTATCGATACCATTGTTGAGGCGCATCGCTGCGGTATTAATCTGATTGATACCGCTCCAGGCTACAACTTTGGTAATAGTGAAGTCATTGTTGGGCAGGCGCTGAAAAAGTTACCGCGTAAAGATATCGTGGTTGAAACTAAATGCGGCATCGTCTGGGAGCGGACGGGCAGCCTTTTTAACAAAGTGGGCGATCGCCAGTTGTATAAAAACCTCACGCCCGAGTCGATTCGTGAAGAGGTCGATGCCAGTTTGCAAAGGTTGGGTATAGAAAGCATTGATATCTATATGACCCACTGGCAATCGGTCGAACCTTGTTTTACACCGATTGCGGAAACCGTAGACACGCTGAACGCACTTAAGAAAGAAGGCAAGATTCGATCTATCGGTGCCGCCAACGTGGATACAGGGCATATCAGGGAGTATCTTAAACACGGCCAATTGGATATCGTGCAGGCCAAGTACAGCATCCTTGATCGCGCACTGGAAGCTGAATTGTTGCCGTTATGTCAGCAGCATGGCATCGTCGTGCAGGTTTATTCACCGCTCGAACAGGGGTTACTGACTGGAACAATCGCGCGGGATTATATTCCTGGCGGCGCACGGGCCAACAAAGTCTGGTTCCAACGGGAAAATATGCTGCGGGTGATTGATATGCTCGAGCAATGGCAGCCATTGTGTGAAAAATACCGTTGCACGATCCCCGCGTTGGCGTTGGCGTGGATTTTAAAGCAAAGCGATTTAATCACCTTACTGAGCGGTGCTACCGCACCTGAACAGGTTCGCGAGAATGTTGATGCGCTGACCATTGCCCTGACTGATAGCGATTCATCGTTGATGAGAGAAATGGCAGAAGCGTTGGATATAAAATAATCCAGCTGGCAATGACCTCTGTTTCTGTGTAAAAGAGTACTAAATCTGTGATTCAGACATGTTCTTTTGAAAATAAACATAGCCTGTGAGATACTAGGGTCTTATTATTACTTTGCAGGAAACAGAGGTGTCATCGTGGCGGCAAAAGACAGGATTCAGGCCATTAAGCAAATGGTGGCTAATGATAAGAAAGTGGCGGTATCTAATTTAAGTTCCATCTTTCAGGTAACTGAGGAAACAATTCGCCGCGATCTGGAGAAGCTGGAAGATGAAGGTTTTTTGACCCGAACATATGGTGGTGCGGTACTTAATACCACCGCGTTGTCTGACAATATTCATTTTTATAAACGTGCAAAGTCTTTCTTTGAAGAGAAGCAGATCATTGCTCGTAATGCATTACCGTTTATTAAAAATAAGACCACAATGGCCGCTGACTCCAGCAGTACGGCGATGGAATTATTAAAGTTGTTGAAGGAAAGAAACGATCTGACGTTGCTAACCAACTCGGCTGAAGCATTTCATGAACTGGCTCAGTCGGAAATTAACGTCGTTTCCACCGGCGGCGAGTTGAACAAGAATACGCTGTCATTACAGGGAAGGATTACCAAGGAGATCATCAGTCGCTATCACGTTGATATTATGGTGATGAGCTGTAAAGGTCTTGATATGCAAAGCGGGGCGCTTGATTCTAATGAAGCGGAGGCGGAAATCAAAAAAACCATGATCCGCCAGGCGACTGAGGTGGCTCTGTTGGTTGATCACTCAAAGTTTGATCGTAAAGCTTTCGTCCAACTCGTGGACTTTAGCCATATTAATTACCTTATAACCAATAAGGCACCGGGTGCTGAGTGGATTGCGTTTTGCAAAAAGAATAATATTCAACTCGTTTATTAATTTTAACGTTGCTCGTGTCGATATTATTTTAGTTTGCACCTGGAAATGCCATGAAAATCTAATGATGATGGATGGCGCGGCAAAATTATCTCTGCCGCGATCGCCATACTTTCTATTTAGTTGAACTTGAGGCATCCAGATGGAACAATGTGACCCTATCGGTGCAAGATTAGATCGCTTACCCTTATCGCGATTTCATTTTCGTATTTTTGGTATCATTAGTTTTAGTTTATTAATCACCGGTTTTCTCAGTTATTCCGGGAATGTTGTATTGGCGAAATTAGTCAGTACCGGTTGGTCTAATAATTATCTCAATGCAGCATTTACCTCTGCGCTGATGTTTGGTTATTTTGTCGGTTCGCTAACTGGGGGTTTTATTGGTGATTATCTCGGTCGACGCAAGGCATTCCGCATCAATTTGCTGATTGTTGGGGTCTCTGCTTGTGCCGCAACGTTTGTGCCCAATATGTACTGGCTTATTTTTTTCCGTTGCCTGATGGGGATCGGAATGGGGGCGCTGATTATGGTGGGCTATGCTTCATTCACTGAATTTATTCCGCCTGCAGTACGTGGAAAGTGGTCTGCCCGCCTGTCATTTGTTGGTAACTGGTCGCCGATGCTGTCCGCGGCAGTTGGCGTCGTGGTTATTGCCTGGTTAAGCTGGCGGGTGATGTTTCTGCTCGGTGGCGCGACAATGCTGTTGGCCTGGTATCTGTCCGGAAAGTACTTTATCGAATCTCCCCGTTGGCTGGCTGGTAAGGGACAGAGAAGTGAAGCTGAAAAACACCTGGTACAGGTGGAGTCGCAAATTGAGCTAGAGAAAAATATCACCTTACCCTCCTGTCAGAGCAATTGCCTGACGGCAAGATCTGGCGTGAAAAGTGGTTCATTTTGGCTACTGTTCAAGGGACCAATGTTGCGCTGTACGCTGGTGGCGATCACCGTGCTTATTGCGATGAATATTTCGCTCTATACCATCACAGTATGGATCCCAACGATTTTTGTTAACTCGGGAATCGATGTGACGAAGTCTATCTTTATGACTGCGATAATTATGATTGGCGCACCCGTTGGGATATTCATTGCCGCGATGATTATCGATCGTTTTCCACGGAGGCTGTTTGGTTCATTCTTACTCGTTATTATCGCGCTGCTCGGATATTTCTATTCGATTCAAACCGAAGAGTGGGCCATTTTGAGCTACGGGTTGGTGATGATCTTTTTTCTGTATATGTATGTTTGCTTTGCCTCCGCGGTATATGTCCCGGAGTTGTGGCCGACACATCTTAGATTACGTGGATCGGGTTTCGTGAATGCGGTGGGCAGGATTGTCGCGGTATTTACGCCTTATGGCGTCGCTATTCTGTTGACGCGCTACGGCTCGATCACTGTCTTTATCGTGCTGGGCGTTATGCTGGTGCTTTGCGCGCTGATTCTGTTGTGCTTTGGCATCGAAACGCGCAAAGTTTCGCTGGAAGATATTTCACCCCTGGCCTGAAATAACGCGCCGACAGGAGCGCTCCTGTCGGCGTCGCTTACGGTTGGGTTTCCAGCCAGTCATCCAGCGTATACAAAGTCGCACCCGCCGCCGACATTTCCATAAAAGCGTTTGCGCTGTCCTGTGGGTGAATATTGACGCCACGACAACCGTCGGTGATGACGCTGACGGCGTAGCCCAGATCGAGCGCATCCAGAACGGTAAATTTGACGCAATAATCGGTAGCCAGACCCATGATAACAAGTTCGGCAACGCGATGTTCGAGCAGCCATGCGTTCAGTGCGGTTGCCTGACGACGACCATTGTCAAAAAATGCACTATAACTATCGACCAGCGGGTTTTCGCCCTTAGTGAACGTTTGCGCTATCGCGCGCTGGTTCAGCAGAGGATGCAGGGCAGCCCCTTCGCTGTTTTGCACACAATGATCGGGCCAGAACGTCTGCGCGAGGCCATCCAGTTGCCCCTGACTGTAAGGCGCGACCTGGTGCTGGCTGGCAAAACTACCATGATTAGCCGGATGCCAGTCCAGACTGGCGACGACGGTGTCACCGCGTGAGGCGCACCAGTCGATCATGCGGTTGGCAATATCGATTGTGCTGTCACCTTGCGGGACGGCGAGGGCGCCGCCAGCACAAAAGTCATTTTGTAAATCGACCAACAGTAAGGTTCGGGCCATGGCATAGACTCCTTTATTCGTCTGGGGTGAGCTCGCCACGCAGATTTTGCGACATTGCTTGACGAATGCTCTGCGTATCCAGCCCCTGACTCAGCAAATAGTGCAGTTTGGTGAGGGTTGCTTCGACCGTCATATCCGCCCCGCCGATAACGCCAGCATGCGCCAGCGCGTTCCCCGTCGCGTAACCGCCCATGTTCACCTTGCCGGACATACACTGCGTAAGGTTAACCACCACGATGCCGCGTGAGCTGGCATCTTCTAGCTCTTGCAGAAACTCTTTATTTTGTGGCGCATTGCCCACGCCGTAAGAGCGCAAAATTAACGCTTTAACCGGCTGGCGCAAGAAGTTGCGCACCACATCGGCAGAGATCCCAGGATAAATAGTCACCACGCCAATCGGTTGGGGCGTGATAGGGTGAACAATCAACTCGCCCGTACCGTGGGGCGCTGGTGGTGTTCCCAGTCGACGGATATGGATCCCGGCTTCCAGTAATGGGGCAAGATTGGGTGAGGCAAAGGCGTCAAAACCATCAGCGTGCGCTTTGGTGGTACGGTTGCCGCGAAACAGTCGATTATTGAAGAACAGGGTCACTTCGTTGATCGGATAATTCGCTGCAACGTAGAGCGCATTCAGCAAATTAATTTGTCCATCGGAGCGTAATTCTGCCAGCGGAATTTGTGACCCTGTCACAATGACCGGCTTGCCGAGATTCTCCAGCATGAAAGAGAGTGCCGAAGCGGTAAACGCCATGGTGTCTGTACCGTGCAGAATGACAAAGCCATCGTAATCGTCATAGTGCGATTTAATGTCTTCCGCAATATGCTGCCAGTCTTCCGGCGTCATATCAGAAGAATCCATCAGCGGATCGTATTCATGGATGGTGAAGTCTGGCATCTCAGGGCGGTGGAATTCAGGCATCAATGCCAGCTGGCGCTGGAGATGACCAGAAACAGGGATATAACCCTGTTCTGAGCGCTGCATACCAATGGTACCGCCGGTATAGGCAACGTAAATCGATTTCTTTTGCATGGGCGTCACAGATTAAGTTGTGCATAAACAGGCGCAGTATAAAGTCCCTCCTGAAAAAAGACAGCGCAAATGACGCATACCGGTTGTCTGATCAATATGTCATTTACGTTCAGTGCGTTGTCCCGATTATACAGTGTGGTTCTCCCCCCTCAGTCCTACAGTATCGACCTTCTTTTACGCGTACTTTTACGGATCGAGAAATGATCAGAAAGAGAATTGATAATGCCGCTATTTTGCTGATGGTGGTGATTTGCGGTGTCTGGGGTAGTCAACAGGTTGCGATTAAATCCGCGGCTGATGATATGTCACCGTTTCTTCAGGTGGGGTTGCGTTCTGCAATCGCCGCGCTGCTGATTGGACTGCTTTTTCACCGCCGGGATAATATATTTGGCCGCCTGCGTGAGCGCAGTATTGCCAGAATGGGTACTATCGTTGGGCTGCTTTTTGCGCTTGAGTTCGTGTTGGTTTCTGTCGGAATAACGCTGACGACTGCCTCTCATATGGCGCTTTATCTGTACACCGCGCCGTTGTTTTCCGCTGTCGGGTTACATATTATTTTGCCTGAGGAACGCCTGAGCCGCCTGCAGTGGTGCGGGTTGGGCATCGCCTTTTTCGGGATTGCCGTCGCCGTGATGTGGGTTGCGCATGACGGGAATACGCAGTGGAGTCTGGCAGGCGATTTGTGCGGGCTGTTTGCGGGCATTGCCTGGGGAACGTCCAGCGTCGTGATTCGCTGCAGTCGTCTCGCCACCATTCCTTCATCGTGTACGTTGTTTTATCAACTCGCTATCACCGGTATTGTGTTATTGCTTATTGGTTTGATGCTGGGTGAAACGACGATACATATGACCTCGACATTGATTGCTAGTCTGACTTTCCAGACGCTGGTCGTCGCATTTTCAAGCTATCTAATCTGGTTTACTCTGCTGCGTAATTATCATGTTGCTTCGCTGGGAACGCTGGTTCTGATGACGCCTGCGATGGGGATTATCGCCGGCGTGATGTTTCTGGGAGAATCTCTACAGCCTGCGTTTATCGTAGGGGCGCTGTTGATACTGACAGGATTGCTTTGTGTTTCATTACCGTCCCAGGCAATTTTGCGCCATCGCCCGGGGTTAAACCGGAGCCTGAAGTGAAGAAATACAACATTACGTTGCCCCCAGGTGGAAAAGCAGATCGCGATATTATCACCGCCATTGATGCGAACCAGACAGCGATGCCCCTCAGGCCGCAATTAAATGTCGGGATTGTACTGTGGCCTGAATTTCCTTTACTGGCATTGGCGGGGTTGACGGATGCGCTGCGTCACGCGGCGGATATGGGGGATGACAGCCAGAAGATCCGCTGTTCCTGGCGTCTGATGAGCGCTACGCCAGAACAGCCTGTTTTAAGCAGTTCGGGCATGGCGATGATGCCGGATAGCGCATTTGTTGCCCCGGAGCAGTTCGATTATATCGTGGTGATCGGTGGGCTATAGCGCAGTATGGCAAAAGCGGACCCTGCCGCGCGGCGTTACCTGCATCTTGCCCGTCAGCGGAATATTCCGCTGGTCGGTGTTTGTACTGGCAGCTTTGTTCTGGCGCAGGAGGGTTTTCTACAGGGATTAACTGCGGCGGTCCATCCCTGGCATCTGAACGATTTTAAGGCGCAATTTCCTCTGTTGATCGCCCGAACCGGCGTCGATTTCCATGAAGAAAAGGGGATACTGACTTGCCCGGGCGGTATCTCAACGATCGGGCTGGCGACGGAGCTTATTCGCCGGCACTGTGGCCCCGACAGAGCCACAAAAGCCATTTTCCAGATGTCAGTGCCTAACCGAATAGACGGCACTTCCGTGGCGGTTTCCAGAGCGATAGGCTTTACGCATGTGAGCGATAGCCGCTTGCGTAAGGCCGTATTTTTGATTGAGAAAGGGTTGGTTAAACCTATCTCAACCCAATGGCTTGCCTCAGAAGTCAATCTGAGTCCACGGCAGTTGACCCGGTTGTTTAATGCTGAGTTCTCTCAGTCGCCGGGGGAGTTTATCCGTAGCGCTCGATTGCGCTATGCCCATTGGCTGTTGATAAATTCTGGAGAGAGCGTAACGGAGATTGCGCTGCGTCTGGGGTTTAGCGACTGCGCGCACTTTATTCGCATGTTTAGTCGGGAATTTGGCTGTACGCCTGGGGACTGTCGGAATACCCGAATCAATGCTGCCCCATCCGGGGCAGCATTTGACGGTTAACGAACGTTGGCGCAGGTCAGGCAAAACGCATAGCGGTTTTGCGGATCGTTAAACGCGGCCAGCTTATCGGTTTCAGCTTTTACGGTACTTGCCGCAGAAGCCAGCGGAGCCGGAAGCATTGCCTGAATGGCGGCGGGCAGCATGGCGCGAACCGAACCTGACATACTGTCCATGACCATATCCACGAATGTGGGTTCGTCCTGGTAATACTCAATGTGCCATTGTTTCAGTTTGGCCAGTTCAGCCGCTTTCGCGACGGCGTCGTCAAAATCACCCAGACTGTCGACCAGACCGTTGGCTTTCGCATCCTGGCCGGTCCAGACGTGGCCTTGAGCGATTTTGTCAATCTGCTCTGGCGTTGTCTTACGTGCATCCGCGACCAGCGTGATAAAGCGCTTATAGCCGTTCTCGATGCTCAGCTGCATCATTTGCTGCACTTCAGGCGGTAACGCTTTGGTGATGGAAATGTCCGCCAGCGGGGAAGTGGCTACGCCGTCGGTATGTACGCCAATGGAATCCAGACTGTTCTCCACGGTGTTAATCACACCAAAGATCCCGATTGAACCGGTCAGCGTGCTGGGGTTAGCCACAATGTAACTGGCTGGCGTGGAGATCCAGTACCCGCCTGATGCCGCCATGCCGCCCATCGATACGACGACCGGTTTGCCCGCCGCTTTAGCCGCAGCCAGTTCAGCGCGGATCACTTCAGAGGCGCTGACACTGCCGCCAGGACTGTTCACTCGCAAAACAATGGCTTTTACCTTCGGATCAAGACGCGCTTCGCGGATCTGTGCGGCAGTGGTGTCGCCGCCCACATTCCCTGGGGTTTCTTCACCGTCCATAATCGCGCCATTCGCGAAGATGACGCCAATGCTCTCACCGGTATCCGCCGGGGTTTTCAGTGAGTAATCGTAGTAGCTGACGGCGCGGAAGTTTTTATCCGCTTTGCTCCAGCCGAACTGTTTGGTCAGTATTTTTTCGACTTCGGCACTGGAGGCAAGGGCATCCACCAGTTTGTTGTCGAGCGCGTATTTTGCGGTATCACCCTCGACTTTTGTCAAACCGTCCAACATCGCCTGCGCGCCGGGGAACACCTGCTGGGCTGGGATCTGACGGTTGGCGGCGACCGTATCGAGATAGTTCTGCCACAGCTCGCCGATCCAGCGGCTATCGGCCTCGCGCGCGGCAGGGGACATATCATCGCGGATGAAGGGTTCTACCGCAGACTTATAGGTACCGACGCGGAACACGTGCGTTGAGACTTTCAGTTTATCCAGCAGGGACTTGTAGTACAGACCGTTAGTGGCAAAACCATGCAGATCAACGGACCCCTGTGGGGAAAGGTAAATTTTGTTGGCAAAACTGGCGAGGTAATATTGCCCTTGGCTGAAGTTATCGCCCACGGCAAAGACCGGTTTGCCGCTGTCGCGGAATTCCCGCAGCGCTTTACCGATGTACTGCATTGAAGGCTGGTCGGCCCCGGCAAAGTTTTTCAAATCCATCACGATGCCGGTGATGTTGCGGTCATCTTTCGCCTGGCGAATGGTATTCACGATATCAAACAGGGAGTTTTCCTGCAGTCGGTCAGAACTGGCGCCAAACAGTTGACGGCCAATGACGCTCAAGCGGCTGGTGCTCGAAGGTTTGTCGACAATCACGCCCGAGATATCCAGCAGCAGTGCGCCACGTTCAGCATGTTCACTGGTGTTGCTGCTACTGACCTGCATCCAGATCCCCACGCCAACCAGCACCAAAAAGATAAAGAACAGGTTAAGCACTAATTCACGGACGAAATTGAGTAATCGCCATGTCCATTTAAAAAATCCGGCAATAAATCGCCACAGGGTTCGCATGTATTCTCCCTACCGATTAACAACACGCCACCCGGTTATCCCGAAAAAGGCGTTAAGATGTGGCTATCGTAATGACCCAACGGGCACTTGTCAGCAGGAATCACCGCCTGTGCTGTAACAAAATCCGCTCACGTGTTAATTTTGTGAATAAATCTCATTGTTGGAGTTAAACAAATGGATGCACTCGAATTACTCATCACCCGTCGTAGCGCTTCTCGTCTTGTCGAACCGGCACCGGCGGGAGAGCAACTGCAAAACATTCTGCGGGCGGGAATGCGCGCGCCAGACCACAAAACGCTGCAACCGTGGCAATTCTTTGTCATTGAGGGGGAAGGGCGCGAACGCTTTAGCGCCGTGCTTGAAAAAGGCGCTATTGCCGCAGGCAGCGACGAGAAAGCTCAGGAAAAAGCGCGGACCGCGCCGTTTCGCGCCCCGCTGATCATTACCGTCGTCGCGAAATGTGAAGAAAACGACAAGGTTCCGCTGTGGGAACAGGAAATGTCTGCCGGTTGCGCGGTAATGGCCATGCAGATGGCCGCTGTTGCCCAGGGCTTTGGCGGCATATGGCGTAGCGGCGCATTAACGGAAAGCGCGGAAGTGCGCGAAGCGTTTGACTGCCGCCCGCAGGATAAGATCGTTGGTTTTCTCTATTTGGGTACGCCGCAGCTAAAAGCGTCCACGACCATTAACCTGGCCGATCCGAGCGCTTTTGTTCGTTATTTCTGATATCAACGGCAAAACTGTCTGGATTATGAGCAAAGACACCTGAATTCAGACAGTCACTCTTACCACATCATGGAATGAGCGCTACCATATCCGAATTGCAATGACAGGAGATGTCCATGAGCGAGCAAGCTATTCGTTTAACGCAATACAGCCACGGAGCCGGTTGCGGTTGTAAAATTTCCCCTAAAGTGCTGGAAACCATCCTGCACAGCGAGCAGGCGAAGTTTGTTGATCCAAACTTACTCGTGGGTAATGAAACCCGCGATGACGCCGCTGTCTACGATTTGGGTAATGGCACCAGCGTTATCAGCACCACCGATTTCTTTATGCCGATTGTCGATAATCCGTTTGATTTTGGCCGCATCGCCGCCACCAACGCCATCAGCGATATTTTTGCTATGGGCGGCAAACCGATTATGGCAATTGCTATCCTGGGCTGGCCGCTTGATAAGCTGGCGCCGGAAATCGCCCGCGAAGTGACCGAAGGCGGACGCTTTGCCTGCCGTCAGGCGGGTATCGCGCTGGCGGGCGGTCACTCTATCGATGCCCCGGAGCCTATCTTCGGCCTTGCGGTTACCGGCGTTGTGCCGACTGAACGCGTGAAGAAAAACAGCACCGCCGAGGCGGGATGTAAACTGTTCCTGACCAAGCCTTTGGGCATTGGCGTTCTGACTACCGCAGAGAAAAAATCGCTGCTGAAGGACGAACATATTGGGCTGGCGACTGAAGTGATGTGTCGGATGAACATTGCCGGTGCGGCATTTGCCGATATCGAGGGCGTGAAAGCCATGACCGACGTTACCGGTTTTGGTCTGCTGGGACATCTGAGCGAGATGTGTCAGGGCGCAGGCGTTCAGGCGCAGATTGTCTACCAGGATATTCCTAAGCTTCCAGGCGTTGAAGAGTACATCGCGCAGGGCGCAGTGCCGGGCGGTACCCAGCGTAACTTTGCCAGCTACGGACACCTGATGGGTGAAATGCCGCAGCCGGTACGCGACCTGCTCTGCGATCCGCAAACTTCTGGTGGTTTGCTGCTGGCGGTAACGCCGGAAGCGGAAGCCGAAGTGAAAGCGGCAGCGGCGCAGTTTGGTATCGATCTCACTGCAATTGGTGAGTTAGTGGAAGCTCGTGGCGGTCGCGCCATGGTTGAGATCCGTTAACTCGATGCGGTTGTTTATTGCCGAAAAACCGAGTCTGGCGCGCGCTATCGCCGATGTGCTGCCAAAGCCGCATCGCAAAGGTGACGGTTTTATTGAATGCGGAAACGGACAAGTGGTGACCTGGTGCATTGGTCACCTGCTTGAGCAGGCGCAGCCAGACGCCTACGACAGCCGTTATGCGCGCTGGAGTCTGGTCGATCTGCCGATTGTCCCGGAAAAGTGGCAACTGCAGCCGCGTCCTTCGGTGACCAAACAGCTCAACGTTATCAAGCGCTTTTTGCATGAAGCCAGCGAAGTTATTCACGCAGGAGACCCCGATCGTGAAGGACAACTGCTGGTGGATGAAGTGCTGGATTACCTGCAACTGGCTCCCGAAAAGCGCCAGCAGGTGCAACGTTGTCTGATCAACGACCTCAACCCGCAGGCTGTCGAACGGGCTATTGAGCGTCTGCGCGCCAACAGTGAGTTCATCCCGCTGTGCGTGTCGGCTCTGGCGCGCGCGCGGGCCGACTGGCTGTACGGCATCAATATGACCCGCGCTTACACCATTCTTGGGCGTAACGCGGGCTATCAAGGGGTACTCTCGGTCGGGCGCGTACAGACGCCGGTGCTCGGCCTGGTTGTGCGTCGCGATGAAGAGATTGAAAACTTTGTCGCCAAAGATTTCTTTGAAGTGAAAGCGCATATCGTGACGCCCGCCGACGAGCGGTTTACCGCTATCTGGCAGCCCAGCGAAGCATGTGAGCCGTATCAGGACGAAGAGGGGCGCTTGCTGAATCGTACGCTGGCCGAACACGTGGTGAACCGTATTAACGGCCAGCCGGCGCTCGTCACCAGCTATAACGATAAACGGGAATCAGAATCCGCGCCGCTGCCGTTTTCGCTGTCGGCGTTGCAGATTGAAGCGGCGAAACGCTTTGGCTTGAGTGCGCAGAACGTTCTGGATATCTGCCAGAAGCTGTATGAAACCCATAAACTGATCACCTATCCACGTTCGGATAGCCGTTATCTGCCGGAAGAACATTTTGCCGGACGTCATGCGGTAATGAACGCGATTAGCGTTCATGCGCCGGATCTGCTCCCGCAACCGGCGGTAAATCCCGATACGCGAAACCGCTGTTGGGACGATAAAAAAGTGGATGCCCACCATGCCATTATTCCTACCGCGCGCAGTTCGTCCATCAACCTGAATGACAACGAAGCGAAAATTTACAACCTGATTGCCCGTCAGTATCTGATGCAGTTTTGTGCGGATGCGGTATTCCGTAAGTGCGTTATTGAGCTGGATATTGCCAAAGGCAAGTTTGTCGCCAAAGCGCGTTTTCTGGCGGAGGCTGGATGGCGCACGCTGCTTGGCAACAAAGAGCGCGATGAAGATAACGACGGAACGCCGTTGCCGGTGGTGGCTAAAGATGATGAATTGCTGTGCGAAAAAGGCGAAGTGGTTGAACGTCAGACTCAGCCGCCACGCCATTTTACCGACGCGACGCTGCTGTCAGCGATGACCGGGATTGCGCGCTTTGTGCAGGATAAAGATCTGAAAAAGATCCTACGCGCCACGGATGGATTAGGTACGGAAGCGACGCGCGCCGGGATTATCGAGCTGCTGTTCAAGCGCGGATTCCTGGTGAAAAAAGGGCGCTATATCCATTCAACCGATGCCGGAAAAGCGCTGTTTCACTCGCTGCCGGAAATGGCGACGCGTCCGGATATGACCGCGCACTGGGAATCTATTCTGACCCAAATCAGCGAAAAACAGTGTCGTTATCAGGATTTCATGCAGCCGCTGGTGGGAACGCTGTATCAACTCATCGATCAGGCGCGCAGTACACCGGTACGGCGCTTCCGGGGAATTGTCGCGCCGGGTGGCAGTGGTGGCGATAAGAAAAAGAGCGCGCCGCGTAAACGCCCGGCAAAAAAAAGCCCGCCATCCGAAGAGGCAGGCGTGTAGGTCTGTAGGCCTGATAAGCGTAGCACCATCAGGCTTTGCCGGATGCGGCCCCCGTGCCTTATCCGGCCTACGGTTCTACAGAGACAATATTAAATCACACCCTGGCCCAGCATCGCGTCGGCAACCTTCACGAAGCCCGCGATGTTGGCGCCACGTACGTAGTTGGTTTGTTTGCTTTCGCCGCCGTATTCAACGCAGGCATGGTGAATATCCAGCATGATGTGGTGCAGACGCGCGTCCACTTTCTCCGCTTTCCAGCCCAGACGTGCGGCGTTTTGCGCCATTTCCAGCCCAGAGGTCGCTACGCCACCGGCGTTGGCGGCTTTACCCGGCGCGAACAGTACGCCCGCTTCGAGGAACAGGTCGGTAGCTTCGATGGTGGTCGGCATGTTTGCCCCTTCGGCGACAGCTTTCACGCCGTTGGCGATCAGTACGCGTGCCGCGTCGACATCAAGTTCGTTCTGGGTGGCGCACGGCAGGGCGATATCGACCGGAACCGACCACGGCTGTTTGCCTTCCAGATAGGTCAGACCAAACTCACGGGCGTAATCCGCCACGCGACCGTCACGGCTGTCTTTGATCGCGCACAAACGCGCCAGTTTTTCTTTGGTAAATCCACTTTCGTCGACCACGGTGCCGCTGGAGTCGGAGGCGGTCACCACCCGGGCGCCAAATTCCATGGCTTTTTCAATGGCGAATTGTGCAACGTTGCCGGAGCCAGAGACCGCCACGCGCATGCCTTCAAAGCTGAGGCCATGACGTTTAAGCATCGCTTCGGTGAAGTACACCAGACCATAGCCGGTTGCTTCCGGGCGAATCAGGCTGCCGCCGAAAGAGAGACCTTTCCCGGTAAACACGCAGGCGCTGTTGTTGGACAGTTTTTTCATCATCCCGGCCATAAAGCCGACTTCACGACCACCCACGCCGATATCGCCCGCCGGGACGTCGGTATCAGGACCTAAATGGCGGAACAGTTCGGTCATCAGTGCCTGGCAGAAACGCATCACTTCACCTTCGCTTTTACCTTTCGGGTCGAAGTCACTCCCGCCTTTACCACCGCCCATCGGCAGCGTGGTGAGGGCATTTTTAAAGGTCTGCTCGAAGCCGAGGAATTTCAGGATCGACAGGTTTACGGAAGGGTGGAAACGCATACCGCCTTTGTATGGGCCAATGGCGGAGCTAAACTGCACGCGCCACGCACGGTTAACCTGTACCTGATTACGATCGTCGAGCCAGACTACGCGGAACTGGATCACGCGCTCCGGCTCAACCAGACGCTCCAGCAGCGACATTTGGCGATAACGTGGGTTTTGCTCAAGGAAGGGCCACAGTGTCGTCATTACCTCACGAACGGCTTGCTCGAACTCGGTTTGGTTTGGGTCGCGCTTTTGTACATGGTTAAGAAACGACTCCAGAGAACATGTCTGATCCATAGATATAAAAACCTCTTATGTATTGATATGGTTATATTTTTGATATTTGTGTTAAGTGTTTTGCAGTTTTTGACTATACCACCAGCAGCGTGACGGGACGCAAGAAAAAATTAACCTCGCTAAGTAAATTAATATCGTGGCGTGGGTCATAACCAAAAACGATGACGGGAGGGACTAAAGTTTCTGCCGATTTATACCGTTATACTGAGCATAACTGTCAGTCACAAAGGAAAGAATATGCGCCGTTTAATCATGGCAGGAGCGTTGGTATTGGTGTCCTGCGCGACGCTGGCAAATCAGCTTTATCGCCCGGATGTGCAGGTGAATGTGCCGCCGGAAGTGTTCAGTTCCAGCGGGCAGCGAGCGCAGCCCTGTAGTCAGTGCTGTATTTACCAGGATCAAAACTATTCCGAAGGGGCGGTGATTAAAGCGGATGGTGTACTGCTTCAGTGCCAGCGCGATGATAAAACGATCAGCACGAATCCGCTGGTCTGGCGGCGCGTAAAAGAATAAAGGCTTCTAACAGCGGGATATCGGCAGGCGCCAGCGGATAACGCCGCGCCTCTTCGGGTGAACACCAGACCATATTCTGGTGTTCATACGCATTCAGTTCTCCCTGAAAAGACGGTACATGCCAGGCATGTAAATGAATCAGCCGGCCCGAAACCTCACGTTGATGGCTGGCGATATAGCGTCCAACGGCTGCGTCGATGCCTAATTCTTCACGCAGTTCACGCACCAGAGCCTGAGGCTGACTTTCGCCCGACTCAACTTTACCGCCAGCAAATTCCCACATGCCTGGCTGATCCGCATCCGGCGAACGCTGAGCCAGTAAAATTTTGCCATCACGTTCAATGATAGCGGCGACCACGTCGAGGGTTTTCATCATATTCATCAAGATCTAACAGCAGAAAATGACATACTATATTTATCTTTGAGTTATCTAAAGTATTCAGGAGTCATCGTTGAACGATCCTCACTCGTGGGTAAGTCCGTTAACGCGTATTCCCTCCAGTTTGCAACCGCTCGTCGCGACGCAGAAAAAACATTATGGCGATGTGCTGCATCCCACGCGCTGGTGGGGGCGGATGCCGTTTCTGTTTTGGCTGGTGGCGCTGTTTGTCGGGTTTCTGGAGCGTAAAAAGGCGCGCTTAACGCCGGTGATGCGCGCATTGTTAATGACCCGCGTTTCTCAGGTATGTCATTGCGCCTTCTGTGTTGATGCCAACAGCTTACGGCTGGCGGAACGCTGTGGCGCGCTGGATAAAGTCTTGCAGGTCGCCAACTGGCAAGAATCAACGCTGTTTAACGCAGAAGAGCGCATAGCGCTGGCCTATGCGGATGCGGTGACCGCCACGCCACCGCAGGTTGACGATGCGCTGAAAACGCAAATGAAGCAGCATTTTACCGATGACGTCATTACTGAAATGACCGCGCTGATTGCGTTTCAAAATCTCTCGGCGCGTTTTAATGCCGCCCTCGATATTCCTTCGCAAGGACTGTGCGACAGTTTTAAAGGACGCCCGCATGCTTGACCGTCATCTTCATCCACGGTTAAAACCGCTGTTGCATCGCGGTGTGGGCATTATTGATAAACCAGCGATTACCCCGGATGGCCTGACGCTGGTCGGTTTTGCTATTGGCGTGTTGGCCCTGCCATTTCTGGCGTTAGGCTGGTATCTGGCGGCGCTGGTGGTCATTGTGCTTAATCGCTTGTTTGACGGGCTGGACGGGGCGCTGGCACGGCGCAGAGGGCTAACCGACGCGGGAGGATTTCTCGATATCTCACTCGATTTTCTGTTTTACGCCTTAGTACCGTTTGGTTTTATTCTTGCCGCACCTGCGCAAAACGCACTGGCTGGGGGCTGGCTGTTGTTTGCGTTTATGGGTACTGGTAGCAGCTTCCTCGCCTTCGCTGCCCTGGCAGCGAAATACGATATTGATAACCCAGGCTACGCGCATAAATCGTTTTATTATCTGGGAGGGCTAACCGAAGGCACCGAGACTATTTTGCTGTTTGTTTTGGGCTGTTTGTTCCCGGGATATTTTGCCGTGCTGGCGTGGGTCTTTGGCGCGCTGTGCTGGATGACGACGTTTACCCGGATCTGGAGCGGATATCTGACGCTGAAATCGGTTCAGCGTCAGGCGTAATGTCTTGCGTTGCCGGATGAGCTTATCCGGCAATCGTGACCATTTTACTTGCTGCTGTCCGGACCACGTTCACCGCTGGCGACCGGGTTTTTCGGATTGCTGCTCCACTCATACCAGCCACCGTCGTAAACAGAGACGTTTTTCCAGCCCATCGCACGAGCATACATAAACGTTTCTGAAGCACGCCAGCCGGTGCCGCAGTAGAAAGAAACCTGCTGGTCTGGCGTGATATTCCACTGTTTCCACATGGCGGCGATATCATCCGCGCTGCGCATGGTGCCGTCCGGATTATGAAAATCTTCCATATGCGTGGAATCACTCCCCGCGTGGCCCCACCGTGCGCCTGCGATCTCACCTTTTGGCTTGATGTAGCTATAGCCGCTGGTGGTACCAATAAACTCAGGCCACGAGCGGATGCTGACCAGCGATGCATCCTGGCGATGCAACAGGCCGCGAGCCTGTTCCATATCCAGCATCAGCTGTGGTTGGGCAGGGATAGCAACGCCAAAATCAGGCTCCGCTTTCACCGTCGGCGGGGTTCCGCGTTCCACCGGTAAACCGGAATCTGACCAGGTTTGCCACCCGCCGTCGAGCAGACGCACATCTTTCACACCGGCATACAGCATGATTTGCGCCACGCGCGCGGCGGCGTAGACGTCGCGACCGTAGAGGATCACCGTGGTGTCGTGACGGATGCCGTGTTTCGCCAGCATGGTTTTAAGCTGCGCGTCGGAAACTTTATTCCATAGCGGTTCGCTTTCGACTTCGTTGGTATCAATGTAGCCCGCACCGGGGATATGGCTGAGCAGATACAGCTTCGGCGCTCCCCAGGCGGCTTCAATCACTTTCCAGTCACCCGACGGCTTGGCGGTCACGTCTTTTCCCTGCTGCAGGTCGTGCAGCCACTGCGGGTAAACCAGTTGTTCGAAGTGCGGCAGACGTTGCAGGCGGACAGGATCCGCAAGGGCGTCGCTGAGGGTTGAAATATGGCTAAAACCGACTTTCTGCAGGCGGGATTTAACGGCCTGTATCTCGCTATCGCTGCCATATAACGCCACCGGCGCATCGGTTTTCAGCTGATGCGCCTTAACCCAGGCATTGAGTTGTTCATCATTCATTTTGTCGAGCCAGGCGGCAGACAGGTTCAGTGCGGAGGGTTCATGTCCGGAAGGACCATTGAGCGATTGCGGCCAGCCGTTGTAAAAAGCGCTCTGACGGGTATCGATCGCCGCGCCTTGCTTTTGCTGTAACTGGTTGAGGGTGAGGGTCTGTGCTGTTTCAGCAGCCCAGGAAGGAGCGCAAGCGAGCCCTAAAGCCAGTGCCAGCGCGGTCATTTGAGAAACACGTTTCATCGAATAGCCCGACGTTGAAAAAAGAAGACGACATTCTGTGCCGCCGGTTAAGTTAAAACCTTGCGTTAACGCAGCATATCGCCACATTCACGCCCAGTTTTCCATCTGTAATACACGGCCTGCTGGCGGGACATCCTGCGCATCATGCGTAACTTGTACCACCGGAATATTCAACTTGCGCACCTCGGTAAAGACCCACTGGCGAAAGGTATCGCGTAGCGACGCATCCAGTCTGCTAAAGGGTTCATCGAGCAGCAGCGCCTGAGGCTGAGCCAGCAGTGCGCGCAGCAGGGCGACACGCGATCGTTGGCCGCCGGAGAGTGAGGCCGGGTCGCGATGATAAAATCCTGCCAGATCCGCGCGCGTAAGGGCGTTTTCAACAGTATGGCGTCTGGCGGATCCTTGCAAACTGGCGGGTAAGGCCAGCAGTAAATTCTGCCCAACGCTGAAATGGTCAAACAGCAACGCATCCTGGAACAGGATGCCAATCTGGCGCTGCGCGGTGGGCAGCGTGTCTATGCGCCGTTCATTGAGCCACAGTTCGCCTGAAGCCTGAAACTGAGGGGATAATGCGCCGACCATCCACGAAAACAGCGAAGACTTACCACTACCGGAAGGCCCCATGATAGTGACAATGTCACTTTTGTTAACCTGGAAATTTACGTCTTTCAGTAGCGTTATCGCGCCCCGGTACACTGAAAGGCTTTGAACGATGAGCATTAACGGAGTCCTTGTCGAAAGCGGCCGAGCCACGCGGCGAAAAACGCCGTCAGTACGAAAACGGATAGCGGTAACAGAAGTTGCCATAGCGCCTGTGTCGCTAAAATAGCCGTGCTGCCGCCGCTGCTTAATGCCACCGCCTCGGTGGTCAGGGTGGGATAGCGTCCGGCTCCTAACCACAGGGTTGGCATATATTGGGCAATACTGACCGAGAAGCCAACCGCGAAGGCGATCAGTGCCGGGCGTAACAGCAGCGGGAATTTTACCCGCCAAAATATGCGGCCTCGCGCCCAGCCCAGCGTTTGTGCAATCAGAATCAATCGTGGGTCAATGCGTTGCCACGCCGGTTTGAGCACAAACAGCATCCACGGCATCACCCACAGCAGGTGGCCCCAGATGATGGTCGTCATCAGCCCATCTTGTCCGGTATATAACGCCAACAGATACTGACCGGTGACCAGCGGCAACGCGGGCAGGATAATGGGCAGCCAGACCCAACGGTGTCCGGTTTGCGGTCCCCATTCCAGCCACGCAAAGAGTATCAGTAATCCCAGGACGCTGGAGATGAGTCCCAGTTGCAGACTATTGCTAAGCGCCTCGCTGTTGAGCGATGAATAGTTGGCGCAAAGCGCCAGTACCAGGGCGCATACCACTCCGCTGATGGGCAAAAGTTGTACCAGCGGGCGTGCGATTGTAGCGGACGAAAAACGCAGGCGTATTCCGTTTACTGCCGGAATCATACTCCGCCAGCCACGCCAGAACAGATAGCCCACCAGCGCGAAGATAAATAGCAACAACACCAGCAGCAGGCTGGAGAGTGCACCTTTGGCCTGCTGTTCGGCATCACCCTGGCTGAGCCATTGCCAGCTCAGCACGGCAAGCGTGGGCGGATTTCCGGGGCCAAGGACGATGGCCACATCCACAACGGAGAGTGACCAGGCCACGACTGCCAGCATGGCTTTGCCTAACGCAGGGGCGATGGAGGGCAGAACCAGCCAGTTCAGGCATTGCAAACGGCTGTAACCGAGCGAATCCAGGACGATAACCTGCTGTGAAAGTTGTTTTTCACTCAACAGGGCTGAGAGGATCCACAACAAAAAGGCGCTCTCTTTCACCGCCAGCGTGATGCCAAGTCCAATCCCATAGCGGTCCGGTTGCGAGTTGAGAAAAGGCAGCCACTGCCAGAGCATGCCGCCTTCGGCAAAAATCAACAGCATGCTGGTCGCGAATGCGACGTGCGGGATCGCCAGCAGCAACGGCAGGCGTGAGTACAGTCGCGCCCAGCCAGCGCCAGGCCACAAAAAGAGGATCGCCAACAGCGCAATGGTCAGTGCGCCGAACGCCGCCAGACTTACGGAAACCAGCGTTGCCAGCAACGCCTGCGGGAGTTGAGGATCGTCAAAGAGCGCCAGCCAGTGCGTGGTGCGAAGTGCTGGGGCTAGCAGAGAGAACGTTGCAGGCACCAGCGGCAGATAAACTGCCGTCATGATGCCCCACAACAACAGAATTAATGCGTACCGTAGCGGCGTAGCCATTCTTGTTCCAGAGCGTTTACCCAGGCTGCATGTGGTTCTGGCAGTACGGCAGGGAGTCCTTGCGGGATATACGTCAGCAGGGCGTCACGCTGTTCGTCTGGCAGTTTTTGCGGATCAAGCACCGAAGGATCTCCCCAGATAGCAGGGTCAGCTTTACGCAGTTGCGCTTCGGGAGACAGCAGAAAGTTTGCCACGACTTTGGCTCCGGCGCTGGCGCGGGCATTCGCCGGAATAGTGACAAAATGCACGTTGCCGATCATGCCCTGTGAGAAACCAAAACTATAGCTGGTTTTGGGTAATTCGCCGCTGGCCACTTTTTGCTGCGCGTGGGCTGGGTTAAAGGTCAATGATAAACGCAGCGTACCGGTATTCAGTAACGCATCCATCCGCGCAGGCGTGGGCGGAAAATCTTTGCCTTCACGCCATAGTACAGGGTGTAGAGCGTCAAGATAATGCCATAACGGAGCGGTAACGTTGGCGAATGTAGCGGCATCCGGCGCAACTTTCAATGCTTGCGGTTCCGTGGTGAGCATAATCAACAACTGCTCGAGAAAAGCCGTTCCGGTAAAGTCTGGTGGGCGCGGGTAGGTTACTGTGCCAGGATGCGCCTGCGCAAATTCAAGTAACGCCTGCGGGGATTGCGGCGGCTGGGCAGTGAGATCGCGCCGGGCAATGAAGGTTAGCTGTGCGCCGCCCCATGGCGATTCTGCCCCTTCCGTGGGGATGGCAAAGTCTTCACTGACCGGTTTCCGGGTATCAACATAGCGCCAGTTAGGCAACGCCTGCGCCCACTGGGTTTGCAGCAGGCCAGCTTCTTTTAATGTACGGAAGTTTTCACCGTTTACCCACAATAAGTCGACAGATCCGCCGGTTGTTCGCCCGGACGCCGCCTCGGTCTGGATGCGTTTAACGGCGTCGGCGGCATCCGCCAGCCGCACAATTTTCAGGTTAATGGCATAGTGCGTTTTCATCTCGCCGCTAACCCAGTCGAGATACTGATTAACGGCGTTATCGCCACCCCAGGCGTTGAACCATACCGTCTGACCGCGGGCGTCATTTTTGATTTGCTGCCAGCTGGCGTCCTGGGAAAAAGCCGCCAGCGGGCAGAGCAGCAAACTCAGGCACAATAAGCAGTAACGCATAATATCTCCATTGCTAAAAATGGCGTATGTCTCAGGTTTTCTTCCGTTGACGCTCAAGGTAAAGGCTTCTTGCTCCTGCAATCACCACGCTCAGGGCAAACAGGATGAACAGGCCGGTAACAAACCAAAATGTACCGCCGGTTAACAGGCTACCGGCCCACGAATAGACAATCGTGGCGGGTAACTGACCGAAGCCGGTGGCGAGGAGAAAGTGGCGAAAACGAATCGAGGTCAGGCCTGCGGCATAGCTTACCGGGTCGAAGGGCACAAAAGGCAACAGGCGACAGATGAGAATAGTGTGCTTGCCATAACGTTCGAAAAAAGAGTCCATGTTGTTCAGCACTGTTTTCCCGGTCAGCTTTTCCACCGCACTGCGACCCAAAACGCGGGCAATAAAAAAACACAGCGCTGCGCCGACCATCGCGCTGCTCCAGGACAGTACGCCGCCCCAAAACGCGCCAAACAGCGAGGCATTGGCAAACGTAATCACAAAGGCGGGAAGCGGCGCTACGATGGCCTGTAAGATCATCAGGAAGAACGATACAACCGCCGCCTGGGTCCCATACGAACGAATGAAGTTCTCGAGAGCGTGTTGATCCAGCGTAGTAAACGCCGCCAGGCTGTCCCGGAGAAAATCACTGACGCCAGGTATCCACATCCATGCCATCAGCGCGAGCAGCAGCACAACTATTAATCCTGTCCGGTAATAGCGGGTTAATCGCGCTTTGTTCAGCTTTGTCATTTACCTGCACACTCGTGGCTGGACGACGGATCGATATGTTTATATCTGGCCCAGGCTTTTGCCGCCTGAATAAGAATGAATAACGCCAGGCCCGCAACGCTGAGTTTGCCGATAAATGCCAGAGTCATGCCTTCGCTGGCCAGTTCGTGCGACATCAGCGTATAGATAAAGATGCCGGGCAAGGTGGTTACCGCAGATATCACCGTAAATGACCAGAACGGAATAGCCGTCAGTCCATAGGCGTAATTTTGAATATTATAGGGGAACAGTGGGACGAGTCGGGTGAGGATCAGAAAGTCCAATCCGCTATGGGCAATGCCTTTCTCGATTGCTTGAAACGTCGCCGTGTGCCCAACGTATTTCAGCAGTAGATCCCGACCAAGCCAGCGAGCCAGCAAAAACGATAGCGCCGAGGCGACGGTTGCCGCCACTAACGAGACAAGCGTCCCTGTGACAGGGCCAAACAGCACACCGCCGACGATCACCAGAATGCTGCCGGGGATCAGACACAGCGCCGCGATGATGAACAGCAATATATAAAGCGTATAGCCGAACATGCCGCTTTGGCGGATGACGTCTTGTAAATGCTGGAAATTGGTTATCAGGTCGGTCAGGCCGAAATAATGGAAAACTCCCGCCAGAATGCAGAACAGGACCGCGACGATCAGCAGCCGGTATTCTGCGTTATGCGAACTTCTTTTTCATGGGGGTTCTCCTGTAAAACCGAGTGTAACGCAGCGTTTTCGTCAGCGAAAAGTGCGCGCGAAGATATAATAAATTCCCGGACACAACAATGTATTACCGTCGATTTATTGATTTTACACAGAATAAACAGACTCTCCAGGCGAGGCCCGGAGAGTGAAAAATCGCAGGAGGTCAGACGCGGAATTTAGCCCATACCGGCGCATGATCGGACGGTTTTTCCATGCTGCGGATCTCATAGTCGATGCCGGTTTCTTCGCAGCGCTCCGCCAGTGGGTTGCTCGCTAACAGCAGATCGATACGCAGGCCACGGTTATCATCAAAGCCTTTTGAGCGGTAATCAAACCACGAGAACTGGTCATTTTTTTCAGGATAAGCATGACGATAGGTATCCACCAGGCCCCAGCCCAGCAGACGCTCCATCCACTCACGCTCTTCCGGCAGGAAGGAACATTTACCGGTACGCAGCCAGCGTTTACGGTTTTCCTCGCCAATGCCGATATCGAGATCGGTTGGGCTGATGTTCATATCGCCCATGATCAATACCGGATTGTCGCGTTTCAGTTCAGTCTCCAGATAGTTTTGTAGATTCTGGTAAAACGCGGCCTTGGCCGGAAATTTGGTTTCGTGGTCACGGCTTTCGCCCTGCGGGAAATAGCCGTTGATCACGGTAATGCTGCCCAGAGGAGAGGGGATTTCCGCCATGATGATACGACGCTGCGCTTCTTCGCCATCGTCCGGGAAGCCACGACGCACTGCGATTGGCGTTTCTTTCGTTAGCAGCGCCACGCCGTAATGACCTTTCTGACCATGATAAAAGACGTTGTAACCCAGCTTTGCTACCTCTTCGAGAGGGAACATGTCGTCGTGGACTTTTGTCTCCTGTAAGCCAATCACATCCGGTTGGTGTTTTTCGACAATGGCTGCCAGTTGATGAGGACGGGCACGCAGGCCGTTGATATTAAAAGAGACAAATTTCATAGTCGCTGCCGTTTTGCAAGATGAATAGTGCAAGGATGGTAGCAGAATTTCCGCTGGCTGACTGCTTCTTGTCACCTGATTCCAACAATGATTGCCAATGGTGTTAACGATGGAGCAAAAACTGCACCGTTTTGGCGCGAGGCGCGTCAGAACAGAGCAATAATTTCCGATAAATTTCGTATACGATCACAATTCCAGAATTATATTTGGCAACTGAATAAAACTGCGGTTTTTCCTCTATTTAGTCGCCTGATGCGCGAACATATTCACTTTTTATGCGCATAAAGTGAATATCGCCACGTTGTAACCTGTTGATATTCCGTCACCGACCTTTGTTTATGCACTTTTTTTGCTGGCTGGCACGAACCCTGCAATCTACATTTACACCGCAAACACTATATTTATTAACATATAAATAACTTTTTATTTACCGTTGAGGTCGCTATGTCTCTGTCAATTACGCGTGAAAATTTTGATGAATGGATGATGCCCGTATACGCTCCGGCTCCTTTTATTCCGGTGCGTGGTGAAGGTTCACGTCTGTGGGATCAGCAGGGTAAAGAGTATATCGATTTCGCGGGAGGCATTGCGGTTAACGCGCTGGGGCACGCCCATCCGGCTTTGCGCGAGGCATTAAACGACCAGGCGAGCAAATTCTGGCACACAGGAAATGGCTACACCAACGAGCCGGTGCTGCGTCTGGCGAAAAAGCTGATTGACGCCACCTTCGCCGAGCGTGTTTTCTTCTGTAACTCCGGCGCGGAGGCAAACGAAGCGGCATTAAAGCTGGCGCGTAAATTTGCTCACGATCGTTTTGGCAGCCAGAAGAGCGGCATCGTGGCGTTTAAAAATGCTTTCCATGGCCGCACGCTGTTCACCGTCAGCGCCGGAGGACAGCCTGCTTATTCACAAGATTTCGCGCCGCTGCCGCCGGATATCCGCCATGCCGTCTACAACGATCTCGACTCAGCCTGCCAACTGATTGATGACACCACCTGTGCGGTCATCGTTGAACCGGTGCAGGGTGAAGGTGGCGTCGTGCCGGCAACAAATGAATTCTTACAGGGGCTGCGTGAATTATGCGATCGCCACAATGCGCTGCTGATTTTTGACGAAGTCCAGACCGGAGTAGGCCGTACCGGCGAACTGTATGCCTATATGCACTATGGCGTTACGCCAGATCTGCTGACGACAGCCAAAGCGTTGGGCGGCGGTTTCCCCATCGGCGCGTTATTGGCGACGGCAGACTGTGCCAGCGTGATGACGGTTGGTACGCACGGTACAACATACGGCGGAAACCCGCTGGCCACGGCGGTGGCGGGCAAACTGCTGGAGATTGTTAACACCCCGGATATGCTCAACGGTGTTAAGCAGCGCCACGACTGGTTTGTGGAGCGTATTAACGCCATTAACGAACGTTTTGGACTGTTTAGTGAAATTCGTGGGCTCGGCCTGCTGATCGGCTGCGTACTGAACGCGGAATTTGCCGGGAAAGCGAAACTCATCTCGCAAGAGGCGGCCAATGCCGGAGTGATGGTGCTGATCGCCGGCGCTAACGTGGTGCGCTTTGCGCCAGCGTTAAACGTCAGCGAAGAAGAGGTTGCTAGCGGACTGGATCGCTTTGCGCTGGCCTGCGAACGCATTAAAGCAGGAGGTTCATCATGATGGTGATTCGTCCTATTGAACGCGCTGATATCACCGCGCTGATGCAACTGGCCGGTAAGACCGGCGGTGGGCTGACCTCGTTACCGGCCAATGAAGCCACGCTGATGGCGCGTATCGAGCGCTCGCTACAAACCTGGCGCGGTGAGTTGCCGAAAAGTGAGCAAGGCTATGTTTTTGTCCTTGAAGACAGCGCCAGCGGAACCGTGGCAGGGATTTGCGCCATCGAGGTGGCGGTAGGGCTTAACGATCCCTGGTACAACTACCGGGTTGGCACGCTGGTGCACGCCTCGAAAGAACTGAACGTATATAACGCGCTGCCGACGCTGTTTCTGAGTAACGATCACACGGGTAGCAGCGAGCTTTGCTCTCTGTTCCTCGATCCCGACTGGCGTAAAGAGGGCAACGGCTATTTGTTGTCTAAGTCGCGCTTTATGTTTATGGCGGCATTTCGTGACCGGTTTAATGAAAAGGTCGTGGCCGAGATGCGCGGCGTAATCGATGAGCACGGTTACTCCCCCTTCTGGGAAAGCCTCGGCAAACGCTTTTTCTCCATGGAATTCAGCCGGGCGGATTTTCTCTGCGGCACCGGACAAAAAGCCTTTATTGCTGAACTGATGCCCAAGCATCCTATTTATACCCATTTCTTGTCTGATGAAGCGCAAAGCGTAATTGGTCAGGTACATCCGCAAACCGCACCAGCGCGAGCGGTGCTGGAGAAAGAAGGATTTCGCTACCGCAATTATGTCGACATTTTCGACGGCGGGCCGACGCTGGAATGCGATATCGACCGGGTAAGGGCGATTCGTAAAAGCAGGCTGGTGGAGGTGGCGGAAGGTCAGCCTGCAACCGGCGATTACCCGGCCTGTCTGGTCGCCAATGAAAACTATCAAAACTTCCGCGTCATGTTGGTTCGCGCTGACCCGGATACCCAACGTCTGGTACTGACGGCGGCGCAACTGGACGCCCTGAAATGTCATGCGGGCGACCATGTACGTTTTGTGCGTCTTTGTGCAGAGGAGAAAACAGCATGACATTATGGATAAACGGCGACTGGGTGACGGGGCTTGGCGAGCGTCGGGTGAAAACGAATCCGGTAAGCGGTGATGTGCTGTGGCAGGGCAATGACGCCGATGCAACCCAGGTGGCGCAGGCGTGCCGTGCTGCGCGCGCAGCCTTTGCCGGTTGGGCTAAACACCCCTTTAGCGCACGTCAGGCTATTGTTGAAAAATTTGCCTCATTGCTGGAAAGCAATAAAGCCGAGTTAACGCAGATTATCGCCCGGGAAACCGGCAAACCGCGCTGGGAAGCTGCCACGGAACTGACGGCGATGATCAATAAAATTGCTATCTCTGTGCAAGCTTACCATGCGCGTACCGGGGAGCAGCACAGTGAACTACCGGATGGCGCGGCGACGTTGCGCCATCGACCGCACGGCGTGCTGGCGGTATTTGGCCCGTACAACTTCCCGGGCCATTTGCCCAATGGCCATATTGTTCCGGCTCTGCTGGCAGGCAACACGTTGATTTTCAAGCCCAGCGAGCTGACGCCGTGGACCGGTGAAGCCGTGGCAAAACTGTGGCAGCAGGCGGGCTTGCCGCCGGGCGTGCTGAACCTGGTACAGGGCGGACGCGAAACGGGGCAGGCGCTGAGCGCGTTGGATGATCTGGATGGTCTGCTGTTTACCGGCAGTGCCAATACCGGTTATCAGCTGCATCGACAGTTATCCGGCCAGCCGGAAAAAATCCTTGCGCTGGAGATGGGCGGCAACAACCCGCTGATCATTGAGAACCTGGAAGATATAGATGCGGCAGTACATCTGACCATTCAATCCGCATTTGTCACCGCCGGGCAGCGTTGTACCTGCGCCCGTCGCCTGTTGGTTAAAAACGGCGCGCAGGGGGACGCGTTCCTCGCGCGTCTGGTGGAAGTCAGCCAACGACTAATGCCGGGTCACTGGGATGCAGAACCGCAGCCGTTTTTAGGTGGGCTGATTTCTGAACAGGCTGCACAGCACGTTTATGATGCCTGGCAACGTCTGGCGTCGTTGGGGGGGCACACGCTGCTGGCGCCACGCATGGTGAAAGCCGGAACGTCGCTGCTGACCCCTGGTATTATTGAGCTGACCGACGTGCCAAACGTACCCGATGAAGAGGTTTTTGGTCCTCTGCTCGGCGTCTGGCGCTACGATAGCTTTGATGACGCGATTTGTATGGCGAACAACACCCGCTTTGGGTTGTCTTGCGGGCTGGTTTCACCCGATCGCAGCCAGTTTGATCAGCTCCTGCTGGAGGCGCGGGCCGGGATTGTTAACTGGAATAAACCGTTAACCGGCGCGGCAAGCACCGCGCCGTTTGGTGGCGTGGGCGCTTCCGGCAACCATCGCGCCAGCGCGTGGTATGCCGCCGATTATTGCGCCTGGCCGATGGCGAGCCTGGAATCGCCGGCCTTAACTTTGCCGTCGGCGCTCAGCCCCGGTCTGGATTTCTCTCGCGAGGATAAACGATGAAAGCGCGTGAGGTAAATTTCGATGGTCTGGTGGGGCTGACCCATCACTATGCGGGACTGTCATTTGGTAATGAGGCTTCGACCAGCCATCGTTTTCAGGTGTCGAACCCTCGTCTGGCGGCGAAGCAGGGGTTGTTAAAAATGAAAGCGCTGGCGGATGCGGGATTCCCTCAGGCGGTGATCCCGCCTCATGAACGTCCCTATATCCCGGCGCTGCGTCAGCTGGGCTTTTGTGGCAGTGATGAGCAGATTCTGGACAAAGTGGCGCGTCAGGCGCCGCACTGGCTCTCCAGCGCCAGCTCCGCATCACCTATGTGGGTGGCGAATGCGGCAACGGTCTGTCCTTCGGCAGATTCACTGGACGGAAAAGTGCATCTGACGGTGGCGAATCTGAATAATAAGTTCCACCGTTCGCTGGAAGCGCCGACGACCGAAGCGTTGTTACGCTCGATTTTCCGCGATGAAAGTACCTTTGCGATTCACGGCGCGTTGCCTCAGGTTGCGTTGTTCGGTGATGAAGGGGCGGCAAACCATAACCGACTCGGCGGGGACTATGGCGATCCCGGCGTACAACTGTTTATTTACGGTCGTGAAGAGGGGAACGCGTCACAGCCGAGGCGCTACCCGGCGAGGCAATCCCGTGAAGCCAGTGAAGCCGTAGCCCGACTCAATCAGGTCAATCCACATCAGCTTGTTTTTGCTCAGCAAAACCCGGACGTCATCGATCTTGGCGTGTTTCATAACGATGTGATTGCGGTGTCGAATCGTCAGGTGCTGTTTTGTCATCAGCAGGCGTTTGTCAGACAGCAAGCGTTGTTAGAGCAACTACGCCGTCAGGTGGCTGGTTTTACTGCGCTGGAAGTTCCGACAGCAGAGGTGTCGGTGCAGGATGCGGTAACGACCTATCTGTTTAACAGCCAATTACTGAGTCGTGACGACGGTTCGATGATGCTGGTTTTACCGCAGGAGTGTCGGGAGCATGCGGGCGTGTGGCGATATCTGAGCCGCTTGCTTGCAGATGACAATCCGATCGATGACCTGCGGGTCTTTGATTTGCGCGAAAGCATGTCCAACGGCGGCGGCCCGGCTTGTTTACGCCTGCGAGTGGTGCTTACCCCACAGGAGCTGCAGGCCGTGAATCCGGCGGTTATCATGAACGACACGCTGTTCAATACGCTGAATAACTGGGTCGACCGCTACTATCGCGATCGTCTTATCGCAACGGACCTCGCGGATCCGCAGCTGTTGCGCGAAGGGCGTGAAGCGTTGGATTCACTGACGCAATTGCTCAATCTCGGCTCTGTTTATCCCTTCCAGCAGGAGAGAACGAGCCATGGATAATTTTCTGGCCCTGACGCTCGCGGGTAGCATACCGGAGAAAACGCAGGGCACAATTCACGGTTTTGTCTGGCAATGGCTTGGTCGCGGGGTGCTGGAACTGACACCAACTGCGTCGGTTGAACAGTCGCTGGTGCTTTCTGCGGGGATTCACGGCAATGAAACCGCGCCGGTAGAAATACTTGATTCATTGCTGACCAGACTGTTTAACGGTGAGCTGGCGCTAACATGGCGCCTGCTGGTGATTCTCGGTAATCCACAGGCGCTGGCTGCGGGGAAACGTTATTGTCATAGCGACCTGAACCGTATGTTTGGTGGCCGGTGGCAGAGTTTTGCCGAGAGTGAAGAAACGCATAGAGCTCATGAGCTTGAGCTGTGTCTGGAAGATTTTTACTCGCGCGCGAAAGAGCCTGTGCGCTGGCATCTGGATCTTCACACCGCGATTCGCGGCTCACAGCATCTGCGCTTTGGCGTGTTGCCACAACGCAACGTTGCCTGGGACGAAAATTTTCTGGGTTGGCTCGGTGATGCGGGGCTGGAGGCATTGGTTTTCCACCAGACCCCTGGCGGCACCTTCACCCATTTTAGCGCTGAACATTTTGGCGCGCTGGCCTGTACGCTGGAGCTGGGTAAAGCGCTGCCGTTCGGGCAAAACGATCTGACCCAGTTTGCACGCACTGCAGATGCGATGGCGAAGCTGCTGCGGGGCGAGCGAGTGTCTACGGGAGAAACCTCCCCGCTGCGCTACCGTGTGGTCTCTCAGATAACACGGCGGAGCGACGATTTTATTCTCCACATGGATAACCAGACGCTCAACTTTACCCCTTTTACCGAGGGAACGTTACTGGCGCAGGACGGAGATGAACGTTTTATCGTCACCCATGACGTTGAATACGTTCTTTTTCCGAACCCAAACGTGGCCTGTGGTTTACGGGCCGGATTGATGCTCGAAAGGTTTTGATAAATATAACCGCCCTCAGGTTTATTTCTGAGGGCTTATTTTTACGTGCGCTTTAGCTTTATTACGGATTATTCCTGGTAAGTTGCTTCCTTAATAATCACAGTTCAGGTATAGTTCTTCATAATTCTTTCAAAATCATCTGGTTGTAATTTTTCATTTCAACTCTGCGCAATTTATTCTTTTTTTCTCCATAATTGATGAAAGTTTGTTTTTTACACTTTCATTGTTTTACCGTTGCTCTGATTAATTGACGCTTAAGCCGGTAAAGTTAATCTCGTCAACACGACATCACATTGCATAAGAGTCGCATGAATGTCGTAAAAATAACTGAAAGAAAGGATAGAAATTATGCGTAAACTGACTGCTTTGTTTGTTGCCTCTACCCTGGCGCTGGGCGCTGCAAACCTGGCCCATGCTGCTGACACCACAACAGCTGCGCCAGCGGATGCCAAACCAATGATGCATCACAACGGGAAGTTCGCCCCGCATCACGACATGATGTTCAAAGACCTGAACCTGACCGACGCGCAGAAACAGCAGATTCGCGAAATTATGAAAGGTCAGCGCGATCAGATGAAACGTCCGCCGCTGGAAGAACGCCGCGCAATGCACGACATCATCGCCAGCGATAGCTTCGATAAAGCGAAAGCCGAAGCGCAGATTGCGAAGATGGAAGAACAGCGCAAAGCCAACATGCTGGCGCACATGGAAACCCAGAACAAGATTTACAACATTCTGACGCCGGAACAGAAAAAGCAGTTTAATGCCAATTTTGAGAAGCGTCTGACAGAACGCGCAGCGCAGAAAGGTAAAATGCCGGAAGCTGCTGAGTAAACGCCAGGCGTCTACACTAAATTAGTCATGCTGTGTCGGCGTTCAGTGCCGCACAGTGTGCAACAAACTCAAGACCGCCGCTCTTGTCCACAACACGTTTAACGATGTGGGCAGGATCGGCGGTTTTTTCTTTCTCGCCAGGATGATGCGTTAATCTTTTTTGCAAAATACCGTATTCAGCGCTAAGGCTAACCAACCCTGTTGCCGATAACGATACTCTGCAGGGTAAATATCACAATGATGATTTATGGCTGGCTGTTCACGGCAGGTTGACGTGCTACGCCTTTCTGGAGGGGTGATGGAATATTTCGATATCCGCAAAATGCCGGTTAGTCTGTGGCGCAATGGGGCGGGAGAAACGCGAGAGATTTGCTGTTTTCCGCCAGCAACACGCGATTTTCACTGGCGGGCGAGTATCGCCTCCCTTGCAGCGAACGGAGAGTTTTCTCTTTTCCCGGGCGTAGAACGCGTTATTACCTTGCTGGAAGGAGGTGAAGTGACCCTGGAAGAGGCGAACATGTTCACTCACACCCTGAAACAGCATCAACCTTTTACTTTTGCTGGTGACAAGGTAGTAAAAGCAAAGCTGACGGAAGGACGGATGTCGATGGATTTTAATATCATGACCCGACGAGATGTTTGCCAGGCGAAAGTCAGAGTTGCCGATCGCACTTTTACGACCTTTGGTTCTCGTGGCGGCGTCGTGTTTGTTATCAGTGGCGCCTGGCAATTGGGTGAGAAACTGCTGACGGCCGATCAGGGCGCGAGCTGGCACGACGGTAAACACACCCTGCGCCTGTTGGAGCGTGAGGGGAAACTGCTGTTCAGCGAGATTAACTGGATGCCGGGACACTCTCCGGATTCAGTTCAATAATATCGTATTTGCCAGACAGAACAGGCCGACAGAGAATTTTGTAGCCATCATGGTCAAAGCCAGCCGGCATTCTCGCCAGGGTTGTCGCCTCATCCAGCGTTGAAACGGCACCCAGCCAAAACCAGTTATTGATGATATGGTACTGAGTCATTTCAGCGCGGGTTTCTTGCAGCGCAATGGCATTGTTCCACGGCCAGCAGATAACGCGCACTCTTTCCAGCGCCTCAAGCAGGCGCGAATGATGCGCCTGCGGGCTCTCTTTCCCACAGCACGCTCCGGCGCAGCGCTTTAGCGCTGAGCGAAAGCAGGCGCGCCCTCGACTCAGGGGCTCCAGCCCCAACAGGCCGTAGCACAGTTGCTGTTCATCGGCGATGCTTTGCAATGTTTGTAGCGCGGCACGACGATTGGCAAACAAACCAAACAGATTGGGGGAATGGGAGAAATCAATATCTCGTGCGTAAACAACCTGCACAGTCTGGTCGGTGAGCTGCAGGGCGCAAAGCTGACGATTGCGCCGCAGACGTTTGTTAAACAGAGGCTGTTGCTCTTTGATCAGCCGCGCCTCTAACAGTAGGGCGCCAATTTCTCCAGCCGTACAAATCCAGCTAATGCGTTTGGACTGGCGCAGCATTGCCGCTTCGTCCGTGGTACGCAGGTGCGACAACACGCGGCTGCGAATGTTGACGCTTTTGCCTATATAAAGCGGCATGGTGTCGCTTTCGCTATGAAACAGATAGACGCCGGGCACAGCGGGAAGCGCACTCAAAAATGGGCGCAGGTGCTCAGGATATTCATAAATTGCTGCTGCCTCTAATGTCAGGCGAGGGGCTGATTGACGGCGTACCACTTTTCACTCCGCTGCTGGTTATCCATCCAGTATAACAGCTGAGGGGCGATTAAAAAAGCGGCATGGCCATGCCCCTTAGGCCGGAGAGCAGCAAGAGGGACGCTATCCGGCCTGAGGCAGAAAAAATTACGCTTTTTTCCAGAAATCATCAAACACCGTGATGGGTGGGCGACGTTTGTGCTCAGTCTTCACGTACCAACCTTCAATTATTTTCGCGACGTCGGCAGCCAGGGTTTTTCCTTCCAGATAATCGTCGATGTTGTCATAGCTCACGCCCAATGCGGCTTCATCCGGCAGAGAAGGGCGATCGTCTTCAAGATCGGCGGTCGGTGCTTTCTTATATAAATGTTCCGGGCAACCCAGCGCGGCAAGCAGTTGTTTACCCTGGCGCTTGTTCAGGCGGAATATTGGGTTGATGTCAGTACCGCCATCGCCATATTTGGTGAAGAATCCGGTGATGGCTTCTGCTGCATGATCGGTACCCACGACAACGCCGCTGGTCATACCGGCGATGCTGTATTGCGCCTTCATACGTTCACGGGCTTTTTCATTGCCACGCACAAAATCACTCAGCTCAATACCCGCCTCGCGCAGCGCCTGCTCACTGGCCAGCACCGCACCTTTAATATTGACGGTGAGTACGCGGTCCGGTTGTATAAAGGCAATGGCGTCCTGGCAATCCTGTTCGTCAGCCTGAACTCCATATGGCAAACGCACCGCAATAAACTGTAGCGCGTCATTCCCTGTTTCCTGGCGGAGCTCGGAAATGGCCATTTGGCAGAGCTTCCCGGCGAGTGTTGAGTCTTGTCCGCCGCTAATTCCTAACACCAGTGATTTCAGAAAGGGGTAAGTTTGCAGGTATGATTTGAGGAAATCTACGCTGCGACGAATTTCCTCTTCTGCATTAATGTGCGGTTTTGCGCCAAGCGCTTTGATTATCTCTTGCTGCAGAGTCATGCAACCCCCTGTGAAAAATAAAATGATAAAAAATGATATGTTAAAGCTAACGCGTTGAGGCCCAAACGACAAGGGATGCAAGCCTGATATAACATCATTTTGTTTTAATAGAATTTTCCGAAACGGCCTAAGTATCATCTGATTGCTTGAAAAATGCGTTGTTGTGCTCCAGGCTTACATAACACGCTGAAAAACAAGAGGACGAAAAAATGAACAAGAATCTAACAGGAATTCTGGGTGCAGCGGCTGTTTTGACTATGCTGGCGGGGTGTACGGCCTATGATCGTACCAAAGACCAATTTGTTCAGCCCGTAGTGAAGGATGTGAAGAAAGGGATGAGCCGGGCGCAAGTCGCGCAGATTGCCGGTAAGCCTTCTTCAGAAGTAAGCATGATCCATGCGCGCGGGACCTGTCAGACCTACATCCTGGGTCAACGAGATGGTAAAGCTGAAACCTATTTTGTTGCTTTAGACGATACCGGCCATGTGATTAACTCTGGCTACCAGACCTGCGCAGAGTACGACACAGACCCACAGGCAGCGAAGTAGTAACAACTGTTTATTGCCTGAGCACTCTGAACAACCGGCCATCGCGCCGGTTTTTTTGTGCCGCACGATCTTATTTATTGCCGCGAATTATTTGCCCGAAATGTGAGGGGGGTCATAACGACAGGTCAAGGAGAGACAATTTAGTTGGTCAAGGAAATACCATCCACCGGTACAATCCCGTATACTCGTTTCAGCCACCTAAAAAAGTAATTTAGCTGACGCAAGTTACCCAGAGCATGGATGCAGGTTATGGCTTGCGGAGTGTCTGGTTGACAGATAATCGCACATGAGGATCGTTTTAATGGAAAAGAAACACATTTATCTGTTTTGTTCTGCGGGCATGTCGACTTCATTGTTGGTTTCGAAGATGCGTGCTCAGGCCGAAAAATACGAAGTGCCGGTTATTATTGAAGCGTTTCCTGAAACGCTGGCTGGAGAAAAAGGCCCAGCGGCCGATGTTGTGTTATTAGGTCCACAAATTGCTTATATGTTGCCCGAAATTCAGCGTTTGTTACCCAACAAGCCTGTGGAAGTGATTGACTCGCTGCTGTATGGCAAAGTCGATGGTTTAGGCGTGCTTAAGGCTGCTGTTGCAGCAATTAAAAAAGCCGCAGCAAATTAATTATTTTATTTTAATTTTTCCCGTCAAAGAGTTATTTCATTAACATTCACCGCAATTACTGATTGCGGTATTTAAGGGTATTTTTCTATGAGTAACGCTATTGCTTCACTTGAAAAGGTACTCCTTCCTTTTGCTGTAAAAATTGGAAAGCAGCCACACGTTAATGCAATCAAAAACGGTTTTATTCGTTTGATGCCGTTAACCCTCGCAGGGGCAATGTTTGTATTAATTAATAACGTTTTCCTGAGCTTTGGGGAGGGGTCGTTTTTTTATTCGATGGGCATTCGACTTGATGCTTCAACTATTGAAACACTGAATAGTTTGAAGGGCATCGGTGGAAACGTCTATAACGGTACGTTGGGTATCATGTCCTTGATGGCGCCGTTCTTTATCGGCATGGCGCTGGCGGAAGAACGCAAGGTCGACTCACTGGCTGCCGGGTTGTTATCTGTCGCCGCGTTTATGACCGTAACGCCTTATAGCGTGGGTGAAGCCTATGCTGTTGGTGCTAACTGGTTGGGTGGTGCCAATATTATTTCCGGTATTATTATCGGCCTGGTGGTCGCGGAAATGTTCACTTTTGTGGTCCATCGTAATTGGGTGATTAAATTACCTGATAGCGTACCAACGTCCGTATCGCGTTCCTTCTCTGCGCTGATTCCTGGCTTCCTTATTCTCTCGATTATGGGGATCATCGCCTGGGCGCTGAACACCTGGGGTACCAACTTCCATCAGATCATTATGGATTCCATTTCAACGCCGCTGGCATCGCTGGGTAGCGTAGTGGGTTGGGCCTATGTGATTTTTGTTCCGCTGCTGTGGTTCTTTGGTATTCACGGTTCTTTGGCGCTGACTGCCCTGGACAGCGGAATCATGACGCCATGGGCGCTGGAAAACATCTCTATCTACCAGCAGTTTGGTTCCGTAGACGCCGCGCTGGAAGCCGGTAAGACGTTCCACGTCTGGGCGAAACCGATGCTCGACTCCTATATTTTCCTTGGGGGTAGCGGGGCAACGTTGGGTCTGATTATCGCTATCTTCCTGGCATCGCGTCGTCCAGACTATCGTCAGGTTGCTAAGCTGGCACTGCCGTCAGGTCTCTTCCAGATTAACGAACCTATCCTGTTCGGTCTGCCGATCATCATGAACCCGGTTATGTTTATTCCGTTCATTCTGGTGCAGCCGATTCTGGCGGCGATTACGCTGGCAGCTTACTACTCAGGCATTATTCCACCGATTACCAACATCGCACCGTGGACCATGCCAACCGGTTTGGGCGCGTTCTTTAACACCAACGGTAGCGTCGCCGCTCTGCTGGTCGCGCTGTTCAACCTCGGTATCGCAACGCTGGTTTACCTGCCGTTCGTGGTGGTAGCCAACAAAGCTCAGAACGTTATTGATCAAGAAGAAAGCGAAGAAGATATCGCTAACGCATTGAAATTCTAAATTTAATCCGGCATGGCTTCACCGTCATGCCGGACTGAACCAGAGGAAAAAAGTATGTTGGATATCGAGAATATCGTCGACACGCAGTCAGAAGCAGAAGAACTTGAAGAAGTGGTGATGGGGCTCATCATCAATTCGGGTCAGGCGCGTAGCCTGGCATACGGCGCGCTCAAAATGGCCAAGCAGGGTGATTTTGAAGCAGCGAAGACCATGATGGATCAGTCTCGCCTGGCGTTGAACGAAGCGCACCTCGTGCAAACGAAATTGATTGAAGGCGATCAGGGCGAAGGTAAAATGAAAGTCAGCCTGGTGCTGGTCCACGCACAGGATCACCTGATGACGTCGATGCTGGCGCGCGAGCTGGTCACTGAACTGATTGAACTTCACGAGAAGCTGAAATAGCGAGGAGTGCACAATGCAGCTACAGATTAACGCACCGGAAATCAAAACCGTCTATGAACAGCAACTGTTTAATGGCAAAAATTTCCATGTGTTCATCTATAACAAAACTGAGAGCATCAGTGGGCTGCATCAGCATGACTACTATGAATTTACGCTGGTTTTAACCGGACGCTATTATCAGGAAATCAACGGTAAACGCGTATTGCTTGAGCGCGGGGATTTTGTTTTTATCCCGTTGGGATCGCATCACCAGAGTTTCTATGATTTCGGTGCGACAAGGATCCTCAACGTCGGTATCAGTAAACGTTTTTTTGAACAGCACTACCACCCGCTGCTGCCATTTTGTTTCGTTGCATCGCAGGTCTATCGGGCGAATAACTCGTTTCTTACCTACATTGAAACGGTTATTGCATCACTGAACTTTCGTGAGAGCGGACTCGATGAATTTGTAGAAGTGGTCACCTTCTATATTATTAATCGACTGCGCCATCATCGCGAAGAGCAGGTGCTGGATGATATTCCTCAGTGGCTCAAAACCACCGTCGAGACCATGCACGACAAACGGCAGTTTAGCGAGAATGCGCTGGAAAATATGGTACATCTGTCCGCGAAATCCCAGGAGTATCTGACCCGCGCAACCCAGCGTTATTACAGCAAAACGCCGATGCAGATCATTAATGAAATTCGCATTAATTTTGCTAAAAAACAGCTGGAAATGACTAACTATTCTGTAACGGATATTGCTTATGAGTCTGGTTACAGTAGTCCAAGTTTGTTTATTAAAACGTTTAAAAAACTGACGTCGTTTACGCCAAATAGCTATCGTAAGAAATTAACTGAATTTAATCAGTAGATATTATTTTCCAAAAACTCATTTTTTATAGCTTGCCCTAAATAGCGTCGGGACAGTCACGCTATACCTGACAAACGGGTTGAGCATAATACATGTCAGTGTTTTGACACTGAAGGGAGAACGTATGAGCCAGAAATTAAAAGTCGTCACTATCGGTGGCGGGAGCAGCTACACCCCTGAATTACTTGAAGGCTTTATTAAGCGCTATCACGAATTACCGGTTTCTGAATTGTGGCTGGTTGATGTAGAGGGTGGTAAAGAGAAGCTGGATATTATTTTTGACCTTTGCCAGCGGATGATCGACAAAGCGGGCGTCCCGATGAAGTTGTATAAAACGCTGGATCGCCGCGAAGCGCTGAAAGATGCGGATTTCGTTACCACTCAGCTGCGAGTAGGGCAACTTAAAGCCCGTGAGAAGGATGAGCGTATCCCGCTGAGCCACGGTTATCTGGGACAGGAAACGAACGGTGCGGGCGGTCTGTTCAAAGGTTTGCGTACCATTCCGGTTATTTTTGACATTGTGAAAGATGTGGAAGAACTGTGCCCGAATGCGTGGGTGATTAACTTTACTAACCCGGCAGGGATGGTGACTGAAGCGGTCTATCGTCATACAAATTTCAAGAAATTCATCGGCGTGTGTAATATTCCCGTCGGCATGAAAATGTTCATTAGCGATGTGCTGGCGCTGAAAGAGAGCGATGATTTATCTATCGATCTGTTCGGTCTGAACCATATGGTCTTTATCAAAGACGTACTGGTGAACGGCGTGTCACGTTTTGATGAGCTGCTGGATGGCGTCGCATCGGGCGAATTGAAAGCGTCTACCGTGAAGAACATCTTTGACCTGCCGTTTAGTGAAGGACTGATTCGTTCGCTGAAACTGCTGCCGTGCTCTTATTTGCTCTACTACTTCAAGCCAAAAGAGATGCTGGCGATTGAAATGGGTGAATACTATAAAGGCGGGGCACGCGCTCAGGTGGTACAGAAAGTTGAGAAACAACTTTTTGATCTCTATAAAAATCCTGAGCTGAACGTTAAGCCGAAAGAGCTGGAGCAGCGCGGTGGCGCTTATTACTCTGATGCAGCCTGTGAAGTGATCAACGCTATCTACAACGACAAGCAGACCGAACACTATGTCAACATTCCACACCATGGGCATGTCGATAACATTCCTGCGGACTGGGCGGTAGAAATGACCTGCACGTTGGGACGCAACGGCGCCACGCCACACCCACGTATTACTCATTTTGATGAGAAAGTCCTTGGTCTTATCTATACCATTAAAGGTTTTGAAGTGGCAGCGAGCAACGCGGCACTGAGCGGCGAGCTAAATGACGTGCTGCTGGCACTGAACCTGAGCCCGCTGGTGCATTCTGACCGCGATGCTGAACTCCTCGCGCGTGAATTGATTCTGGCGCATGAACAATGGCTGCCAAATTTCGCCGGGTGCATTGAGAAACTGAAAAGCGAACAACACTAACTGAGGTCGGCTATGGAACGCGTACTGATTGTAAATGCGGATGATTTTGGCCTGAGTAAAGGACAAAACTACGGCATTGTTGAAGCCTGCCGCAATGGCGTGGTCACCTCGACGACGGCGTTGGTGAATGGCGCGGCGATTGACCATGCGGTACAGCTGAGTCGTGACATACCTGCACTTGCCGTCGGGATGCACTTTGTTCTGACGCTGGGCAGACCGTTGACGCCTATGCCGGGCCTTACACGTGACGGATTGCTGGGGAAATGGATCTGGCAGATGGCAGAGGAAGATGCTTTGCCGCTGGATGAAATTTCGCAAGAGCTGGCCGCACAGTATCAGCGTTTTATAGACCTGTTTGGGCGGGAACCGACGCATCTGGATAGTCATCACCATGTGCATATGTTCCCGCAGATTTTCCCCATTGTCGCAAGCTTTGCAGCCGAACGAGGGATTGCGTTGCGTATCGATCGTCAGGCGGTGTTCCAGGCGTCTGATTTACCCGACCGGTTGCGTACTTCCCAGGGATTCAGCAGCGAGTTTTATGGCGAAGCGATTTCTGAGGCGCTGTTTTTACAAACGCTGGACGCCTCAGCAGACCGGGGAGAGTCCTCACTGGAAGTTATGTGTCATCCAGCCTTTATTGATAACACTATTCGTCAAAGTGCCTACTGTTACCCCCGCTTAACTGAGCTTGACGTACTGACGTCTTCGTCACTGAAATATGCTATTGCGGAGCGCGGTTATCGTCTTGGCAGTTTTCTGAACGTGTAATTCCTGAGTTTGCGGCGCAATTATGCGCCGCATTTTTTTAGGCAGGGATCGCGTCGATTTTTCCGGCTCGCGACCAGACACGATGCGCAGTCATCAGTGTCAGCAGGGTATCCATAAACTGTGCGTCTGCACTGTCCGCTTCTACCACGCCTTCCTCACTCTGATGTGTGATATTCAATGCAGCTTTAAGCTGGCGAGCATCTCCAGCCAGGGCGATAGGTTTCAGGTGTTTATACGCTTCGAGTAAGTAATATTTAGCATCTCCATTCATGGCGATATCTGCGATATTCCCACCCGGAACGATAACCGCATCAACCGTCAGCGACGGCGAGCCGGCAAAGGTGCCCGCGATCGTCAGGACGGAGCCATCGTCGGCAACCACATTACCCATTCTGGAATAGAGCAACTTGGCATGAACGCCTTTCGCCTGCAGGGCTTGCATAATGGTGAGCAGATCGTCCGCCTTTATCTGATCATTGAGCAGAATGGCGACCACGCGGCCTTTGATATCACCTTTTGAACCCGCATATAGACTAAGCGAAGGCGCATTGGTTAATCCGTTGACATCCGGCGGAGGGGAGATCTGGGTTTGCTCTTCGGTCAGCTCAAAACCGAGGTTGCTGGCCACGGACTGCGCCAGCGTAGTATCAATATGCGCCAGATGATCGACCACTCTTTCGCGAATATAAGGCCGGGTCACCTTACTGAGTTCGAAACTGAATCCGCCAATAATATGCTGTTGCTCTATTGGCGTCTGGCTTAACCAGAACAGGCGAGGGTGGGCATAGTATTCACCGAAAGAGGGGCTACGCTCACGAATTTTATTCCCGTCAATGCGCTCCTGATACGACTCAAATCCACCACGTTTTGGCCCCGGCGGCGTTTCTCGTGGCCAGTTGTCATTGATGGAGTTAGGTTCATAGTTGGCGGGATTGGTATCAATATCCATGCGATGCATACCGTCGCGCTGGAAGTTATGATACGGGCAGGTAGGACGATTGATTGGGATTTCATGGAAGTTGGGCCCACCCAGGCGACTGATCTGTGTGTCCGTATACGAGAACAGTCTGCCCTGTAACAGAGGATCATTGGTAAAATCGATGCCCGGAACGATGTGACCGGGATGAAATGCCGCCTGTTCGTTTTCTGCGAAGAAATTGTCCGGGTTGCGGTTTAGTACCATTTTACCGACGCGCTGAACCGGAACCAGCTCTTCCGGGATGAGCTTGGTCGGGTCGAGCAGGTCAAAATCGAATTTAAACTCATCTTCCTCCGGGATTAACTGCAGGCCAAGTTCGTATTCCGGGTAATCACCGGCTTCAATTGCCTCCCACAGATCGCGGCGATGGAAATCAGGATCGCGTCCCGTCAGTTTCTGTGCTTCATCCCATACCAGAGAAGCTTTGCCAGCCAGCGGTTTCCAGTGGAAGCGGACGAAAGTGGCTTTCCCCTGCGCATTAATCAGCCGAAAAGTATGGATACCGAAACCTTCCATCGTGCGATAACTACGTGGGATCCCCCGGTCAGACATCGCCCACATCACGTTGTGCAGGGTTTCAGGTTGCAATGAGACATAATCCCAGAAGGTATCATGTGCGCTTTGGCCCTGCGGGATAGCCCAATGTGGCTCCGGTTTTACGGCATGGACGAAATCAGGGAATTTATGTGCATCCTGAATAAAAAAGATCGGCGTGTTATTTCCTACCAGATCAAAGATGCCCTCTTCAGTATAAAATTTTGTCGCAAATCCCCGAATATCTCTGACCGTATCCGCTGAGCCTGCGCCGCCCTGGACAGTTGAGAAACGGACAAAAACGGGTGTTATCTTGTTTTCTTCGGATAAGAAATCGGCTTTTGTCGTTGCGCTTAAATCGGTATAAGACTGAAAGTAACCGTGCGCGGCTGACCCTCGGGCGTGAACGATACGTTCTGGTATACGTTCGTGATCGAAATGGGTGATTTTTTCTCGCAGGATAAAATCTTCCAGTAATGTTGGCCCGCGATTTCCGGCGCGCAGCGAGTTTTGATCGTCCGCAATGCGTACGCCCTGATTGGTGGTCAGGGCAAAATCTTCGCTTCCTTTGCGAAAACTGTCCAGCGCGTTGAGTTTGTCACTTCTGATGTCAGGTGCTTTTAAGCTGCCGGACGTAGTAGGTTGCATGCCCGGAGGCGTCGGTTCAGGCGTTGGACGATGTGAACCGTCTGCTGGCGCCAGAGAATCAAGACCAGGTTTGGACTCGCTGGCGTCATGAACCGGCGCAGTGTGATGGAGCGGATGCTTATCTTTCTGTGACATTAAACTCGTCTCCTGTATTCATCGCTGAAAGGGTCGTTGTTGCTGTCAAAAGCTTTAACTATAGACCACTCATTCAGCCCTGCAGGAATATACGGGGAGGTAAAGCGCGATGAGGCAGACAAACCGCGCACGCAAGGCAGGACGCAGGAGGGGAAAATCGGCTAAGATAGCAGTTTTCTGATTTTTAGAATTTGTCTTTAGTGAAACAACTGATTATGAAACCTCTTCGCCAACAAAATCGTCCGGTTATTAGCTACGTGCCACGCGTGGAGCCTGCTCCGCCAGAGCATGCGGTTAAAATGGATGCGTTTCGTGACGTATGGATACTGCGCGGGAAATATGTCGCTTTTGTCTTAATGGGGGAGTCGTTTCAGCGTTCGCCTGCATTTACGGTTCCGGAATCAGCGCAACGCTGGGCTAATCAGATTCGTCAGGAAAATGAACTGAGCGATTGACTGGATATAAAAAACCGCCGGGGCATTACACGCCGGCGGTTTTTTGTTTTTCAGCAAACAGGCTTAGCGATGCGCCAGTTCCGCGTTATCGTCGCTGTCCAGAATCGTTTTATCGGTCTGCTTCAGCCATTGGCTGGTCAGCGTACCGGCAGTCATGGAGCCGCTGACGTTCAGCGCAGTACGACCCATATCAATCAGTGGTTCAACGGAGATCAGCAGAGCAACCAGCGTCACCGGCAGACCCATGGCAGGCAGAACGATCAGCGCAGCAAAGGTCGCGCCGCCACCCACACCCGCAACGCCTGCGGAACTCACTGTCACGATACCTACCAGCGTGGCAATCCACATCGGATCCAGCGGGTTAATACCGACGGTCGGGGCGACCATCACCGCCAGCATGGCCGGGTACAGGCCGGCACAACCGTTCTGACCAATCGTGGCGCCAAATGAGGCGGCAAAACTGGCAATGGATTCAGGTACGCCCAGACGACGGGTTTGTGCTTCCACGTTCAGCGGGATAGACGCGGCGCTGGAACGGCTGGTGAAGGCGAAAGTCAGCACCGGCCAGACTTTACGGAAGTATTTCAGCGGGCTAACGCCGTTCACACCCAGCAGGATCCCGTGTACCACAAACATGATACCCAGACCGAGATACGAAGCGACGACGAAGCTACCCAGCTTGATGATGTCCTGCAGGTTGGAGCCTGCAACCACTTTAGTCATCAGCGCCAGAACACCGTACGGCGTTAATTGCATGACCAGACGAACCAATTTCATCACCCAGCTTTGCAGGGTATCGATAGCGACCAGAACGCGCTCGCCTTTTGGTGCGTCATCTTTCAGCAGTTTCAGTGCGGCTACACCGAGGAATGCAGCGAAGATAACTACGCTGATAATCGACGTCGGGTTCGCTCCGGTCAGATCGGCAAACGGGTTTTTCGGGATGAACGACAGCACCAGTTGCGGAACGCTGAGGTCGGCAACTTTACCAACATAATTGGTTTCGATGGCGTTCAGGCGAGCGGTTTCAGCCCCACCTTGTACCAGACCTTCGGCGGTCAGGCCGAACAGGTTGGTCACCAGAACACCTACCAGTGCGGCAATCAGCGTAGTAAACAGCAGCGTGCCGATGGTCAGGAAGCTAATTTTACCTAACTGAGAGGCGTTGTGCAGACGTGCAACGGCACTGAGTATAGAGGCAAAGACCAGCGGCATAACAATCATTTGCAGCAACTGGACGTAACCGTTGCCGACAATGTTGAACCACTGTACGGAATCTTTAAGAACCTGGCTGTCGGAGCCATAAATGGTATGCAGCGCGAGGCCAAACACCACGCCCATGACCAGACCGACCAGTACTTTTTTTGCCAGACTCCACTGTTTGTGACGGGCTTGCGCCAGCACGAACAGCAGCACTACGAACACGATAATGTTCGCGATTAATGGAAAGTTCATCCCCGTTCTCCTGATCTTATTATGCGGATCACCGTACGATGGTGATTCTGTTGGCGCAAGATTAGCAGAACTGTGACATGCCTCTTATATTCAAATGGAATTGTTTATGCCAAAAATGACATTTCGGCTGATTTATTAGTCAACCTGGTGCGTTATGAAACGATTAAACTGCATTTGTAGCGTATTTATCATTTGCGATGACCAGCGTACTGCACTGTTTTCTTGTACGGTCTGCGGCATCCAGATGGCCCAGGCAAACAGCGCCATACACAGGAATCGCTCCAGTTGATTCCCTTTTTGCGGCACAAGGATCGGCAGGCGAAAACGCCAGCGGCAGGGCCAAAGCAGGGGCACGCCCGCCGGGGTCAGCATATCGGCCAGAATATGGCTGAGATAACCGAGAACCATGCCTTGTAAGGCATCGGCCGGAATTATCCAGGTATCAGGAACTTTCAGGTAAAACGTGGCCAGCAGGGCAAAGACTGCCAGCAGGCTATGCGTAAACCCGCGATGGCCAAATGCGCGGGCAATGGGTTTTGATATCCACTTCAGACGCTGGCCGAGCAGGGATTTTGGATGATCGATATCCGGCAACAGGCACGTTAAAATGGCTGAAGGAACAATATGCCACCAGTCACCCTGCGCAAGAACGGGCGTTAGCTCGGCATTCTTGGCAAATACCGCACAGGCAATAGAAAAAAGAAGGTGGCCTTCCGCCGTCATGATAAAACCCAATAAACTGTCGATTCATACAGTATAGGGGTTTTATACAGTAGGCGGAAGAGGTGACGTTGTAACCCTTTGTCACAAGTGCGCCTTTACCGCGCCAGCCAACCGCCATCCACGGCCAGCGTATAGCCATGTATATAGTCAGAGGCAGGACTGGCGAGGAAAACGACCGGGCCTTTCAGATCGTCAGGCGTGCCCCAGCGTCCGGCTGGAATACGATCGACAATCTCCTGATTGCGCTCGCTGTCTTCACGTAATTGCTGCGTGTTATTGGTCGCCATATAGCCGGGCGCAATAGCGTTGACATTAATACCTTGCGCAGCCCATTCATTGGCCAGCAGGCGGGTGATACCCAGTACACCGCTTTTAGATGCGGTATAGGAAGGAACGCGGATCCCGCCCTGAAATGAGAGCATTGAGGCAATATTAATTATTTTCCCACCGTTACCCTGCGCCACAAACTGGCGCGCCACGGCCTGCGACAGAAAGAACACGGACTTGAGATTCAGGTTCATCACGTCATCCCAGTCTTTTTCGCTGAAGTCCAGCGCATCCTGGCGACGAATGGTGCCCGCATTATTGACCAGAATATCGACCCGACCAAATGCCGCCACCGTTTGTGTCACGATGCCGGAGAGTACGTCCTGTTGGCTGAGATCGGCCTGAATCGCCATAAAACGTCGACCGAGCGCGTTAATTTTCTCTGCGGTTTCATGCGGAGTTTTACGATTTACGCCGACCACATCACAGCCAGCTTCAGCCAGCGCGAGTGCCATACCTTGTCCAAGGCCGGTATCACAGCCGGTGACGATGGCGACTTTACCTGCGAGACGAAAAGCATCCTGAATCATATTCACCTCAATTATTCATTCCATTCACACTTCACCATGCGGAAAGAATAGGAGAGGCTGAGCAGAAATGCAATAAAAATGAAACGCTGTTTTAAAAAAATAATCTCACGGGCAATGATTCGCATTGCCCGTGAGAGGATTAGCCGCGCAGATGAACGGCTGTAAGTTCGGTGAGCGAGGACAGTTTTACGTCGGCCAGTACATAGCGAGGATCGTCCTGATTTTCATGTGCAGGCACCACGATAGAGCGCATGCGAGCCGCTTTTGAGGCGATCATGCCATTGATGGAATCTTCCAGGGCAACGCAGCTCAATGGATCAATGCCCAGTTTCGCTGCGCAATCAAGATACACCTGTGGGTGCGGTTTACTGTAGGGCAGTTTCTCCGCGGAGGCCAGCGCATCGAAGCTGTCGCGCAGATCAAACATGGTCAGCACTTTTTCCAGCATATACAACGGTGATGCGGATGCCAGCCCGACCAGAATTCCCTGCGATTTGCACAACGCCACGGCTTCACGTACGCCAGGCAACAGCGGTCTTGTCTCTTCAACTAACGCAATTGCCCGCGTGATGATACGTGCAGTCACTTCCTGACGTGTGGGACCATTCCACGGTTGCTGCGCAAACCACAAATCAACCACCATGTCGATGCGTAAGCCAAGGGTATCGGGAAGTTCATGGCGGCGAGTGATATCAACGCCTAAACTTGCCATCACATCCAGTTCGGCCTGATCCCAGAGCGGTTCTGAATCGACCAGTAATCCATCCATATCGAAAATTGCAGCAAGAATTTGACGCGGGGTTGACATCACAACCTCTCCTTTAGGGTGATAAAAGGGATTTCGAGCCAGTCATAACAGGCTCTGAGCGTTCATTATGGCTAATTCTCTATTATACCGCCTTTAAAGATCAGGCGAAAACGGTTATCAACGGGTAAACTTAGGCCAAAATGACACGTCTTTATCAAGGGGAACTCATGACGTATCAACAAGCTGGACGCATTGCCGTCTTGAAAAGGCTGGTGGGATGGGTGATTTTCATTCCCGCGCTGATTTCAACACTGGTTTCTGTACTGAAGTTTATGTATGCGCACAGCGAAAAGCAGGAGGGGATTAATGCGGTAATGCTCGATTTTGCCCACGTAATGATCGACATGATGCGGGTGAACACCCCATTTCTTAACGTATTTTGGTATAACTCGCCGACTCCCGATTTTCAAAGTGGACTCAATCTCGTTTTTTGGCTGATTTTCATCCTGATTTTTATCGGCTTAGCGTTGCAGGACTCAGGTGCAAGAATGAGCCGTCAGGCGCGCTTTTTACGCGAAGGCGTTGAGGACCAGCTGATTCTGGAACAGGCAAAAGGCAGTGAAGGGTTATCACGTGGACAAATCGAGTCACGTATCGTGGTGCCGCACCATACGATCTTTTTACAAATTTTCCCGCTGTATATATTGCCGGTGATTGTTATCGTCATCGGCTACTTTTTCTTCTCATTGCTGGGCTTTTTGTAAGCGTTGACATATCAGGCCTGACTCATTGTGTAACGCCAGGCCTGATAAGCGCGTTGCTAAGCCGCCAGTAACCTATCCATCGCTTTCTGCGCCACAACCAGATGCTGCCCTCCGAACAGAATAGCCCGATTCAGCAGCGTATAGAGCTGGTAGACAGGCTGTCTGTCGAGAAAATCCAGGGGGAGCGGCGAGACGGACTGATAACCATCATAAATTTGCGGCGGCTGTTCGGTATGTAACGGCAGCATTGCCAGATCGCACTCTCTGTCTCCCCAGTAGCAGGCAGGGTCGAAGATGTAGGGACCGTTCGGGCCGAGCGCGCAGTTCCCCGACCACAAATCCCCATGCAGGAGCGACGGCTGCGGCTGATGGGAAGCGAGGCGTTGCTGAACATGCTCGACAATGGCGTCAATATTGCCAAACGCAATACCTTTTTCAGCGGCGAGTTCCAGTTGCCAGCCAATACGCTGCTCGGCAAAAAAAGTTGACCAGCGACGTTGCCAGGTATTGGGTTGCGGCGTGGTTGAGAGCGCATTGTCGAAGTCGAGTCCGAACTGCGGCTGATCGCTCCATTCATGCAAATGCGCAAGCTGTTGGCCGAGGATAAACGCGTTGTGCGCGTCAAGCGGACGGGGAGGGAGGAAGTCCATCACCAGGAAACTGTAATCTCTGTCTGCGCCTACCGCCCAAACTTTCGGTACTGATACGGTTTGGCTGCGGGAAAGTAGCTCCAGCTGATCGGCTTCCGCCGTAAAGCCGGTTAACAACTCTCTTTCATCGCATTTGACGAAAAAATCGCGCCCCGCATAGCGTAAATGCCATGCGGCGTGGATCTCTCCGCCGGGCAGTTCATTACGCAGTTCGATTTCGCCTTCACCTAATTGCTCGCTTAAAAGACGACTGATAGCCTGCCACATGATGTCTCTCCCCATGTTGTCTGCCAGATCATAAGGTTAGCGCAAGAATGCGGTTAAAAAACACGAACTGACGCACACCACGGACGCGTCATCGCTCGAAAGGCACTTAATGTTTGTCGTTCTTCTTCATCTCGCACCGTTATGGAGACGTCCGGTTGTACATGATTCACTTCTTTGTAATCACGTGATTTTTTAGCATAGACGTATAACACCCATGCCGACAGTTTTACCGGAACATCCCCCTTCTGTTAAAAGGGGGACGGTGCCATTACTGAGCAAGGTATGCATATATTTTTTGCGTATCGTCCAAAGCGCACAGACGCGTACCCTGATTCAGGGTTGCTGCGCTACCGGCGGCGACACCGAAACGAACAATATCGTCAAAAGGTGCGTTTTCAGCCAGTTTAAGCGTCATAGCGCCGACCATGCTGTCGCCTGCCCCTACGGTACTTTGGCTCTTCACCGGGGGGGGAACCACCTGGACGCAGGTGTCGCGATCAACGCCCAGCGCCCCTTGTGGCCCAAGAGACACCACGACGCGGTGTGCTTTACCCGATTGCACAATCTCCTGTGCGGCTTTACGCACGTCATCGGGCTGGGTGAGTTCGCGGTTCACCAGCGCGCTCAGTTCTTTGAGGTTGGGTTTGACCAGTTCGATATTGCCGATGGCTAACGCCGCCGTTAGCGCCTCGCCTGAGCTATCGACGATGCAGCGAATACCCTGTTTTTGTGCTGAGGTAACGAGTCGGGTTAGCTTCTCAAGCTGTACCCCAGGCGGCAAACTGCCGCTAATCACCAGCAGCGCGCCGGACTCAATTTCCAGCACCTGATCCTGAAGTTGATAGAACTCATCATCGGTCAGCGCAGCCCCGGGCATAACGAAGCGATACTGCTCCCCGCTGGACTCAACGTGGACGTGCAGATTTTGGCGGGTCCAGTCTTTGGCTTCGACCGTAGAGACGGGAACATTTTCGTCGGCGAGCAATGCAACAAGATGCTCTCCCGTGGCCCCGCCCGCGGGGAAGATAGCCGTCGCAGTACCGCCAAGATGAGCAATTGCACGAGCGACGTTGATGCCGCCGCCACCGGGTTCAAAAACCGGCGAAGTACAGCGAAGTTTACCTTCTGGGTAGATTTGCGGAGTAATTGTTGCGCTATCGAGAGAGGGCGCAAGTGTTAACGTATAGATACGTACCATCTTTACCTCCTGTTAGGCTGCCTTCAGTCTGGCACTTAACACCCCGAAAGTGAAGTAATTAACAACATGATTTTTCATATCTTTATTTAAAATTATCGGGCCAAAGTTATATAAATAAAATAACGATTTAAGAACGCTCTTATTCAAAAAATGAAATAAGAATTTATTGCTATGTTATTCGAGTCTTTTTATAATTTGTTACCTTTCAAGGGTCTTTTGTCATTGATCCATATGAAAGTTTCCGAGACCGTTATGGTCTCTTTTTTTGTTGTACGGACTCTTAATAAATGAAGCTTTTGAAGACAGTGCCCGCAGCATTCATGCTGATGGGAGGCCTGCTTGCGTCAATGCATGCTGCCGCCGATGATTCCGTTTTTACTGTCATGGATGACCCTTCCAGCGCGAAAAAACCCTTTGAAGGTAACCTGAACGCGGGATATCTCGCCCAGTCAGGCAACACAAAAAGTTCTTCTTTAACTGCAGACACCAACATGACCTGGTATGGTCAAACCACGGCGTGGTCTCTGTGGGGAAATGCCAGCAATACCTCCTCAAATGATGAGCGTTCATCAGAGAAGTATGCCGTAGGGGGCCGCAGTCGTTACAACATGACCGACTATGACTATCTCTTTGGGCAGGCAAGCTGGTTGACCGACCGTTACAACGGTTATCGCGAGCGTGACGTACTGACCGCAGGTTACGGTCGTCAGTTCCTCAATGGACCGGTGCACAGCTTCCGTTTTGAATTCGGTCCTGGTGTTCGTTATGACGAGCACACTGATGGCACCACCGAAACGCAGCCGTTGGGCTATGCGTCCGGGGCCTATGCGTGGCAGATGACGGACAACACCAAGTTTACTCAGGGTGTATCGGTATTCGGTGCTGACGATACGACACTCAATTCTGAAACGGCTTTGAACGTTGCCATCAACGAACACTTCGGGTTAAAGGTGGCTTACAACGTGACCTGGAACTCTGAGCCGCCGGCAACTGCGCCGGAGCATACCGATCGTCGAACGACTGTTTCGCTCGGTTATCGTATGTAATGACAAGCCGGGTCAAATAATTGGCCCGGTTTTCCCAATTAAAGTTAAGTTTATTTAATATTTAATCTACGTTTTATTTTTACCACATATCAATAACGCACTATTTATCAGATGAATTCGATTTAATAGATAAATAAACGGAACCGCACGGCAGTTGCCAATAATTTAACCCCAGATCATGGCGGCCCAGCGTAGGGGCAGTATTGCCGCACAAATAACAAGCAGAATCACAACTATTCTCCAGTGTTTCTTCGCAAAGCGATTTGCTGGCATAGTTCTTTCCTGCTCATATGCGATGACTTTCGGCAAGTGTAACAAAGACGTCAGGGTGTCAGTGAATTGATTTACATCATACAGTGCGCGTTGATTGCTGCTTTGATCGGCTCGTAACACCGTGTACACTGTCAACGGTGTTATCAAAAAGCGGGTGTAGGTCCAGCGTCGCCACTAAGGCAACCAGTGACATATTTCGCAGAGTGAAGCGGGAATCAGCCCACACCTTTTTGATAATTTTAAATATTGAATCTTTGTATGTGATCTTACGTGTAAGTACCATCCAGAATTTCACCTCATTCATGTCTGTTCCTACCTGTTTCGCCAATTCCGCATCACTCCTAACTTTCTTCAATTTACCCGTTTCAATTTAGTTCATGTTGTCCGCGTTCGTGTCGTAGAATCTGTGTACCAAATCGTGTACCAATTCCGACAAAGCTGAACAGGGACAAGCATGCCTCTCAACGATACCAAGCTCAGGCGTATAGCTGGCAAGCCATATGATGGACCAGAGGAGATAGCTGACGGTGGTGGACTTTCTGCCAGGATCAGCCCAAAGGGACTTATCACCTTTCAGTACCGCTATCGCTTCAACGGTAAACCGGCCCGGCTAAAACTTGGCACTTACGGCAAGATGTCGATCAAAGAAGCCCGTGACGCGATGGAGGAATGCAAGGGCTGGTTGGAAGAGGGACGCGACCCGGCAATGCAACGGAAGAAAGCCAGGGACATCGTATCCAACTCACCAAGCATAAGCACCCTCGTTGATGAGTGGCTTGAAACACCATCAGTGAAAGAGATGGTGAAGTACGAATACTGGAAGCGGATGCTGAAGCTTCACGTTACAGACCATTATGGGCGACTGATAGCAGATGAGATGAGTCCCGTTGAATGGGAGCAGATATTCCTGCGCATAACGAAAGGTGGTTCTCCGGTTCAGGCCGGAAACGTTCTGGTGAAGATGAAGCAGGTGATCCGCTATGCGCTGCGCCGAAAACGTATAACTTCAAATTCGCTAATGTTACTCGAAATTAATGATGTCGGTAGCCGCCCGGATGACGGGGAGAGATTTCTGAATGATGATGAGATAGGCGTCTTCTGGAATGCTATCGATAAAACCAAGATGTCATGGCAAAACAAAATGCTGATCCGCATTGTGGCGCTTACCGGCTGCCGAGGCGTTGAATTGAGATTAGCAAGGAAGGGTGACTTTGACCTGAAGGCGAGGGAATGGGTTATACCGAAAGAAAACTCGAAAACGCGTAAGCGCTTTGTGCGAGGGATTTCTCAACTGACAGCCGATTATCTACAGAAGGTTTTTGATGTGTACCCCGATCAGTCAATCGTGTTTCCACCGGCTAAGCTACAGGTGGACAGGCCTATGTCAGCCAGTACATTAATTTCCATCGCGGGACAGGTGGAAGAGGTTATGGGTGGGGAGCACTGGTCTCTGCACGACCTGCGCAGAACGTGCAAAACAAAGATGGCTGAGCTTGGTGTTGCGCCTCACGTATCAGAGAAGATTCTCGGGCATAAGTTAACGGGGATGCTGGCTGTTTATGACCAGTATGATTACATCCCCGAGCAGCAGGCAGCAGCGGAGTTGTGGGCTGATAAGATTCAGACGTGTGCTGCCAACAGTCCTTTATCTTTGCAGAACTGAATAACTTCTACATAGCGGAATAGAGCACCACCTTTCGGCGGGTGGATTTCTTCCACTTCCTGCGGGAATGGGGTGCCAGATTCTTCCCACTGTTTGCGCTTACGATAGAACGTGGTTCTGGAAATACCACCAAGCATCTCCTGAACGCGCTCACGGTTAACCAGAACCGGCTGAATGCTGATTTTTGTTTGCATGCTTTTTTCCAGGCAAAAAGAAGCCCGGGCGAACCGGGCAAATGGGGGATAACGTGGCAGTGCATTCGCACCCAATAGCCAGCTCATAACTGGCTATCAGTTGCGTCATTCGTCGTCGCAATCTTCGTCAGAGTCTGGATCCCATCCCTTTAGCTCAATACTCAGGCGTTTCTCCAGTTCGTGATGTTTTTTACGATCATCACCATTGATATAACGGTCTATTGCCAGCTCTCCAGCCTGATAAGTTCTGTCGCCAAAGAACCATCCACCTTCGTCATAAAATTCATGAAAGAACATCAATTCAGGGAACCAGGTAACAAGCTCTTTGATAACAGGCTCAGGGATATTCCAGGCGGTATCGAATTTGATCACTAACTTCGATTCGGTGTGCTCGACAATGGACATGTCGTAGGCATTCCACTTGGTTCCCCATCTTTCAGGGTTAAACTTGCTCCAGTTGCGACCGGTTTTTTCCTCTCTACTACCAAAGCTCAGATTACCTCTTGATATAAAAGCCGGTACTGGGATGATCAGTTCGAAATCGAATACGTCATATGGTTCTTGAGCTTCCTGCTCAGCGATGCGATCAGACCATTCTTTGCGGCTCTCCGTGTCGGCGTTTAAATCATTTGCCTTTTCATACCAGAAGTCAGGTATCTCGCGTTTTTGTTTACGGAAGCAGGCATTAAAAAGTTCAGACAAAGACTGTTCGTCACCTGTGATTGTCAGGCGATTTGTAACGTGATTAGGCATTGTTATTCCTCATGCCGCCCGCATAGCGCGGAGGCGTTTTAAGTGTTCTGCTGTTTCAAGTTCGGCGCGTATATGTGCCGCCTCGTGTGGGTCGAGGTGCTCGAAATCGTTATTAAAGCGGTCGATTGAAGCGGTGTTGATCCGGCCATGTCGCCAGTAGCGGACTATCTGTGATGTGCAGCTGTGGATGATGACGGGCCAACCGTGATGGTCAGCGTATATCTGACCCCGTTGAATTAGCTGGAACATTGAGTGACTCCTGCAAAAGGAGGTAGACGATTGCCACGGCGCGAAGTGGGTTACGATGGATAACACTAATTCCAGATTCGTGGGATGCCTGCCATACCGTCTTACCTGATGGGGAAAGTCCGATCCGGTGTTTCTTCATTACCGGGAAAAGCTCTTCAGCACGACGAAGCGGGAAATAACCGGTATTCTGTACTGTGTTGAGCCAGTTCCATGACAGATTGGCTCCGGTAGTTTCATGCTGGTTAATGGTGGCGCTGTATTTTGGCTTGAGGAAATATGCCAGCCTGACGCTAACCTCCCAATCACTCAGCTTGCTGTAATCCATCACATCCTCCCAATCTTCTTACGCAATTCCATCTCACCCTGGCACTCGACGCACATCGTGCATCCCGGATACGCTTTCCGGCGAGCCTCCGGCAAATTGTCACCGCATTCCTCACAGTGCGTTGCTGATACTGCTGAGTGGTTGAGTCTGTGATCCCGAATAGCATGGTCGCGCATCATCTCTTCGAGAGCGCTGGCCTGATCGATGATTTCAGAAGTCATAGTTGATACCCTCCTTACTCTTCCGCAATTTCTCTTTGTAACTGGCCTTCGCTTCTTTTTTGGTTGGCTTCCACTCGCCGTAAATGCTCACATCGCGATAATTTCCTATCCTGTACATCCTGCAATTTCCGTTGCTGTCGTAGTCAACCTGCGGCCTGTTTATTCCAAGCCACTCATGAAAATCATGACCACTATCAGCATCAAGAAACTCCTGATAATTGCATTTAGCTTTATGCTTACGAGCCGTCATTTTAGGCGGCGTATACTCCACGACTTCGCCGTACACGATGCCGTCAGTGGGGTGGTAACGTTCCGGTGAGTGGTATGGAGCAGTGTCCAGCACAACTCCAATGTAGTGACCGAAATCACGAACAATCGTACCTGGCTCGCCATAAGCCACCACCCGGCGACCGACACAGGCGTTAACTCCATACTGAGAATTGATGTATTCGAAGCTCATAATCAGTGCTCCATGAACTGTCGGTTAATTCGGTTGAAGGTGAACGCCAGCAATAAAAAAGGAGCTTTAAGCTCCTGGGTGATTAGTGCCGTCATGCTGCACCGCCATCATTCTTCTCGGCTTCGACTGCCATCTGCTCAAGCCGTCGCGATAGCTCGGCGGACAGCGTCTGGAATTCTTCTTCGGTCACCACCGGGATCGGCACAAAGCGAATCCCGATTTGCGCGAGGTTATTGGCAATTTCGAGGCTCTTCCTCAAATCAACGGGCGAGGCTTTGTTCATGCGGCTTTCTCCCCGGGTAATGGTTTCAGACCGTCATTCAACGTGCGCTCAAGGTTGGACAATATTCCTCGCAACCTCTTAATCTCTTCATCCTCGGTGAGTCGGCGCGTTGCTTCCCATAGCGTCCTTGTAAGAACATACATAGGGACATTCGGGTCGAGGCCAAGCGCTTTCGCCAGATCTTGCTGAGCGTCGGTTAACCTTTCCTCCGATTCCTCCCGGCGCTTACGTCGGCGTTGCAACTCCTCTTCACTTTCTTGGCGCAGGTTCTTCAGCCTTTCATCGTTATCCCTAATATGCTGCTCAAGGCGCTCCTTAGACCGATGTGCTCGACAAACAAGATCGGCGATTTCATTGCCATGTCGCTTCATTAGTTTTTGGTCGCTGAGGTAGGTATTGATTACGCGGCTTTTTATTTTGGTTCTTTCTGCCTGCCGGGTCATGCCATCCATAAGCAGCTTCATCCAGGCATCGCGAGGAAGGGTATCAATCTGGCGCATTGTCGGCCCCTTGAGGGTATGCCATCCAGTTCCCTTCCGGATCATCAAGCCACAACCATCTGGGATGTCGCTTTTCTTGAGCATGCCTTCAGGAACTGCAAAAACAACGCCGCCTGCGTAGTTGAAGTATTTGGTGTATTTGCCTGCTGTAACGTCAGCCCGGAAATCACTTACGCTGACTTTGACCTCATAGACGACAGGGCAGAACTTGCTGTAGCTGTGAGCAATAGAGTAGACATCAGGTCGGCACGTTCCGGCGGGCCCTAGCTGCATGTCCTCCCAGCAGATGCGCGCTGTGTTCTGGCGCAAATGCTCTGCAAGGTCATGAGCAAGCTCGTTATGACCCCATTTTTTTGTTGTCATTGTTCGGCTCCAAACCGCCCGTTAAGGCGGCCAGTTTTGACGACGAACTCCAGGAGGCTAACTCCCAGAGCTTCAATTTTCTTGTGATGCTTGTTGATGATGGGAGGCACCGTTTCGTTCCAATTTGGCTTTGGTCTCTTTCGCATGGCCTGCTGTATTTCCTCGGTGCAGCGGCGGCAGGCGGCGCGGATGGCGTTGTCTGTTTCTGGCGTCATGCGGCCTCCCGGCGGGCGAGAAGTTTCGCCCCGAAAGCCATCAGTTCGTCCCGTTCCACAGTTGCGAAGTGGCAGTGTGTACGCGGGTATGGTCGCCAGATGATGAGCATCGACCCTTTATTGTTGCCGCTTACCGGCTTACCGGTTACCGGGTTGATAAATGCCAGCCGCCCGGCGGTGATGAAGCGAACCTCGCTGGCGGTCTGGATAGCCTCCTTAAACCAGCCAACCGATGTGTCTGCCGGAACCAGCATGACCGTGCCGATCTGATTTGCGCTTTCGGTAGCGGCCTTCTTAACGAACGGTGTGATGTCGCTGTATGGCGGGTTCATCCAGACGTAGCCAGGTACACTCAGGTAATCAGCCCAGGGAGTCTCCAGTGTATTCTGCTCGGCGGTGATGAACTTCCGGCACAGTGCGTTATGAGACGCCGCGGCGGCATCCAGTTGGAAGCAAAACTCAGCATCAAGGGAAGAGAAAAGGGCTGGGGGAGTGCGCCAGAGGTCTCGCTGATCTGCTGGTGTATTGCTGCCGGTGTAATCAGTCATGATTCCTCCCGCTCCGGATCGTTTACATCCCAGCCATTACGCTCATTATTGGTTTGCAGCCGCTTATCTCCGACCTCTTCGATACTCCTACCGGTAATCTCTGCTACTTCTGCGTTGGTGTAGCGCATGAGAATCGCTAACTCTTCCGTTGACCATTCACGCATAGTTAATCCTCCGTAGCGGGCCAGCGCGTCACGCTTGCTTCTGACTGAGTAAATTGTTCGACCGGTTGCCTTGGCTATCTCTTCCTCTGAGAACAGACCAAAGAGATGAAGCTCGGCTGGGGTCCATGGTCTGCCGGTCATCTTGCTGATAAGTGGTGCGCCGATACGTGATGCCTGGCGAGCGACTGCCGATTCGGAACGCTCAAGCTTTTCTGCTATTTCTGAGCGGGACATCTTCATCCCAACCTCGTGCAGAAACAGGTTTTCAAAGGGTTGCCAAAGTTCGCTCATTGGCTCTCCTTAAGGCGATACACACAGCCGCCGATCGTTCCGTTTCCCCATTCCTCAGCGATCAGGTGTTGTTGTATCTGGTCCAGCGCCGGGCCCGAGATGAATGTTTGTTGCATCTCTAAGTTAGGGGCCCATCCCTCATAATATGGCTCGTGGTAATTGAGGGTAATTCCTTCTGAGTGGCTTAGTGCGCCTGCTGAAGTTTTCCATCTATGGAACGAAGTGATGTTGTTCCGCGCGTCCTTGCGCAGAATGCTGAGGATAGTTTCTGGGGTCATATCGATAACGGCGATGCCGCCCGCTGTTAGATAGGAGAGGCGGTTATGCCGCCTGTTTGAGTTCTCTGATTCGAATGCCGGTAACGTCTTTGCATTTCGCCTGATGCTCAGCAAATCCGCTTAACAACTTCCACGTTTCTTCATAACGAGCTTTCAATTTCACGCCGTCGTTTTCTTTGCTTGCATATTGGGAGAAATCGGCGAGCACCTTGTCAGCATCCACGTCTTGAGGTGGTTCAGACTCGTTTATTGACTCTGGTGACTGTGGTTCTGGTTGATGAACAACTGATCCGTCAGGTAATGCCCAGGCTGGGAGGGCAGGCGGTTTCCAGTAAAACACGCCAGCCTCTTTTGACTTGGCATAATGGAATCCTGGTGCCCGCTGTGCCGATACAATGGCGAAGCCTTCCTCCAGGTTGTAGAGGTAACGCCCGATACCCCACTGGACAGCTGCACGCTTCATAGCTCCTGAGCGACCACCTTTAACCGCTTCTACTTGCGTGTTTTCTGCTGCGTCCCACTTGGTGATCCACTCTCCATCAACTTTGATGGAAATACCGCACTCAACCCCTCCATTGTTCGGGATATCTCGATACTCGTTACGCCATCCAGCCTTACCACATACCTCATCAAGGCGCTTCATGATTGCCCTGTTGGTTACGTAGGCCAGCACTTTTGCCCAGATACCGTTATTATTTTTCCCCGCCTGCTGAATGCGCCATTCAATATCTTCACTCGCAAATGGCGCATCTAACTGATCCAGATTCATGTAAAATCCCCCGCAAATTCGTCCATGCTGATAATCGGATTCTGTCGCTCAGCAGCCAGGTTAACCGGCTCATCTCTTTCATCTGGAGCAACGGGAATCACATCAGACATAAGCCGGATGAAAGCATCATCACCCCATCGCTCTGCAACGCTCATGCCGCTTGCTCCTGATGTGTGATTACATAACCCTGTTCAGTAAGCCATTCGAGAACTACAGCGCCGTCTAACTGCAGGAGGACTTCTCGTGTGTCTACTGTCCCATCAAGCGTCACACCATCAAGCTCCAGGACCTGATTGCGCTGACTGTCCAGATATCCGTGAGCGTGGTCATATTTGAGTTTCAGTTTCATATGCACCTCAGTAGTTAATTTGAGTTCTCGGTACCAGGCCATCCATCAGCGCTTTCAGGACTTCGATCGCCTGATCACGTGAGATGCTGGTATTGGCAGTGAGTGCGTTTACGATTTCAGTGCCGACGGCCTTGCGATGCTTCACGTCAGCTTCACGCTTTGCCTTCTCGTCAGAGATACGCTTCTCTTCCGCAAGACGGGCAGCTTCTTTCTCCTCAGCTTCACGCTTAATGCGATCTGCTTCTTCCTGAGCTTTACGCTGTTCCGCTTCAATGGCTGCTTTCTTCTCTGCTTCAGCTTTCGCCGCGGCGTCTTTTGCTTCCTGCTCTGCGCGTTCTTGTGCTTGCTTAGCCAGTAATTCAGCCTGAGCTTTTGCTGCAATCGCATCCTCTTCACGCTTCTTCGCCGCTGCCAGTTCAGCCGCAGCTTTCTCTTCGGCTTCGCGCTTTGCCTGTTCTGCTGCTTGACGCTTCAATTCCTCTTCGTGAGCAATGCGCTGGCGTTCTGCTTCTTCTGCTTTTTCTTTGGCTTCACGGTCATGTTTTTCGTTCATGAGCAAAGCAATTTCATGGTCTGACTCGAGCTGCTTACGATCTTCCTCTGCTTTAATCTTGGCGGCCTCCTCTGCCTTAATTCGTTCCTGTTCTGCTTCCCACTCGGTTAGCGGTCGGCGCACTTCATCTTTCAGCGCGTCAAGACGTTCACGAACAATGCGGCGACTCTCATCAATCTGCTTTGGCAGCGCTTTCAGTTCTGCTACAAGGTCTTTACCAGCGTTGTCGATATACGTTTTGGAACGCGCGACCTTGTGAGCCATTGACGCGATAGCATCACGACCTTTCTTGGTAGATACATCCGGTACCAGGCTGCGAGCTTCTTTCTCGATTTTTTCAATGATGGGATCGAGTTGCTCGTTATTGGTGAATACAGCCATTGCACTCGATTTTTCGATAACGACTAAATCCGTTACTTCACTCATGGTCTCTCCTGAAATTTGGTTGTGCGCTTCCCGTCTGCGATAGCCGGACGAGTAGGGGGAATGGTGTGGAATTAGTGCTGGATAGGGTTGCCGCGTCCGTCGAGAAGGACGTCAATTACGCAGTCAGTGAGTCGGATAATCTCTGCATCGGTGTGCAGGTACACCCATTTTCTCTCCTGGATGACTGCTGAAACGCGATAGGTGCGGCCCTCGTGAAGCGCCATCATTCCAGGCATTACGCACTGGCGAATCATTGGTGTCGTTCCGTAATGTGAAATCATGATTTACCCTCCACCTGCTGCAATAAACCGGCAATGTGCATCTGCCAGCGGTTCATTGTGATTTTCTCGCGAGGTTTATCGACTGATGAGAGTTGCCACTCGTTGTCGTTGAGTTTTGATGCGTGGTCCTGCTTGCCGTTGTGGGTGACTGTCATGATTCCTCCCTGGCGCGAAGCATTGCGTCAGCAATGTAATACGCATCTTCAGCTAATTCTTTGTACTGTGGTGATTCCGGTCCGCCTCCAAACGAATACCCGTCCCATCTGCGCACAATGGCTGCCATAGCCTTTGCCGCGAAGTAGTCACGGATCGTCATGTCATCTGTAGTGACTGAAACATATTCTGGATATGGTTTGTCATCAAACCGGTAAAGCAGATCGTAATCACCATCGTCGTCAAAGCTGGTGACTTCGTACGCCCAGCGGTGACCGGCCCATTCAAATGACTGACCCCTTTTGTCGCCACCAAAGCGGCTTTTAAGGTAGGCGCCATATTCAGGAGAGCTAGCGTAAACTTTCATGGTGTATTTCATAATCATCTCCGCGCTTAAGCCGCGCCGCTGAGCTAAAGACCTCTGCATGCAAACCTTATTAATGCAGAATGTTGGTAAGCGGTGGATAGCCGCCATTCATAACTAAGCGTCCTCTGAGAAGCCGCTGAGGTATGAAAAAAGCCGCACTAGGCGGCTTATCTCTCGGTGTGTTTATCGATTATTCTCATCATCCTGCGGAGCATTTTTGTGTATCGCTCTGGTTCGTCGAATTGAATCGAATATCCAGGGTCACATAGCCCGCCATTCTCGTAATAAGTTTTCTCGATCGGATGCTTAGCAAGTATCTTGGCGTGAGCCTCTGCTCTCACTGCGGCCTTTCTGGTCAGAAAGTGGCGACCGCGGGAAGGGGAGAACCAAACTTTTCGAATTGCGACAGTCACCATCGACTTACCCTCTGTTTGTATCGTGAGCTAATAAAAAGGCCGCCTAACTGGCAGCCTGTTGCTTTTGTGCTTCAAGTTCTCTGGCAATCATCGCCGTGGTTCTAATTGCCCACCGGTCAACGTATTTACCATCTTCTATGACAAGCGCCATTTCCTCCGGCCTAACCAGGCATTCAGCATCGAGCTTGCATCCTTTGCACCTATTGAACTGACCACACCATTGATTAGTGTCTACATTGGCGCTCATCCTTTTGCCCTTAACGCTTCCAGTTCGTGATTCCTAATATCTTCAATATGTTGTCTATTTTCTTCTGCAGTAATAACGTGAACATAAAACCCGTGTTCATCGCTGGTATTTATTGTCCTAAATCCCGCCGCACGAATACCCTTCTGGACAGCGTGAGCCTTTTCGGCACCGCAAAAACCAAATGTTATTTTTGCCATTGCCTCACCTCATAAGTTAATTAACGCGCCGTAACCGATTTGCTGCTGCGATGACCGGCGGCGTATAGCGCAACATCCGGCAAACATGCAGATCCGCCTGTATTGCTGTCACGCAGACTACCGAGCGAAGTGGCCCGGTCGACGCGACTCGTGTCATGCTTAACTCCCTGTAACGCGTTCTGAGCAGCCTCAGCGCGTCGTTTAGCCATCAGCTCGCCACGTTTCAGATAACGCCGTGTAACGCTGTTGCTTGCGATAAATTTGGTCATATGTCCTCCAGTGGTTGCTTTAGGGTGTGACGCTCAGGTGCTTATCTTCTGAGTTGCTGTCTATGCAGCTGCATTTCGTCACACTCCAAAGCAACTTCCTTTGGTCTCCCACAAGGGCGGGAGAAGTAACCCCATCAGTGTTAAAGAGCTGAGACTTCGTTCCGTGTCTCGGTGGTGCTTCCTGCTGATGGGATAAAGATACAGATAAAACTGTATTATCGTCAACAGATAAAACTGTATTAATTTTTATGGATAACATATGTATCTGTAAAATATTGAGATTTATTTTTTGTATAGGCGTAAAAAAACCGGCCTAAGCCGGTTCTTTCGGTGATGGCATGTGGTGCTAGCGCTTGCGTCGATAAATTCTGTGTTCAATCATCACACCGATGATTGTCAGGGGCTGGATGCTGCTGTTAATTACAGGGTAATCATCGTTCAATGGAACAAGTTCAAAGTGCTGACATCCATTCATATCAGTAAAAGTAGGGCGGTACTTTTTGAATGTGGCCTGATCACCACCATTTTTAGCCACTACGAATTCACCAGGAACCGGCTCAACTTCAGGATCGACGATAATCACATCACCAGCTTTGAAATCTGGTTCCATGGAATCACCTTCAATGCGCAGGGCAAAACTGTGCTCTGACAAATCAAGATCGGTAAGGATGTACTCTAAGCTGCCATCGAAGGCCTCTATTGGGTTCTTCTCAGCTAAGGCCCCAGCTTGCACATAACTAATCAAAGGAACTCTCCTGCTGTTCACTTCGGCTATTGGCATAAATGCGCCACCGTTCATCAACCAGTCAGCATCACAACGCAATGCCTTGGCTATACCAATTATATTCCGTGGCTTGAGAGTTTTCCCGTCTTCAATGCTCTGCCATGACTGCTGACGGATCCCGGCCTTCTCAGCCGCCTCTGTCTGCGTCAATCCGAGCTCAATTCTTTTTTGTTTTACTCGTTCTGCAAGGCTCATAAATACCTCTTTCTGTGTGCCTTGATAGTCACAGCTAAAACTGTAATTGACAAACAGAAATAACTGTCACAGAATACAGATAAAACTGTGGAGGTGATATGGAAACAATTTCTCAGCGCCTCAAACAAAAACGTGAAGAGATGAATCTGTCTCAATCCCAGCTGGCAACATTGGCAGGAATGAAACAGCAGTCCCTTCAGGCCATCGAGGCAGGGACAACGAAGCGTCCACGTTATTTGGTTGAGTTGGCTCGTGCGCTTAAGTGCGATCCGGAATGGCTGCTCTTCGGCGACAGTCGCCAAGCTCAGCACTAATTCAAAAATAAGAAATACCGCTCTTTAACATTGCTGCTCATCCTCTCCGCCCTTGTGGAGATAACAACTACGCATCACAGGATGCACATTAACTATTTCAACACCAAGGAATTTAACAAATGGAAAACTCAATTAACCGCAACAAGGTCAATGCCCGTCGCATTGAGTCCTGGTTGCTTAACCGTATCGCCATGAAAGGTGGCAACAACGTAGCTAAAGAGATTGGCGTCGATAAGGCACAGATAACCCGCTGGAAAGAAACGTGGCTGCCGAAGATGGCAATGCTGCTGGCAGTTCTGGAATGGGGTGTCGTTGATGACGATATGGCGCGGTTGGCAAGAGAAGTAGCTGCGGTGCTCACAAAGAAAAAACGCCCTGCGGTAACAGAGCGTTCTGATCAGATAACCATGAAATTCTAGCCGAATAACTGGATCAATTCACAGGAGTAATTATGCCTAAGAAAACTCGTTTTTACCAGGCGTCAGTACATAAAAATATTGCTCGTGACCGGTTCATCAAATCCTGTAACCCGGCTGTCGGTACAAAGCTGAGAGCCATTCTGGAAGAATTCAAACGTAAGGAGAACGGTCATGAGTAACCTAGCAACAGTTACACCAATCAGGCCGATTCTGGCGGCCGTGGAGCGTCAGGTGGCAGATCTCGATGATGGGTATACCCGCATCGCTAACGAGCTGCTGGAAGCGGTTATGGCTGCCGATTTAACGGCTCGCCAGCTGAAGGTTGTTCTGGCGGTGATTCGCAAAACTTACGGGTTCGGCAAAAAGTTCGACCGCATTACCAATACTCAGATAGCGATGATGACCGGCATTCACCACACGCATGTTTGTAAGGCCAAGAACGAGATGATCGCCATGAACATCATCGTGACAAACGGTCAGGCAATTGGCGTAAACAAGGTGATTTCTGAGTGGAATTTTGAGATTAGCCAAGTTAGCGAATCATTAGCCAAAACAGCTAATAAAACATTAGCCAACTTAGCTAATGGGTATAAGCCAACTCAGCTAAACACAAAAGAAACTATTCAAAAGAAAGAAAAGAAAGAAAACACACAGTCATCTGGCGATGACCGCGAACTGGTTAAACCTGAAAAGCGAAAACCAGTGAAGTTCGATTACGACGAGTATCTCTCCGTCTACAACGAGATTGTCGGCGATAGACTCCCTCACGCTGTCGAGGCCAACGAAGAACGCCAGCGCAAAATCCGCAAACTGGTTAACTCTCTCGCCACCAAAAACATCGACGGATTCCGCGCCTACGTGAAAGCGTTCATGGCAGCTGCAAGACCATTCCATTTCGGTGATAACGATCGCGACTGGGTGGCAAATTTTGATTACCTACTTCGCCCGAAAGTTCTGGTGGCAATTCGTGAGGGAACACTATGAGACAGGATATCGAGGCCAGCGTGATTGGCGGGTTACTTCTCGGCGGACTCACCCCGGCGGCAACTGACGTTCTCGCCCGGATTGATGCTGAAGCGTTCACCATCCCACTCTACCGGAAAGCCTTTGAGGTGATCCGCAAGCAAGCCAGAAATCGCAAACTGATTGACGCTCTGATGGTCGCTGAGGAATGCGGGGATCAGCATGCTACCGATGTGATGATGACTGCCAGAGCATGCCCCAGCGCTGCAAACCTGACTGGTTACGCAGATATGCTGGCTGACCAGTATCAGCGCCGATTGTTCCTGCATGCCATAGACGAGTTACGCGGCGACGTGAGCAACGGAACGCTGGACGGAGCAGCATCGGCAATGGACGAGCTAATGCGTCGCCTGAGCACCATCAGGAAGCCAAAAGGCGAGGTTAAGCCAGTTCGGTTGGGTGAAGTCCTGAATGACTATGCGGAAACGCTGGAGAACAGGCTTAAAAACGGCGAAGAGTCGGACACCATGAAAACAGGTATCGACGAACTGGACGCGATTACCGGCGGCATGAATGCCGAGGATTTGGTGATTATCGCTGCCCGTCCTGGTATGGGTAAAACGGAACTGTCGCTGAAGATTGCTGAAGGCGTGGCGAGTCGACCACTGCCGGGTACTGACACCCTGCGCGGGGTACTGATTTTCAGCATGGAGATGAGCAACCTGCAGATCGCCGAGCGAAGCATTGCAGGGCGAGAAAACATGTCGGTCAGTGTTCTGCGCAACCCGGCAAACATGGACGACGAAGGATGGGCAAGAGTCTACAACGCCATATGTCACCTGAAAGACCTCGATGTCTGGATGGTTGACGCATCCAAGCTGACAGTCGAAGAAATCCGCAGCATTGCCGAACGTCACAAACAGGAAAACCCGGCGCTATCACTCATCATGGTTGACTACCTTGGCCTGATTGAGAAGCCAAAAGCAGAGCGAAATGACCTGGCTATAGCGCACATCTCTGGCAGCCTGAAGGCGATGGCTAAAGACCTGAAGACGCCAGTTATCTCCCTCAGCCAGTTATCCCGTGAAGTTGAGAAGCGGCCTAACAAGCGACCGGTTAACGCAGATTTGCGCGACTCAGGAAGCGTAGAGCAGGACGCTGACTGCATCATCATGCTCTATCGAGAAGCGGTATACGACGAGCATAGCCCCGCAGCGAAGTTTGCAGAAATCATCGTTACCAAAAACCGTTTTGGCTCGCTTGGAACTGTGTATCAGCGATTCGTTAACGGTCACTTCATGCCATGCGATCAGGATGAGGCCCGCATGATTTCAACCAGCAAGCCTTCAACTGGAAAGCGTTATGCCAAAGGAGCAGACGTATGAACGCTAAAGACAAAATCATCACTTACCTTGAAACACACAAGCCAGCATCAAAGAAAGAACTCATCGCAGTAACAAAATTACCAGTAAACCGCATTAATCAGGTTGTGCGCGACCTCCTCGAATCAGGCCAGTTAGAAATCCACAGCGTCACCAACAAGGTTAATCACTACCGGCTTACTGATTTACATAATCAGCGCGTGAAAGCTGTTCTGGATTATTTCGAAGACGGAATGAGCGCAACGTCTGGCGAGGTTTCTGACATTACTGGACTGGACAAAACAACGGTCACACAGATTTTGATTTCGCTGAATAAGCAGGGCGAATTGCACAGGGAATGGCATGGTCATCGCAAGCTGTGGGTATACAGCAAATCAGCACCGTTTGTATTTGGCTGCGCTAACCATCTGACTGCATTCATCAACCAGAGATTAAAGGAGGTCAGGCAATGTGCGTGACTGTTCTGAAGCAATGTTATGGATGTGGCAGGACAGTTCATTACTCAGGATTTGAACCGCTTCCAGATGAGCCATTATGCGATTTTTGCAGAAAGGCATCAGTTAAACCTCGGTATGTTTACATCAATTCGACAAAAGAGATCATGCCAAAATTCGATTACAGGACAGAACTTACTAGAAGTAAGTCTCGTGAACTTATCAATCAGAGATTGAGATAGGTTATAGCGCCATGACTGAACCTTACATAGCAGAGCTATCTGCAAGTGTGGCCGTGATAGTCGGCCTTTTTTATGCCCGGAGGAAATGGTGAGCGATACACGAAACTGGAAGTGCTTCTTCGGCATGCACCAATGGCAAATCATAGAGAAACGTGAGCGGCACTTTTTCTCTGACGAGGAAAGCAAAATACCGACAAGGATTTGTGTCGTATTGCGAATGCAATGCTCCCATTGCGGAAAGTGGGAATCACAAATAATCGATTAACAGGCCTGCTTAGCGGGCCTTTTTTATGAGGGTAGGATTATGAAACCGACATACGAAGAATTAGAGCAAAAATGTGCATTGCAGCAATCAAAACTGACTGCAATTAACGAGCTAATGGGTGTAGTTGAAAAGGCCAGTGACATTGCAAAGGCAGGAATTGAAGAACTGGAACTGCAACTCGAAGAATCCCAACGCGAGTTCCGGGCAGCAGACGCGACTATTCACAATCTTGAACTGCAACTCACAGACATGGCAGTGCAGCTCGCTAACGCCGAGAGCAAGTGCAGGGAGCTGGCGGCGGAGAATGAAAAGCAGAATACGCATAGCGAGGCCCTGGCTGTAGACAATGCAGCATTGCGTGAAGTGGTTGAACGCATGGTCAATCAATTTGCAATGAGTGGTATTTCTCCAGAAGAGAAGTCAATCAACCCCGCAAAATCACTTATGTTTGATGCTAAATCAGCATTGTTTATGCCAGCTACCGATGCTTTCCTGGCTGAAGTGCGGGCGCAGGGTGTGGATGCGGCTATGGAGCATATGCAGTCGAGCGGTTCGTTAACATTCGGAGATTGCTACATATCGCTCAACGAGTTCGCCGCCCAGCTTCGCAAAGGAGCCGCGCTGTGAGAAAACCAACCGATGAGGAAATCATCCAGGTACTTCGTGACCATGGAAATTGCATGACCTATGTGGTCACTCACTGCTTACGCGATAACTACAAAGGCATCAAGACAGCGTATGTACTGCGCCGCCTGAAAAATCTTGAGGCTCTCGGTGCAGTGAAGCGAGTGAAAAGCAGTTATGCGGTTCAAATCTGCTGGGAGGCAGCCCAATGACAGCACTCAACAAACAGGTGCTGAACCCGGAAGAACTCGAATCGGCTCTACTGGAACTGAAAAGAATCAGCGAACAACCAGCTGTCAGCACTCACTATGCCCGCGTATTGCGCAAGCATATTGCCAATCTTAATTGTGCACTGGAAGCCGCAGAGAAGCGCATAGCAGAACTGGAGGGGATGATTTTTAGCGTGAAGTTGCCGGTCGCTCCACTCCAATATGAAACACTTAAACTTTGCCTTGAACCATCAGACGGATACGGCATGCAAAAAGGTGCTGAATATATGCGAGACGAAATTATAAAAGTTCTTCACGCCGCTGGCATTGGCGTGAAGGGGGAGTGAGATGGCACTGACGAAAAAACAACGTGCAGAGTTGCGCATGAAGTTTGGAGGTCGCTGTGCTTA